>JACCRE010000344.1 GCA_013813775.1 Planctomycetaceae bacterium
ACTAGCGTCCTGTTGAAGTAATCGACGGCACCGGCCGACGAACCAGCCAAATGTCGAGAAATGCAGGGAATTCGGCTCATGACTCAGACGCGTCGCGAGGCATTTTGAATACTTCAACGGGCTGCTAGACTCACCCGTCCGAACAAGGTCGCTTTGCGGCCGTCATAGACGCAGCGGTCCCGAGTTCGATCGGGGCCGCTGCGTTCTTTTGGGACTTATGCCGAGGCCTTGTGCTCTTTTCCGTAGTCGGACGGGATTTCGACCTCGCGGAGGAACGCGGCGGCTTCTTCCGGGGCGACGGGATTGATGTAGAACCCGCTGCCCCATTCAAAGCCCGCCACGCGAGTCAGCCGGGGGAAGAGTTCGAAGTGCCAGCGGTAGTGCGGCAGATCCGCCGTGTCGAACGGTGCCGTGTGCAGCACGTAGTTGTAAGGCGGGTCGTCAAGCGCCAATTCCAGCTTGGCGAGCGTCGTCTTCAGCACGCCGCCCAAGTCCTCGATCTGGTGCCGCTGGATCGTTTCGTAGTGGCTGCCGTGCCGCTTCGGCACGACCCAGGTCTCGAAGGGAAAGCGACTCGCGTACGGGCAGAAGACGAGGAACTCGGGTGTGTCGTGGACGACGCGTGAGCCGTCCTTGAGTTCCTGATGGATCATGTCCTCGTAGATGCACCGGCCGCGATAGTTGTAGAACTCCATCGCTCCGGTCATTTCTTCCCAGACGGTGATCGGCACGACGCTCGTCACGATGAGCTGGCTGTGGCTGTGATCGAGGCTCGCCCCGGCCATCGCGCCTTTGTTCTTGAAGATCAGCCCGTGCACGAGCCGCCGGTCTTTTTTGAGGTCCGTCAGCCGATCGCGGTAGGCGTACAGCACCTCGCGAATCATCTCGACGGGCAGCCGGGACATGTTCGTCTCGTAGTGCGGGCACTCGATGATGACTTCGTGCGCGCCGATGCCGTTCATCAGGTCGTAGATGCCGTCGCCCCGCTTTTCGAGATCGCCTTCGACCTGCAATGCCGGGAACTTGTTCGGCACGACGCGCACCCGCCACCCCGGCCCGTTCGGCGACGAACCGTGGTGGCGATAGGCGATGATCTCGGGAGGCGTGGCCGATTCGTTCCCCTCGGCGAACGGATCGAACCGCCCTTCGACGAGCTTGAGCTCGTGATGATAATCCATCGGCCGCTTCGCCCGGTCAGGAGCGATGATCACCCAACGGCCGGTCACGGGATCTTTGCGGAGTTCAGGCATGGCGGGGGGAGAGTTAGCAGTAAGTAGTAAATGGTGAGCAGGGCCTGCGGAATCACGATTCGTCGGAAGGCGAAGCGGGTTTCGCCCGCTGAAGCGACCGCCGTAGGCCCACGAGAAGGCGTCCGATTTCCGCTGTGCGGCTCAGGGTTTCGTCGACTGCCTCTTTTGCAACGTCGTTCAAGCGCTGCGCGATGAGCACGTGGGTCTCCAACTCGCGCAGCGAGCCATTTGCGATCCAAAGGTGATTCGTGAAGGCCTTGCGCGTGCCCCGCCCCGCCACCTCCGCGATATTCGCCGGAATACTGACAGCGGCCCGGCGTAACTGCGAGGTCAAGCCGAAACTTTCATCGTCGGGAAACGCCTGCGAAAGCCGGTGGCATCCCATCACGAGATCCATCGCCTTCTGCCAGACGATGAGGCCACGATAGTCCGAAATTGCCATGTTCCGTGGCCCTTCTGAACTCTCTACTTACTGCTTACGACTTACTTCCCTGTCACGCCTGCCACATGACGAGCTCAAAATCCTCCGTCGGGCAGCGGAGTTCAATGCTGCCTTCCCTCGGCGCGCGGTCGAGGCTGTTTTTCTTGGCCATCGCTTCGACGGCGAAGTGGACCGGGTCGTGGGGTTTGCGGTCGATGTCGGCGAGTCGGAGCGATAGCTCGAAGATCGGACCGACGGCGACGTCCACTTTCGCCTTCGCGACCGGCTTGTCGTCCTGGTAGAGCTTGGCCCGCGGCTGACGAACGTTGAGGCCCGTCACCCGCACTTCGTAACCGTTCGGCTCGTGGAAGCGCAGCCGAAGCTGCTCGACGCCCGCGAGGTCGTCGATCGCATCTTTCGCGGTGTCGATTCTGAGCAACAGACGCTCGCGATCGAAGCCGAAGTAGACCTCGCCGAGCAGGCCCTCGGTCACGATGGTCATCGTGCCGCGTTCGTTGCCGCTCACATACTTGCCGGCGCTGATCCACTCGAAGTACGTCCGCCGACCGTCGATCTTGACCGGCAGGAAGCCTGTCGGCTGCGTATGCGCGATGCGTCGCACGCCCCGGCTGATCGGCTGGTGCAAGTTCCCCGGCGGAACCTCGTCGAGCAGCGTGTAGACGTTCAGCAAATGGCGTCGGAAGAGCTGGTCGAACAACGCATCCTGGGCCGACGAGTGATCGTCGCCGTACCACCAGAACCAGTCGCTGCCTTCGGCGATGTACATCTCGTCCCAAGCGCGGCGGAGCTGCTCTTCGTTTCCGCCCGCCGCGGTTTTCGCCTTGAGGAACTCTCGCGTTTCGTGGAGCCGGTCCCACGCGGTGTTGTCTTCGTGGTGGCCGATCCAGATCGCGAAATTATGACTGATCCACGACCCTGCATACAGGTGGTGGATGCGGTCGTGGGCCGGGTGCCTTTCGATGTGATCGCGAATTCGCACGGGGCGGATGTGTGGATGCTTCGCCGCCGTCTGATACAGCGTTCGCAGGAAGCCGACGCCGCCGTCCGGGTAATACTCCCAGCAGTTCTCGCCGTCGAGGATCACCGGCACGATCGGCGGCTTGCCGCCGTTCTTGCCTTCGATGGCACGCCCGGTCGCCTCGACGCGGCCCAGCAGATCGTTCGCGGCGTGGCGCGGATCGCTTCGCTGATAATGGAAGCCGACGAGATCGCTCATCGCGTGGTCGCGGAAGACCATCTGCAACTCTTTGCCGTCCTTCTCGACCTTCCACGGGCGGAACAGCAACTCGGGGTTGCGGATGTGTCCCTGACCATCGCGACCGACCCAGCCGCCGGTGCTCTCGGCGAGAATCTCCTCGTCGGTGGCGATCCACTTGATGCCGACGTCGGCGATGGCGGGCACGATGTCTTGCGACACGCTGCCTTCGCTCGGCCACATGCCGACCGGCTTCTCGCCGAAGAGCTTTTCGTGGTAGGCGACGGCCCGCTGAAGATGCACTTTCGCGTCTTCGGCGTAGGAGTCGAGATTCTGCGGCAACGCGCAGCCCGGCATCGCCTGATGGGCGCTGCGCTTGTTCCAGAGCAGCGGCAGAATCGGGTGGAAGAAGGGCGTCGTCGTCAGCTCGATCTGCCCGCTGAGGGCGAGTTCCTTATGCAGCGGGATGATCTTGCCGAGGATCTCGCGCTGCTTGTCGAGCAGCCAATGCTTCTCATCTTCCGTCCAGTGCCGTCCTTTCTTGCGGAACTCGTCGAGATCGGGATCGTTCACGAACGCCAGCTCGTGCATCCAGGTGAGGTTGCTCCAGACCTGGAGGTCGCGCAAATCCTTCTCGCTGAAGCGACGGATCGCATTCTCGACGCCATCGACGCCGAAGCCGCGCTTCAGGTACAGCTCCTGATAGCGGGCGAAGGGCCGGATCATGCTGTCGGCGTTCGCCATGAAGAAGTTGTCGAGCAGATACGACACGTCGCCCTGCGACAGCCCGTCGGACGGCATCCGCGAGACTTCGAGATGCCGATCCTGACGCCCCTCGACGAACTGCTCGATCTGCAACAGCAGGCTCGGCACGAGGTTGATCGTGCAACGGAACTCGGGCACCTCCTTGAGGTGCAGCGCCATGCCGTAATAGTCCTTCGTGCCGTGCAGCCGCACCCACGGCATCAACGTCTCCCCCGACACGTCGTCGGGGTAGTAAGGCTGATGCTGATGCCAGAAGATCGCGAGGTGGATGGGAGTCATGGGTTCGGTTCCGTCCGGGAAGGATATGGTGACGCTGATCGCGAGTCTGGGGGCGGTCTCAGAGAGACGGGAGAGGCGGGGGATCGGGGGACAGGCATGTTCAACGCTTTGGCAGAGTCCAATGGTTGCTGTCGTGTGACATTTTCACGAGGCGGCCGATGATGCCGTCATACGCTCGATCGAGTTCAATCGCCCGTTATCGTTCCAGGTAGCCGCAACGCGATGCGAATTGCAGCCAGACACGAGTTTCTTCGGCTTCGCTTTCCGCGTCGATAAGTTTGCTGATGAAATGGGCCGGATGACGCCGCTTTCGCCAGCCTTCTGCGATATTCGAGCAAACGGACCGCGAACAGCGGCGCATCTGGTCAGTCAACGAATACTTTTCTTCGGCAGGGAACGACTTCAATAGCTCAAAGATGTCCATCTCGCGCTCAAACGCGACTTGGTAGACCTCCAACTTGCGAAACGAGTTGATCTGTGCCATCCCGATCTCCCATCTTTCAGGGTGCTCCCACTCACCGGCCCCCCGATCCCCCGCCTCCCCCGATCCCCCTCACGCGTTCATACACCTCCACATACCGTCCCGCACTCTTCCCCCATGAAAAATCCTGCGACATGCCGCTCCGGATGAGTTGTTGCCAGAGGTTCTTCTTAGGGTACATTTCGGCGGCGCGGCGGACGGCCCAGAGGAGCCCCGCGGCGTCGTAGTCTTCGAATCGGAAGCCCGTCGCGGCGCCGAGGAACAGGTTTTTCGGGCTGGCATCGACGACGGTGTCTTTCAGCCCGCCGACACTCCGCACGATCGGGGCGGTGCCGTAAGCGAGGGAGTACATCTGATTGAGTCCGCAAGGCTCGAAGCGGCTGGGCATCAGGAAGGCGTCGCTGCCGGCTTCGATGCGATGAGCGAGGCCGTTGTCGAAGCCGACGGTCGCCGCGACCCGGCCGTGATAGGTGTTCGCGAGATGACGCACGAGGGCTTCATACCGAGGGTCGCCGCTGCCGAGGAAGCAGAACTGGGCGTCGAGCTTCAGCATCTCTTCGGCCGCCGTGGCGACGAGATCGAAGCCCTTCTGGTCGGCCATGCGGCTCACCATGCCGAACAGCGGCACGTCGGGCCGCACTTCGAGATTCAGCTCCTGTTGCAACGCAGCCTTGCATTGCGGCTTGATCTCGAACACGGTCTTCGCGTCGTAGTTTGCGGGCAGATGCTCGTCGGTCGCGGGATTCCACTCGTCGGGATCGATGCCGTTCAGAATGCCGACGAGATCACCGCTGCGTCGCGACAAGATTCCGTCGAGACCCATGCCTCCCAGCGGCGTGGTGATCTCGTAGGCGTAGGTCGGGCTGACGGTCGTCACCATGTCGCTGAAGCTGATGCCGGTCTTCAGCAGGTTCAGCCCGCCCCAGTGCTCCATTTGCTCGGCGTTGAAGTACTTCCAGTCGAGGCCCGTGAGGTTGTAGTCCCAGTGCCAGAACTGCCCCTGGTACGCGAGGTTGTGGATCGTGAACACGCTGCTCGTGTTCTCGAAGCCCGGCTGATCGCGGTATTCGGCTTCGAGCAGCGCGGGGATCAAGCCGGTCTGCCAGTCGTTGGCGTGAATGATGTCGGGCCGCAGCACGAGCGTGCGGCAGGCCTCCATCACGGCGCGGCTGAAGAAGCAGAATCGAGCGCAGTTGTCCTGATAGTCGCCGTCTTTGTTCCCGTAGAGGGCGGGACGGTCGAAGAAGTCGGGCTGATCGACGAACAGCACCGTCACGTCGCTGCCCGGCAGCGTGCCCCAGTACAGGTTCGCGGTGACGATCTTGCCGCCGAGCCAGATCTGCAACGGCTGGCCCGTCGAAGCGAGCGGCCGCTTGCCGTTCTGCCTCTGAAGCTGCGGGTAATGCGGCACGACAAGCGTGACGTTGTGCCCGGAACCGGCGAGCGATTTCGCCAGGGCGCTCGTCACGTCGGCCAAGCCGCCCGTTTTGGAATACGGCACAGCCTCGGAACTCGCCAGCACAATCCTCATCACTCAACCATCAAGGGTGGCGTCCGAGCCGGCGGCGGGGGCGAAACGGGCGGACTGGGAGGCGGGGCCGGTGGCAGTAAAGCCGGCCTACCTTGTCTCGACTCCCCGGGCCTCCGAAGTTTGCACACCGTAGCCGAACCCGCAAAACTTGCCAACCCGGCTTGAACGATACGACCGTTGCGAACGGGGAACAGTCAAGCGAGCCGAGAGCGTCAGCGACCGGAGGAGCCGAGAGATTGGGGAGACGGAGCGAGAAGCCCGAGCTTGCGGACGAGAAACACACGATGTCTCGCAGCGCAAGGGGTCATCAAGGATCGTGAGGCTTCTTGACTCCCCCTCTCCCCGTTCCCCACTCTCCCCCTCCCCGATTCTCTCTCACGGTAGTCGTCGCCTTGCCGAGCCGTTCCAATACCACCATGTCCAGCCGCGATGAATTGCTCGCGCGACTTCGGTCGCGTCCCGTCCCGCCCGTCGAACTGCCGCGTCTCGATCGGGAATGGCAGACGTTCGACGACCTACACGCGAAGTTCGCCGAGACGCTGCGCTCGGTCGGCGGAGAAGCCGTCGCGGTGCCCGATCTCACTTCGATCAACGCCGAACTCGCGAAACTCGCGACCTACACCGCCGCGAGCAAAACGCTCTCGCTTGTGCCGGGCGTCGGCGAGCCGAACGTCGATATCGAAGCGATTCCCGACCCGCACGGCCTCGAAGACATCGACTATGCGATTCTGAAGGGCAGCTTCGCCGTCGCCGAGAACGCCGCCGTCTGGCTCG
>JACCRE010000350.1 GCA_013813775.1 Planctomycetaceae bacterium
CGCCGCCCGGGACCCGTCCGCCGCGTTCACATCACCTTGGGGAGGGGGAGTCTGTCGCCCGCTCCAGATCATCCAGCCAACACCTCCCTCAACTGACGAACAATCGCCACTGCATGAATAATCCGGGCTAGCGCACCGCCGCTGATAATGGGAGCGGCGTAATCGTCCGTGGCTTCCCGGACAGCCTTGTCCAACGCCTTTCTGTCGCGCTTGGCCTCAATAACCCAGAGAAGTGACTCGGACAGTTTGACGATATTTTCTGGACGAGTCGTCCCAAGTGCTGTCTTGATTGGCTCGCACGACAGGCACTGGTTCTGAGTCCACACTTGGCCTTCGCCGCTACGGCTCGGGTTCTTGATGTTCCAGCCCATTTCCCGAAGCTGGTCACGAATGAACCCGTAGGCTTCGACCTCGGTGTCTACGGGCGTAGGCAATGAACGACGAGCGCGACGCTTAGGCATGAGGCTTCCTTGCCCCTGAACGGTCTGAATGCGATCCCGTCGGGAGACAGCGGGCGCTTTGGTAAGTATCGGGGCGAGCAAGGCTCAGACTCCACACCGACCGCCGGTGTGAACCGCCGGCCAGTTTCGCACGACGAGCCGCGAACGTAGGATCACCGAATAGTCCGCGCGCGAAGAACCAAGGGTATCTTACGGTACGGATAGAATGCGCAAAAAGCGTGCCGACAAGGATTTACGACAATGCCAGAGAACAAAGCCGTTGCGGCCGAGAAGACGCCGTTCGAGACGTTCCGCGACCTTGCCGAGAAAGTCGTCACGACTCCGAAAGAGGCTGTCGATCGACACCGAGAAGAACTTGAACGGGAGAAGCGGTCGCGAAAGCCAGCCTGATCCGATCACCGCCGACCACAGAACACCAACGCACCCGGCGATCACTCGCCGGGTGCGTCAACTACATGATTGCCCTCGCGAGGGCACGCCGGAGCTGAATTGCTGCAGCGTGAACGCCGCCCGCGGCTTCGGAATGCTCTCGGATTGGGCGGTGATGCGCGATGAAGCGGGGCTCGTGCTCAACTGGTACGGAGCCGGCGAGACGACGATCACTTTGCGTTCCGGTCAGGCGATTTCACTCACGCAAACGACCGATTACCCTCGAAGCGGGCACATCACGATCGATGTCGGCGTTGACCGCGAGGCGACATTCGCGCTGAAGCTTCGCATTCCCTACTGGTCGGCTCACACAACCATCAAAGTGAACGGCCGAGAACAACCCGCGCCCACGGCGGGCAGCTATGCGACAATCGATCGAACCTGGAAGCACGGTGACGTGATCGAGCTGTCGCTCGACATGTCGCCTCACTTCTGGGTCGGCGAGAAGGAGAGCGCGGGGAAGGTGTCGGCGTATCACGGGCCACTGTTGCTCACCTGGGATCGGCGCTTCAACGACATCGATCCCGATCGTGTGCCGACGGTCGATGCATCGGCCTTCCCGGGTGCGACGACGGCCTGGCAGGGCACGCTCAAGCCGATTCTGCTCGTCGAAGTGCCCGCGAAAGACGGAACCGTCGTGCGTCTGTGCGACTTCGCGAGCGCCGGACAGGCCGGTTCGCCGTACCGGTCGTGGCTGCCGATCGAGAACGCCACGGTCGTCGAGTTCAGCCGGACGAATCCGCTGCGCAGCGGACGTGTCGCGAGGGAATGAACTTCGCCGGCAGGGACATCACAATCATCTCGCAGTTCGACGATGACGCTCAACAGATCACATCCTTCGAGGACATGCAGACGATGAAACCGAACCGACGGCAGTTTCTGGCATCAGCGGCTTCGGCCGCGGCGGCGTTCACGATCGTTCCCCGGCACGTCTTGGGCGGCCCCGGCTTCGTGGCTCCCAGCGAGATGATCAACGTCGCGTTGATCGGCGCGGGCGGTCGCGCGATTCAGAACATGCGCGAGTTGTTCAAGGAGCAGGACTGCCGCATCACGTCGGTGGCCGACCCCGTCGAGCACATCGACCTCTCGGGCTTCTTCTACAAAGGCGAAGCTGGCCGCGTGCCGGTCGTCGCCGAGATCGAAAAGAAATACGGCGAGGCGACGCCGGGCTTCAAGTGCGCGGCGTATGAAGATTTCCGCGAACTCCTCGACAACGAGAAAGACCTCGACGCGATCCTCTGTTCGACGCCCGATCATTCGCACGCCTGCGTGTCGGTGCCGGCGATGAAGATGGGGAAGCACGTTTATTGCGAGAAGCCGCTCACGCACAACGTGTGGGAAGCTCGGCTGATGGCCGAAACCGCCAAACAAACCGGCGTGGCCACGCAGATGGGCAATCAGGGCCATTCGAGCGAAGGCACGCGCAAGGTCGTCGAGTGGCTGCAAGCCGGTGCGATCGGCCCGGTGCGCGAGGTGCATGCTTGGGCGAGCACGAGCCGCTGGAACAAAACGCTCGCTGGTCCTCCGCCGTCCGAGCCGGTGCCGAAGGGCGTCAACTGGGACTTGTGGATCGGGCCGCGCGAGATGCGCGATTACAGTTCGGCGTATCATCCCGTCTCGTGGCGCGACTTCTGGGACTTCGGCGCGGGAACGCTCGGCGACTTCGGCTGTCACGATCTCGACGGAGCCTTCTGGGCGCTCGACCTGTCGGCTCCGAAGTCGATCGAATCCCGCGTCGCGGGTTACACCGACTCTCAGATCACGCCGCACGGCGAGTTGATCTTCTACGAGTTCGGCCCGCGCGGGGACATGCCGCCGCTGACGGTCACCTGGTACGGAGGCGGCCTCAAGCCGGAAACACCGAAGGATTGGCCCGCCGGCGAGACGCTGCCGAACCGCGGCACGCTCTACGTCGGCGACAAGGGCATGCTGTTCGCCGCCGGTGCGGGCGGCGAGCCGCGATTGTTCGGCAAGCCCGACGCCGAGTTCGAACGGCCGGAACCGAGCATTCCTCGCTCGAAGGGCCACTACCGCGACTGGCTCGACGCCTGCAAAGGCGGCGAGAAGGCCGGTTCGCACTTCGAATACGGTGCGAAGCTGACGGAACTCGCGCTGCTGGGCGTCGCCTCGATGCGTCTCGGCAAACGAATTGAGTGGGACGCCGCCGCGATGAAGGCCACGAACCTGCCGGAAGCCAATGCCATTCTGAAGGAATCGTATCGCGCCGGCTGGGAGATCGGTTGATTGTTCACGCTTGCGGTTTCGCGGCGCCGCG
>JACCRE010000353.1 GCA_013813775.1 Planctomycetaceae bacterium
GAACCGCGAGCGCGAGTTGCTTGAGGTTGTTGCGGCATTGCGTCCGCCGGGCCGCCTCGCGGGCGGCCTGCACCGCCGGCAGCAGCAACGCGATCAGCAGCGTGATGACCGCCATCACGACGAGCAGTTCGATCAGAGTGAACCCGCGGCGGCCCACGGCCGGCGGCGTCGGAATCGCCGCCGCCGGCGACCACGCTCGCCACCGCCAGAGTTCCGTCACGGCTTGGATGCCGTCTCGGACGCGAATCTTCTTTCCCTCGGCGCGGGTCCGGCCGCGGTAGCTGGCCGGCACCTCGACGACGCGGAGGCCCATTCGAGCCGCCTTCGCCGTCGCCTCGGGGCAGAACTCGAACCCGCGACACCGCAATTCCATCCGCCGCAGCACGTCGGTCGGGAAGACCTTGTAGCAGGTCGCCTCGTCCGTCAGTCGCAACCCGTAGACCAGCCGCACAAGCACGTTCAACAGGGCGACGCCCAAGGCGAACAGCCGGAACTCGGGCTTCGACCGGGAGAGGTAGCGCGAGCCGAAGACCGCGTCGGCTTCTCCCCGTCGCAACGGGGCCAGCAGGCCGGGGTACTCGGCCGGATCGTACTCCAGGTCGGCATCCTGAATGACGGTGTAGCGGCCCTCCGCCCGGGCGAGGCCGGTCCTGATCGCCGCCCCCTTGCCGCGGTTCTCCAGATGGCGCAGCACCGTCACGCCGCGGCCGGCCCAGGCTTCCAGCCGCTCGGCGGTGCCGTCGGTCGAGCCGTCGTCGACGGCGATCACCTGCATGGTGATCGGCACCGCCAGCACGCGCTCCAGGATCGCGTCGATCGTCCGCTGCTCGTTGTAGACCGGGAGGATGACCGTCAGCAGCGGCCCGCCTGCGGGGCCGGTGCCGTCAGCATTCGCACGCTCCACACGCTCACTCGGAGAGCGGCTGCAACCCGAGACGCTCGCGGACACCGTCCACCTCCTCCGGCGAGAGGTCGTAGATGTAGATCGAATGCCCGGCCGTGGCGACCGGCTCGAAATGGGCGAGGAAATACGTCCAGTACGGTTTTCGAACGTAAACCTCACCGCCGTGCCCGTCCGGAACGGAGAACTGGGTCCGCCCGCGGAGGAAGTTGACGCTCACCGCATACAACCCAGGCTTCGGCCCCTCGCCCTGCGGCGGCCGGCCCTCACGCCGCACCAGCCGCGGCGGCAACTCGTGATCGATGCCGAACCACGCCGGCTGAATGAAGCCGCCGAAGTAGACCAGCCCCAGCGGCCGGCCATCCCGATGCTCATCGAGCCAATCCTGGAGCAGCCAGAGATCCTGTCCCCAGTCGATGTTGCTGTCGACCAGATGGATGTGGCCGTTTCGCGGGCCGCCGGCGAGCTCGTTGAAGTACGATAGGTGATGAGGATGAATCCAAAGACTGGCCGCGGCCATCCAGCCGAACGCCGCCGCGACGATCCAACGCGTCCTTCGTTGCAAGACCGCCACCGGACCACCCGCGAGCCTGCCGATCAGCACGAACGCGAACGGCAGGGCCGGCAGTACGTAGCGGAAATGATGGTTGAAGCCGGTCTGCGAACTGACGAGACAGAACACCGCCACGGCAGGGGCCGCGACGATCCACTCGTCTCGTCGGAATCGACCACGGAAGACGGCGAGAGCGCCCAACACCCACAGTCCGATCGGCAGCTTCACCACGGTCGCATAGAGGTAGTAGTGCCACCAGCCGTGATCTTGCCAGTGCCCGGTCAAATAGGACGGAAGACCGCGCTCGAAGTCGTCCTTCTGGACATCGATCCCTTCCAACACATTGCGAGGCAAAGGAACGGGAAGGTTTTCGAACGCCGTGCCTCGGAAGCGGTTGCCGGTCCGGCCGTAACCGCGTGCCGACTCCCCGCCCAGCGCTTCGGACCGGAAGTCGAACTCGCCGAGTGGCCGAAACCCGTCTTCGTAACCGTACCCAGCATGCAGCACGACGAGGCCCGTCAACGACATCGTCGCCAATTGCGCGATTCGCAACGCTGCCGCGCGGAAGGTGCTGCGCTCGTGCCAAAACCACGCCAAGGCTAAGGCAGGCCACAACACCGGCAGGATCACCCAAGTGAACTTTGCAAGCAGCGCGAAACCGAGGGAGATCCCCGCGGTCAGCGCCCGCCCCCAACCGGGATCGCGCAGCCAGCGGTGGAAGGCGTATCCCGCGAGCAGTCCGAGCGCGGCGCCGGCGACGTCGGGCGTGACCATCGAGCCGTGGGCGATCGTCTCGGGGCAGAAGGCCCACAGGGCCGCGGCGAACAGGCCGCCGGCCGCTCCGTACAGATCACAACCCCACACATAGCACAGGCCCATACCCAGCAACGTCCATGGCAGGCAGGCCAGCCGGGCGACAAACGCGAGCTCGCGATAACGGTCGGCGTTCAGCTCGGCGAGCACGCGGCCGGCTGCGAACTCGTTCCGATCGACGGCCGCGATCGTGTAATCGGACCATTCCATCCGCACGCCGACGAGCTTGAGGGCGATGCCCGCCGGCAGCCGGGCCAGGGGCGGGTTGACCCGATAGAGATCGAAGGTACCGAACTCCACGTGGCTCAACCCCGCCGCCAGATGCGCCACCTCGTCGAGCGTGGGCGACTTCACCCACGCCTCATGCACGACCAGCCCAACGTGGACCGCCGCTAAAAGGGCGAGAGCCGCGACAGTGATTCGCAGTCTGGCAAGTGGGCCGTGCAATTGAGTATTCCCAGCCGGAGTCATTACACATCGTGATCGGGTGGGAAAACGCCATTCTCGCAATGCGGCTCGGGTGACTTCGGTTGTTTGCAGACGTAACGATTGTCCTCGAAGGTGTGCTCATTGTCACAATCGGACGCCGCTGCCTTTACGATCTCGCTTTCAGTGGCGACCAGCGCAAACGCGCATTGCAAATCACAGGTCTCACACCCTTGTCGATACTGCATCTTCTTCGCGATCTTACAGTTCGATTGAGTTCCTCCTGTGATTGGCTCGGCCTTCGTATTCGTGAGGGCCTGTACTTCGGCGTAGCGACGGCATATCGGAAAGTGATCACATGAGGGAACACACTTCCAGACGGCATGGCCGCTTCCAGTCAGTTCCACACACCCTTTCGTGCAGGCAGCAACACAAATTGAACTGCCGACCGACATCAGCAGTAAAGACGCAACGAAGAGAATTAACCGCGCCATTGTCCTACTCCTATTCCCTGTGACGTGAACTCGCTGCATCCCGGCGGCAACATGCCGACCGAGACTCAGCGTCAAACCGAGCGCCTGAACAACACAATTCCCGCATAGAGCAATAAACAGCCGACGCCTCCGATCGCGAGCCAGTACGGCAGCGAAGTCGTTCGCTCCCCGCCGCCGGATCGCGGCAGCGGGACTAAGGTCCGTTTATCGTCGGCGACCTTGTACTTCTTGCCGTCGTCGCGGTCATCGCGGACGATCATCCCCGGCGAAAGCGGCTGGGCGAAGAGCGATCGGTCAATGCCCTGGTTGACCGCGACCTCCGTCACTTCAAGTTCGATCGTCTCCGTAAGGTCGGCCTGAACTTGACCGTTAACGATCCTCGCATTCATCACGTTGTAAACGTTTTTGATCAACCGCTCCGGAACCCACAGGTCGTCAACCTCCTGGTACTCGACATCCATCGACATCCCGAGAACCGTCCCGGTCGGGTAATCGATTCCCGGCTTGCGAAACAACGGCTTGAAGTTGTAGTGCTTCTCGTACCGCAGGATGGCGCTTTGCCGCAGAGGTTCGACATACAGCAGGTGTCGGACGTCGTCTCTCGCGTTGCTCCTCTGCACGCGGACGATTGTGCAGGGCCTACCGCTGACGATTGAGGTGCCCTCGCTCGTGATCGTCAGGCTCTCGGCCGTCTGCTCCGCGAGATTCTGATAGTTCAAAGACTTCAGCGGAAAGATCCCGTGCGCGAAAAAAAAGGGCAGATCGGAGGGCACGAAGAACCATTCCGCGCGACTGGCGGGTTGAAGGGCGATTCCTCCGTCGCCATCCGCTCGGCCGGTCCAGAGCGTTTCGCCGTCGTAGGCTTCGAAAAGCCGCTGCTCGCGCGATTCCAATGTTTCTACGTTGAACACGTACTCCCGCGTCTCCACACGCAGCAGATCCGCCTGCAGATCGACATACAAATTGGGTCCGTAAGGCCGGGTGATATCCTTCAACGGATAACCCGTTTCCCGAATCGATTCCGGCGCCGTTTCGTCGCCTGCAATGATCATCGTCCCCTTGGGGCTGATCATCCTGCCTTCGGTCTTGTAGACGAAGTCTTTCGTCGCCGTGAATCGTTCCTGCCAATCCTTGCGGATGCGGGCCACGTCCGGCTCGGCCGCCTTGACGCCGGCGGCGTAGCAGAGCGCCGCCAGGAGCGGCACCGCCCAGGCAGTCTGCCATCGAAGGGTCTTATCGCGAGTCATCGCGGCGTTCCGGCAGGGGAGATGAATCGGGCTTCGGGGCGACGACCGGCGTTCGTTCCGTAGAGACGGCCGGAAGATCGAGAACATAGGCCCGCAGGGGGATCACCAACGTGAAACGCTCACCGGCAGCGTCTTCCGTCTCGATTTCCACCGAGCCGGCCTGCGAGCCTGCCGTCTTGTAGGCCGTTTCAACGAACACGCGATGACTCGACGAGAGCGTCTCGCCATCGCCGGACCAGGCACGCGTTCCGCCCGTCTCGCGGACTTCCGTAATGCGGAAGTGATGTTCCGAATCCCGGGCTTCGAGGAGCAGCGTTTCGGCACGTCGCTCCCCTCGTTTCACGGCACCGAACGACAGTTCGCCCGGCGCCGCAGTAACGGGACCGACCACGGCGATCACGACTGGGAGACGTGCTTGAACATCTCGTCCTTTTTCGACGGGCGAGATCGAAACCTCGGCCCGATGGGTTCCGACCTCGATCCGCGCAACCGTCCGGATCGCGAGTTGATATTCCCCGCGGCTCTCATCACTCTTAATCAGGCGGACCTCCGAAAAGTGTGACGAGGGCGCATGCACGGAGGCTTGTGTGAGCGGAACTTGTGAACGCACGGCGACGCGGGCCTCGGCGGGCTTGCCCCCTCTCGACGTCTCGATCCGCAATTGCTGCGGCTCGAACGTGACGGGGCGTCGGACGAAGCCGTGAACCTTCCAGCCCTGGTACGACGGGCCGTTCGTCACGACAGGAACCAGTTCGACCGAAAACGAAGCTTCATCGGCCTGTCTGCCGGTTCCGAATGCCGACGAGAGATCCAACGTGAGCGTGAGCAGTTGCTCGCCCCCGGCTGGCACCGTGAATTGATCCGGCTCAACTTGCGTGCAAGAACAGGATGTTTGGAGCGATTCGACGTGGATCACCT
>JACCRE010000357.1 GCA_013813775.1 Planctomycetaceae bacterium
CCGCATCTCCGAGGAATACGACTGCATCCCTTCCCCCTCCGTTTTTGATGAACAACGGAAGGTTACCCATCTCGCCTAGATCGCGCTAGAGACCGGGGTGGTACGCACTAGACCCGAGGCGAGCGCGGCGGCAACGGCCTTGTCCCAGTCTGGATGACGTTCGAGAATGAACATCGCGGTATCGCGCACCGCCGGCTCATCCAGACGTGCGATGACCTCCTCGGCGGCGAGATGGCCTTCATCGATCGCGTCGAGTGCCAGCATCGCCGCCCGGATCGTGCCACTTGAGTTCGCGGCGAGCCCGGCTCGCGTCTGCTTCGCGTCGGCGATCTGGATCAGTGCATAAGTGACGGCGTGATGCAGGAAGCGATCCTTGTCGGCGCGGCCTGCGGTCGTGAGCAGATGAGGTACGGCACCCCGATCCCCGATTCGCCCGAGAGCTTCCGCCGCGACACGCGCCGTGTGCGCATCTTCCGAGTGAAGCAGCGGTCGGATCGCTTTTGCCGCTTCGGAGTCCCGCCACAGGCCCGCCGAGCGGATCGCAATGCGACTCGCGATCGGATCACCGTCGGCGAGATGGTCGCGAATCGCACGTCGCGCATCGTCTTGGTCGATCTGCCCCAGAACCCACAGCGCGGCCCGGCGCGCGACGGACGCGTCGCTATGATCGAGTACGCGGCTCATCGCCGGCACCGCGTCGGATCGCTTCGCGAGTTCCGCAATGGCGCGGCGCCGGACTTCGAACCGGCTGTCCTGCAGGCGGCCGGCGAGCTCGTCGATCGAGGCATCCCAAGATAATTTCGATCCGCGAGGATCGGGGCGACGACTTTCCCCCGTTCGGCGAATCCGGTAAATCGCGCCGGCGACATCGGGCTTGTGAAGCTGTGACGTCGGGCAGCAGAGCTTGTACCAGCCGCCCGTGTCGATGAGCAGCAAGCTGCCGTCGGCGTCTTCGATGATATCGGTCGGATGAAAATCACCGTCGTCGCAGACGACCAGATCATCGTCCTGCGTCGTGTAAGTCGCACCCGCGGGCTGCAAGACGTGCCGAGTCACCTTGTGCATGTTGAACGAGCAGGCGAGCAGCACGTCGGGGGAGTTGAGGGTTGAGTGTGGAGAGTTGAGAGATATGGCCGGTTCCGCGTCTCTCGAAGAACTCCCAACCCTCAACTCTAAACCCTCAACCCTCAATAGCCCGCAGGGCGCGGCGGCTCCCAGGTGAGCGAGCGGCGGCATCAGATCGCCCGTTCTCGCATGTCCGTCGAGAACGCCGTGATCCTTACCCCACACGCCGCCGTGGACGGCATGGATCAGGCCGTCCCGCTGACCGTTCGCGGGATGTTGCAGAAACGTGCAGGTCAGGATCGGCTCGCCGTCGCGCGTCCAGGCGACTTCGACGGGATTATCCATGCCGCCGGTCAGGATCGGCTCGACGAATCGACCGCGTGGGTCGTGACGAAAGATGTGCGAAGCCCGCGTCACGAACGGGGCGCCATCGGGGCGTTCGTGGATCTGTTCGGCGAATGCGCCCTTGCACCAGTAGAGCAAACCGTCCGGTCCCGCGTAGGGGCCGTGCAGGTCGTTCGCGCAGCCGGTGAGCGTCTGGCCGTCGAACCAGATTTCGCGTCGGTCGGAGACGCCGTCGTCGTCAAGATCGGTCAGCTTCCAGATCTGCGGCGGGGCACCGACATACAGCGAGCCGTCGTGCCACTCGCAGCCTTCGGGAAACATCATGCCTTCGGCGAAGACCGTTTTGCGATCGAACGTCCCATCGCCGTCGCTATCTTCGAGCCGCAAGATTGAATGGGGCTTATCGGCAAGCTGCTTCTGCACGTTATCGTTCGTGCCGGAAGACTCCGCGACATACAGCCGCCCCCGATCGTCGAAATCGACGCAGATCGGTCGCTCGGTGAGCGGCGCCGCGGCCGCGAGTTCGATCGTCAGCCCGTCGGCAAGCGTGAAATGCTTGCCGTTGAGGTCGAATTCGGCGGCCGGAAGAGCGGCCGTGAAAGCGAAATACGTGACGGCGGACAGAACGCAGCGGAATGGACAAGGCATCTTGGCGTCTCCGGTAAGCGAGGTCGCCACGATACCGGACTCTACCCGCGGATTCCGCGCCTGAGGGGTGGCGTCTTTTCGCTTTAGGCGTAAGCATGTTGCAGGTTCGAAACATGCCTATGGCCATTCGGCCAAAGGCATGCCACCCAGCCAGACCTGTTCCAGCAATTTCAAAACGCACGACATTGCCGCGCAAGAGTCGCTCGGTCAATTCGCGCGCTGAAATCGACGCATCTTGCTGTTCTCATTGAAATTGACAAGCTCATGCCGCAGATTATTCTCAATCCGTTCGATTGAGAGAATCACAGGTTCCGGCGGCGAGGGACGTCATCATGAAAGAAAATTCCAGCATGATTCGCTTCACCACCTCGGTTTTGATAGCCACCCTCGCCGCGGCAACCACCGCTTTGGCCCAGCAAGCCCCGGACCCCGCCAATGCCATTGCTGCGGCGCCGAAGCGGCAGTCGCTTACGCGGCTGTGGACAGGCGAGGAAATGTGGCAGTTCGGGGACAAACGCCACAAGGGCGACCCGGCGAAAAGCTGGCGGCTGATCCCCGGTGCAAAGCTGGAACTTACATATTCGGGCACCGGCCCACTTCCCAAGCCGGTCGAGTACGTCATCCCGCTCGAAGAGCCGCTCCCCCTGGGCACGGTCTACTTCCTGTCCGTCAAGAACTGGTACGTCGGCACGATGGAGGCGACCCTGGGCGACATCACCCGGAAGCTGGAAACGCCGCGCTACGACTGGACGCCCATCGCCCGCTTCGAACCCAACGAGCGCGTGGACAAGATCGTCTTGCGCTACTTCCCCAGCACGATCGTGGCCGACACGGGCAAGGAGCAGACGCAGCCTTACGTCGTCCAGGGGGTCTTTCTCAGCACCGAGCCGACCAAGATTCCCTTCGAGGGGGGCGAGATCATCTCGCTGATGCCCCAGGCGCCCCCGACGGCGCGCGAGGGCAACTACTTCGAGAACGGCAGCTTTGAAACCGGCCTGTACCCTTGGGGGCCGGCGTTTGAAGTCTCCGGTGCGAAGGTGATCGACTCGGAGAATCTCGACGACTCGACCGCCGCCGACGGCCGGAGAAGCATTAAGATCACGGCTGACGGTTCGTTCGGCCTGAACAACAAGATGTACGCCTTGCCGCCCGGCAAATACACCTTCTCCTTCTCTGCCAAGGCCGACAAACGGGTCAACCTCGAAGCCAAGATCAGGGGTCTGCACACCAGCTTAAAGGATTACGACGATACGGAAGTGCGAGACAAGTTCAAACTGAGTGAGGAGTGGCAGCGTTATTCCGTCACGAATGAAACCAAGGAGATGCCCGGCTTCCTCTATACCGCGGAGCTGCGCGGCGAGGTCAAGGAACCGACCAACATCTGGATCGATGCGATCCTACTTGAGAACGGCGACCAGACCGACTATCAGCCGAGCCACTCGATCGAGGTCGGCTATCTCTCTACAAAGCCCGGGCATATCTATTACACCGGGGAAGAGCCCGCGACGATCGATGTGCTGCTGTGCAGGGAGTCGGACCGGGAATCGCAGGCGACCGTTGAGTACAAGGTCGAGAATTACTGGGGCAATCAGGTCGATCAGGGGAGCAAGGTCGTGGACCTTGCGGGCAAGAACACGCGAGTGCGCCTGCCACTGTTCGACCAGAACACCGGCATCTTTCGCATCCTGTTCACGGCCGGGGATTCCCAGGCGGAGATGGTCTACTC
>JACCRE010000363.1 GCA_013813775.1 Planctomycetaceae bacterium
GTTTGAGGGCGACGGGGAAACGCGCCCTCACGGTCGCGGCTCCGAGAATCGAATCATTCCCTGCGAAGCTTCAGTAGCTGGTACGCCGCCGTGCGGAAGTCGCTCAGCGGCTTACCGTCCTCTTCCATCAGTGACACCGCGAACCCGGCGTCTCTCGCCCGGTCTGCGAATAACGGGGCGTGCATGCGGCCATGGTCGGCGAGCCATGCGTCGCCGTCGTCGGCGAGCATGTGGTCGAGCATCGCGAGCAGCGGTGCATGCAAGCGATCGTCGTAGATGACCTCGCAACCCAGGATCAGATCGAAGCGGCGCTCGATCGGGTGATGCCAATCGAGGACGAGTCCTTCAATGGCGAAGCCGTTCAACTCGCCGTTCGCGACGGCGAGCATGACGGCGTCCGCTTGCCGGTCGCTGGCCGTCACGTTCCACTTCGACGTCGATGCGGCGGCGAGTGACGCGAGACCGATGCCGCATCCGACCTCCAGCACCGTCGTGCCGACTTTCCACTCGGCCGCCGCGACGGCGCGCGCCATCGGGACCGCGGGAGGCCAGAGCAGCGGCCAGTACGGCGCGTCGCCGTCGCGATCGAACGCCGCCACGACTTCCGGCACGGCGAGCAGAGCGTCCGGTTCGGCGGGACGACGATACCGCACCGTTCGCCCGCCAAGGTCGAGCACCTCTTCGACGTACCCGCCCGGGATGCCCGGATAGCCGTGCGGAGCCGTCACCCCTTCTGCCGTCCTTCAACCGCAGCGAGCAAGATTCCCGCGGCGAGCGGCACGGCTTGATCGAGCGGGCAGTTGTCGAGCACGCGCACCGAGAGCTTGTGCACGAACGGATTCATGTGCGTGCGGTACTCGGCGTAGACGGTGCCGTTCGTGTCTTTCAGCGAGAAGCCCTGCGGGATCAGCGAGGCGGCCATGTCGTGCAAACGCCGCACGATCGCCAGAAATGCGCTGTCTTCGTCGATCGTGCCGACCTGGTTTTCGTCGGCGTCGAAGACCATCCACTTGTCGCGGAACATCGACGCCAGTCCGGCCCGCTTGAGCACTCCCAGCCGATTTCCCGACTTCGGATCGAGCACGTCGTAGGCGGCCGAAAAGTCGATGATGCTGCGGGCGTGGATCGTGAGGAACTCCTGCTGCATCGACTCGTCGCGGTAGACGCGAATGTCCTCTTTGAGCTTGAAGGCCTTCTGCTTGCTGAAGCCGATGAGATTGCCGGCCGCGTCGTAGATGTGGAACTTCGCGCCCAAGAGCGTGAAGACTTTCCGGCGGATCGTGTATTCGACGTCGGCCATGCGTGCGTGATCCGTTGAGGTGAATCGAGCGTTGATAAGGAACGGCGGCATCGTACCATCGGCGGAATCGATGTAAAGCCGATGCGAGATTCGCCTCAATGTATGATAATCATGCTCGAAGCCGCCCCGGCCTCGGCCGGGGCGGGACGCGTTGATGGACGTCACCCTGCTTCCCTCCCCCCTGACCCCTCTCCTCACAGAGAGGGGAACAGGCTTCATGCTCATCCCTGCCAAGAATGATCGATGTGTTTGACTTCACTCTCGACCCCGCCTGGATCCAGATCGGCTGGGGCGTCGCCCTCGTGCTCGCCGCCCTCTGCTGCTGGTTCGCGAACGTCTTCACCCTGCCGGGCAACTGGCTCATCGTGGGGCTGGCGGCGCTGTTCACGTACTTATTACCCCCGGCCGAGTATGGGCGGGGCTTCGGTTGGATCACGGTGGGCGTATTGGCGCTGATCGCCGTGCTGGGCGAGGTGATCGAGTTCGCCGCCGGTGCCGCGGGAGCCGCGAAGCACGGGGCGAGCCGCCGGGCGATGCTGCTGTCGATCGTGGGAGCCGCCGTCGGCAGCATTACGGGAGCGGCGATCGGCATCCCGGTGCCGATCATCGGTCCGCTGGTCGCCGCCGTGGGCGGTGGCGCCGCGGGAGCCTTCGGCGGGGCCTATCTCGGCGAAATCTGGAAGGGGAAACAGCATCCCGAAAGGACCGCCGTCAGCACCGGCGCTTTGATCGGTCGCCTGTTCGGCACCGTCGGCAAGCTCTCGGCGGGAGCCGCGATGGTCGCCGTCCTCGCCGTGATGACCTTCATGCCGGCGGATGTGAAAACATTGCCGAAGGCGGTGCCCGTCGACGCAGAGTCGCAGGCACGATGACCGCCGCGAACGCCCGCGCGTTTCGCGTCACTCTTCAAAGTCTTCGTCGAAGTCCTCGAAGCCGAGGTCGGTGGTCAATCCCCAGATGTCGTACTTCAAGTCGGTGCCGCCGTTCGCGCAGAGCCACTCGACGAGGTCCACGAGTTCGGCTCCCGGGCGCGACGCGGAGACGTTCAAGTTCAACGTCTCGCCATCGCGGGACGCCCACGCGTACGACTGAGGCTCTGATTCAGAGTCCCCATCCGGAACGGCGGCTTCGCCGGGACGCACTCCGAGCAATTCCCGCACGGCGAGCAGCGATCGCTTCCCTTCGGTATCGCCCGCCGGGCCGTCGGCGTCTTCCGTTTCTTCAAAGTCGGCCTCGATGGCGGTTTCGCCGTTATACATCTCGAGGAGATACGGCACCGCGGCCTCGATCAGCTTCTTGCTGTCGGCATCGTCGTGCCGTTGCTCGAGTTTCTCGGCTGCCGCTTCGATCGCCCCGGCTCGATTTCGCGCCATCTCGGCATCGATCTCGGCCACACGCTTGTCGTCGCGGCGTCGGGCAGCCGCGGCGCGTTGCTTCCAAAGCGGCGAGTCGTCGTCCGCGACATCGGCAGGAACGTTCATCACCTCTTGCAGCAACTTTCTCATCGTGCGCCAGCGCGGCTGTTCCGGCGCGTCGATCCACTCCGGCGACCAGGGCGGCAACGGCCGCAGCCAAGCGGGTATCGCCGTGAATGCCGCGAGTTCCTCTTCGATGAACGTCGCCTGCTTCGCCGGGGCGGTGGCTTGCAAGGCGAGCGAGATCATTTCCGTGCCCTTGACGACTTGCACCCGCCGCCCACGCTCTTCGAACTCGGCGAACACGGGATCGATCTTCCCGTCATCCGCCTTCGCCGGTGTCCAGGAGAGCGTTTGACCGAACAGCACCACTTCCGACCCCCTGAACCGCTCACGTAACTCGTTGAAGTCGGCGAGTGCCGAGTCGCGGTCGGACGCATGGATCAACAGGGTGCGCTCACCCGGCGGCTCGGCGGCGTCTGCGGGTGCATGCGTTACGGCATCACACGCAAGCGGAGTATGTGCACCGCCCAGTCCCGCGAAGCCGCCGTTGCCGATCAGCCGGTCGAGGTGACCCGCCTGGGCGAGGGCGACGACGCCGATGCCTACGATGCCGATCAGGATGCTGCCGCCGTACACGCCCAGCAGCGCGATCGACGCCAGCGCGCCGGGCGGCCGTGCGTTGAGATTCTCGAAGACGCTCATCGTCTGCTGCGCGAGAATCCTCGGCGCGAGCGCCACTTTGCTGCCTGCCCGCAAGCGGCGCATGATCTCCAGCGCGGTCTCGGTCGGCACGGTCGTACCGTCGGGCGAGCGTCGCTGGAGATGCGGCTCGTCGCGGAGGTCTTCCGTCAGTTTCGCGAGCCGATACGACAGCGGAATGCCGATCGCCATGAAGATCGCCAGTCCCAGCAGGATCCATTCGCCCAGGGCGGCCGCGAGGGTGAAGAACGCCAGCACCGCCACGAGCCGGGCGAGCACGTCGAGGAAGCGGCTGCGCGAGAAGACGACCGCCTGCATCGTCTGCCCTCCGTCGAGCGGCAGGATGGGCACGAGATTGAACAGGTTGATGACCAGCGACAGCAACGACAGCTCGACGAGCCACTTGATGTCGAAACGCACGCCGATGACGGCGATCAGAATCGACAGCAGGATGCTGGGAACGGGGCCCATCAGCGCGACCGCCGCCTTCTTCCAGCCGGAGACGTTCAAATTCCTGCCGGAGACCGCCGCGCCGAAGAACGGGATGAAGAACATCCGCATGTTCTTGTAACCGAAGGCGTTCATCGCCGCCCAATGGCCCGACTCGTGGACGATGAGGATCGGGATCAGCATCCAGAGCATGCGGATGTCCTGGCGGGCGACGAAGACCGCGGCGAAGGCCACGAGCGAGATGGCCAGACCCCAGCCCATCGACGCGAAGCCGACCTTGTTCTGCCCGAGGCGGCTGAGTTCCTCGAGAACAGCGGCATCCTCCGGTGGAACGTCGCGCGGCACCGGCGACGACGCAGTGTCCGAGGGGACGGATGCGGGAACCGGCTCGAAGACGCCGCGGGCCACGTGGAATTCGACCAGTTCTTTGTGCTGCCGCTCGACGTACTCGCCCAGATCCTGTTCGCTGCGGATGATCCACTTCTGACCGTCGAAGACGTCGCGCACGCGTTCGCGATGTTGCTCCAGAAGCTCATTGATGTCGCAGGGAGGCCGATGGCTGAAGTCCCACGAATCCGGCGTGAGCATGTCGCGCGTGCCGGCGAACGTGATGATGCGCCGGCCGTGGGTGAACTCGGTCTCGAACTGCCGGGTGTCGCGAGTTTTGTTCTGCGCGGCCCAGAAGCGGCGTTGCAGGCGGGCGACCGTTCCCGATCCATCGGTGACGGTCGCGCGATCGATCGTCGTGACGACGTGCGGCAGCGGGATGTGATGGAAGACGGCGATGTCGAAGCCGCGCCGGCGCAGTTCGGCGAGATCGGGGGCGAAGGCGGCCCGCACGTCGTCCGGCAGATCCGTTTCCTCGACGACGAACGACTCCGGCGAATCGATCGCGGGATCGTCGGTCGAACCGGGAACACGAAGCCGCAGCAGCTTGATCAGCCAGATGATCGGCAACAGCAGCCGGGGGTTCTCAAACAAAAACTCACGGGTCGTGACCCGGGCGGCGTTGAGCTGGAAGGCTTGAGGCAAGGCGAAGCCCTTGGTTCGAGCGATTCGATGACCGGCAGGAGATGCCTCTGGAAACTCTAGCGTATGCGCCCGCGAAATCGTCGCTTCGACGGAACGCTATGAGGCGGCGCGGACGCGACGGGCGAGTTTTGTGATTCGCCGTTGGTAGAGCATGACCACGCCGTATGTGACCAACCCAAAGATCGCGGCAAGAAGCATCAACCACGCGCTGACGACCTGCACGACGACAGGAAAGAACCGGGCCAGCAGAGCGAGCGGTCCTGTGTCGAACCACGCGGCCAAACCGACTGTGCCACCGATGTATAGCATCAGGGAACATGCGCGATGCCATGGCGCGAACCACCAAGCGGGAACAGGCCCGAAAGCCTTGTCACGTATGATGCGACGCTTTTGAAGCTTCTTGAGGTCGTCCACGACGGCACTCCGCGAAAGGAATCAGGCCGGCTGGCGATCGCAGCGCGCCTTCGAGTATACCTGATGCGGAGCAATCAGAGGGCGTATGGAAAGCGATCGGGGGGAAGGTTCGACAGAAGTCGGAGCCTCGGAGGTCAGCCCCCGGGAGCCATCGGCGAGTCTCCCCCTCACCCCCTCATTTCGTCCCCCGCTCCCCCGCCTCCCGAAAAACGCATTCCCAAACATTTGCTCTGACGGTCGAGGGGCACGCCCTGACGAAGGAAGGGCGTGGCCAAGCGACGCGCGACGATCCCTCTGAACTCGCCACGCCCAGCCCTTCGGTCTGAGCGTGCCACCCCTCGGATTCGCATTTCCATACAAAACAAGAATC
>JACCRE010000022.1 GCA_013813775.1 Planctomycetaceae bacterium
TCGTTCCCAGCCGTCCCGGACATAGCGGCAGACTCTTCTGGGTGCGGTCGAGCGCCTGGATCCGGCTCTTCTCGTCGCACGACAGCACCAAGGCACGCTCGGGCGGACTGAGGTACAGCCCCACCACATCGCGGACCTTCTCGACGAACCGCGGGTCGTTCGAGGCTTTGAACGTCTTGACGAGGTGCGGCTTGAGCCCGTGAGCCCGCCAGACGCGGTGGATCGTCGAGCGCGAGACGCCGACGTCACGGGCCAGCGTCCGCGTCGACCAGTGGGTCGCGTGGGCCGGCTTCGCCCGCGTCGTCTTGTGCAGGATCAGCTCGACGGTCCGGGCGGGGATCGACGGCGTGCGGCCGGGTCGCGGCGCGTCGGTTTCGATGGCCTCGATCCGGCCGTCGGCGAAGCGTTCCCGCCACAATCCGACCGTCTTCCGCGAGGTGCCCAGTTACAGGGCGATGTCCTTGTTCCTCATCCCCTCGGCCGCCCGAAGCACGATCTTCGCCCTGAGCACCAATCGCGCGGGCGTCGAACGCCCCCGCGCGAAGCGCCGCAGCGTCGTACGCTCGTCGTCCGTCACATCGATCACCGGAGCCGTTCGCATGCGTTCGTTCCTCCCTGGAAGACACAAACGCCGGCCACCAAAAAAAGTAACGCTATTTCGGGGACACTACACTAGATGACATGAGTTACCGGCAGATGGCCGAGGTGCTGGTCATCTCCGAAAGCAACGTGGGCGTGAAGTTGAACCGGGCGAAGAAGGCGATCGGCGAGTTGATGGACGAGGAGCCCCGTGAATCTTGACGACTTCAAGCAGGCCTGGCGGACGCAGTCGCCGCAAACCCGGATGACGGTCGATCCGGAGCTGCTGCTCAACGAGTTGCGGCGCAACCAACGACGTTTCGCCGCGACGATCTTTTGGCGGGACGTTCGGGAGGTGGGCCTCAGCCTGGCGATGGTGCCGCTGTGGTTGTTCCTCGGGGTGCTGCTCTCAATGCCGTGGACGTGGTACCTGACGGTGCCAGTGCTGCTGTGGTGCGCCGGATACATGACGGCGTACCAGATACGTCATCGACGGCGGCCGCCCGAGCCGGGCGAGTCCCTTCGCGAGGCGGTCGAGCGCTCGCTGGCGGAGCACGAGCAACAGATCCGGCTGCTTCGGAACGTGTTCTGGTGGGACCTGCTGCCGTTCCTGCTGTCGAGCACGGCCTTCTCCAGATCACCCTGCAGGACGAGGCGGCCGGCTGGTGGACGGCTCTCGTGTTCGCGATGTTGGTCGCCTTTGTCGCGGTCGTGCTCGCTGCGGTGTATTGGCTGAACCAGAACGCCGTTCATTCCGAGCTTCTGCCGCGACGTCGGGAGTTGGAGGCGCTGCTCGCGAGCCTCGGGGACGAAACGCCGGTTGCGACGGCCGAATGACAGGTCAGCGAAGGTCTCGTTGCCGGAGCGATTCGAGCGGATACCGGCCACGCCAAACGTCAAAATGCTCTAGGCAACGAGTGGTGAGAGAATGTGGCCATGCACGTCGGTGAGGCGGAAATCACGACCGCCATACCGGTAGGTCAGTCGCTCGTGATCGATGCCGAGTTGGTGAAGCACCGTCGCCCAGAGGTCATAGATCGTGCAGGGCTGCTCGACGGCACGATACCCGAGCTCGTCGGTGGCGCCGTAGGTGATGCCGCCGCGAATGCCGCCGCCAGCGAGCCACACGCTGAATCCGTAGGGATTGTGGTCGCGACCGTCGCTGCCCTGCGAGAAAGGCGTGCGACCGAACTCGCCTGCCCACACGATGAGCGTGCTCTCGAGTAACCCGCGGCGCTTGAGATCGGTGATCAGCGCGGCCAGAGGCCGGTCGACTTGTGCCGCCATCGCCGCGTGCCCCTTCTTGAGTTCACCATGCTGATCCCAGGGGTTCCCGCCGTTGCCGGCACCGATGTTGTACGTCAAACAGCTCAGCTCGATGAACCTCACGCCGCGTTCGACGAGTCGCCTCGCTAATAGGCACTGTTTCGCGTACGCCGATCTCTGGCTATCCGGATCGTCCAGGCCGTAGAGCGTTCGCGTCTCCTGTGTCTCGTGAGAGAGATCACAAAGTTCGGGAACCGCCGTCTGCATACGGTAAGCAAGCTCGTAATTTCGCACGGCCGCTTCGACCCCGGGATCGTGTTCCGTCGCCGCGATGTAATCGGCGTCGAAAGCCTTCATGAACTCCAGCCTACGCCGCTGGCGAGCATCGGGCTCGCGAGGTCGGATGTGACTGAGAGGTTCGGGGGCGTCGGGATTGAGGAGCGAGCCCTGATAAGACGCCGGCAGGAAACCGCTGCCGTAGAGTCCGACCCCGCCATGCGGCACGTTTCCGCCGTTCAATACGATGAAGCCCGGGAGTTCGCGGCTGTCCGACCCGAGTCCGTACGTTGTCCAGGCACCCGCGCTCGGGAACCCGCTGAAGGGTTGGGTGCTGTGCAGGAAGTAATTCGCCTGTGCGTGTTCGCTCACGCCGGTGGTCATCGAACGCACCACGGCGAGGTCATCGGCGCGGGCGCGCAGGTGCGGAAACATGTCGCTGACAGGCAGCCCGCTCTCTCCGCCGGGCGCGAAGCCGAACGGGCTCCTCATGATGTTCCCGTTGTTGTTGAACATCGTGGGCTTCACGGGCACCGGCATCGGCTCGCCGTGGCGTCGCGAAAGCTCCGTCTTGGGGTCGAACGAATCGACGTGAGAAACGCCGCCGGACATGAACGCGAAAATCACGCTCTTGGCTTTGGCAGGGAAGTGCGACCGTTCCGCGACGGGCGCATCTGCCGGGGGCGTCGCCCCGAAACACCCGTCGGACATCAGCCCCGCGAGCGCGACCGTGCCGAAGCCGGTGGACGTGCGAGCGAGCATTTCGCGGCGGGTGAGCATGCGGAACTTCATCTGAACGGCGGCGGCGTTCACCGAACGTAGATCGTCTCTTTCAGACAGAAGATGCTTTGAACGAGATCCTGCCAAGGGCGTGGATCGCGGGACTCCGCGTCATCCGTCAGGTCATAATCCGCTAAGGCGGCATTTACGTAGTTGAGCGAGCGCCGCAGTTCCGGCGGACTCGGCGGGCGGCCCAAAGCCGCCACGAATACGCGTTCGACGCGCTGGTCGGGAGAAGCGGAACTCGCCGCCAGTTGCCGCCCCCACCGCATCGCCAGTCCCGAGGTGAAGGTCGAGTTCAGCAGAGCGAGCGATTGCGCCGGCAGCGTCGTCACGTCGCGACGGCCGCGCGTGCTCATCGGTGAGGGCTTGTCAAACACCTCGAGCAGCGCATGGGGAGCCGTCCGTCGCACGGAAAGATAGACGCTCCTGCGTTGCCCATCGAAGGGAGGGTCGGCGACGCCGACACCGAATCGCGTCGAATCGAGTTCGTCGGCCATCGCGAGCATGCCGTCGCGGATCGCTTCGGCCTCAAGCCGGCGGACCGGGAACCGTGACAGCCAGATGTTCGCTGGATCGAGCGCACTCGAAGAGTCGCTTGAGGTGCTGCTCATGCGATAGGTTTGAGAGGTCACGATGAGCCGTACCAGTTGCTTGACGGACCAGCCGTCTTCGACGAAGCGGCTCGCGAGGTAATCGAGCAGTTGGGGGTGGCTCGGGGGTTCGCCGAGTCTGCCGAAGTTGTCGGTGGTGGGGGCGATCCCGCGTCCGAACAGCCAGTGCCAGAGTCGATTGACCGCGACACGCGACGTGAGCGGGTTCTGAGGCGAAGCGATGTCATCAGCGAGTTCAAGACGGCCGGAGCCAGAGGTCTCGTACGCGCGTCCGCCGAGCACGGTCGGGTAACCCCGCGGAACGTCGCTCCCGGCATTGTGCGGATTGCCGCGGATGAACAACGGAGAGTCGACGCCCTGCGCTTCGACGACGCCCGGCGCGCGGCGCGGAATTGAAAGCTCTTCTTCAAGGCGTCGGTACTCAGCAACGAGTGGCGCGATGTTCGGCAACGCATCGAGGGTGTTTGGCAGCAGACGATTGCGGATGAAAAAGTCGAGCCAGGTCGCTTCGGCGTCGGTGAGCCGTCCGTCACGCCAGGCGGTGATCGTCGAACGCATGACGTCCGCGTATCGAGCGGCAAGCTCGTCGGCGGAACCCGGTGCGTTGCCCGTCAGCAGCGGCAGCACGGGGACGACTTCGTCCTGAGGAACGTCTTCCGGAGCGACGCCGTCCTGGTCGGGCGCGACCACCGTCGAGACGCCGAAATAGGAACGGCCGTCCCGGGGGGGCTTGCCGCCTTTCGCGGGTGCGGGGCGCGGCAAATCCTCGAACGTGGCGAACTCGAGATACGCCTCCGAACCGGCCCTGTAGCTCGTGTCGAGACGCACCCACTCCATGGGCCCGCCCGCGGGGCGGCGTTGCGGATAGGTGTCGTTCGTCCCTAACGGATAGCCGTCGACGATGACGCGGACCCCGCCGCCGTGATCACCCGTCATGCGAATCGCGAGCGACTTGGGCAAGACGAAGCGAGGCGACGTCAACAGACCGTTTTGTTTTTGAGAGAGCAGGTGGGTGAAGACGCCGCTCGGATAGAGGCCCGCGACGACGTTCTCGCCCTTCGTCGCGATGGCGAACTCGCCCGACGGCGCAGCGGATCGACTGACGCCGACACCCTGCCGATTCCAACTCGACAGAACTTCATCGTCGTTGAGATCCCACAGGAGAGAGAACCGCTCGCGGTTGAACGCCTTGCGACCTGCGATCTCACGGTTCCAATGCTCTGCTTCCGATCGCCACTCGTCTGCGATCGCCGAGGGGGCGAGGCCGTGTAACCGCACCCAGGGAGAGAGCGGGCTGGTTCGATCCCGCTGCGCCTCGCTGATCGCTTTGGCCCAGGGATCAACCGAGGGTCGAGCGGCGGTCGCCGCCCGTTCGCTTCGAAGCTCGGCGACGACCGCTCTCAGCCGGGTTCGCTCGTCGCGAAACTCGGCGGGAAGCGCCGCTGTCAGTTGGGCCTCCGCAGCCGTACCGGGGCCGCGACGAAACGAATTTCGCACCTGCTGCTCGGTGAGGGCGATGTCATAGAGACGGGCTTCCTCGATTTCACCGGCGAGCGGTCCCTGCGCCGCATGACGCATGCCGAGCACCACATGCGACGCCCCGGCTTCATAAATCAACGGGCCGAGGCCGTCGCCGTCGGGTGTGTAACGTGATCCGTACGCGTCGCCGTTCCGAAACAGCTGAATGCTTCCGTCAGCGGCATGCACCGCGACGAGATGAATGAGAGAAGGTGTGGCGGCTTCCACCGGACCGTTCAAGTTGCGGCTGCGTCGCAAAAAATCGCTACCGGCAGCCCAGCGGCCCGGCTGAAGTTCGCCGAATACGATCGAATCGAACACATCACCCGCGTTGCTTTGCAGTGAAATGACTCCGCTGCCTCGCTGATCGGTGCTGTCCAGTGCGACCCAGGCTTCGAGCGTTTTTTCGCGAATCGCCCGGCGCAGAGGCGGGGTTCTCGCGAACGCGCCGTCGCCCGCGAGCTTGAGCCGACCTTCCTCGATGACGGCCCCGCCGACGAGTTCGGCGTCCAGATCTCCCACGGCGTCTTGGCCGTCGGTGTCGAACGACCATGCGGCCACCGGACGAGGCACGAAGCCGAGCGAGGCGGCGACAGCTCGCTCGTGATCGACTGCTGCCAGCGCGAGCCGATCGAGCTCAGCCAGCCGCTGTTCGGCCGGCGTTGACTTGGGAAGGGAGTTCGAACGGATCAGCCGATCGGGCAGGTCGCGGGCAGACTCGAGCCAGGCCTCTGCGAGGGCCGACTTGATGCGCGCCTTAAGCGAGGTGAGTTCAGCAACGCCTGTGTGGAGGATGGCGGGCTCGTCCACCGTCACTTGAGCCGGGCGACTGCTCGCGAGAATGCCGTACAGCGCGTAGTAATCACGTTGACTGATGGCGTCGAACTTGTGGTCGTGGCAACGGGCGCAGGCGATCGTCAGGCCTTGGAACGCTTTCGAAAGGACGTCGATCTGGTTGTCGATCGTCTTCGCGCGCTCGTCGAGGGAATCGACCGGCTGGAAGCCGTGCTCGACGAAACGAAACTGCGCCGGTCCGATGGCCGACTCATTAATGCCGGTGGCGAGGTCGACGCGGGATTCCGCGAGCAGGTCGCCCGCGATCTGCTCGCGAACGAAGCGATCGAAGGGCACATCGGCGTCGAACGCGCGGATAACGAAGTCTCGATAGCGCCACGCCGACGGAATCTCGGGATCGCCCTCGCTGCCATGCGTGTCCGCATATCGCACCAGGTCGAGCCAGTGCGTCGCGAACCGCTCGCCGAAGCGCGGCGAGGCCAGCAGTCGGTCGATCACCCGCTCGTAGGCGTCAGGCGACGCGTCTCCCAGGAAGGCCTCGATGTCTGTCGCAGACGGCGGCAACCCGGTCAGGGCGTAGGAGACCCGGCGGAGCAGGGTGGTCTTGTCCGCAGCGACCGATCGTGTCAGACCCAGTTCCTGGTGCTTGGCGGCAATGAAGCGGTCGATGGGATTGGCGGACCCATCGGGCCCCGTGGCGTGAGGAGGCTCGACAGGGTGGACCGGCTGCAGGCTCCAATGCGCTTTCCGCTTGAGGAATTCCGCCGGCCAAGCATCGCTGGCGGCCTCGCCGTGTGGAGCAGCGTCTTCACGTGGATCGGTGGCGCCGGCTTGGATCCAGGCTTCGAAGTCAGCGATGACCGAGTCCGGCAACCTCCCCTCGGGCGGCATCTGCAGATCAACGTCGTCGTAACGCAACGCGCGGAGCAGTCGGCTTCCGGCCGTGGTGCCCGGCACGAGGGCCGGGCCGCTCTCTCCTCCAGCTCTCAAAGCGCGTCGGCTGTCGAGTAACAGTCCTCCCTCCGACTTTCCCGCTCGCGTCGAATGGCACTCGTAGCAGTGTTCAACGAGGACGGGACGGATCCTGGTTTCGAAAAACTCGACATCGCCCTCAGCGGCGGCGCGCGGGGCGAGTGCCAAGGCAACCAGCAGCAGCGACAGCGCTGAAATCCATCGGAACCCGCGCTGGATCATGCCCGCCCTTTACGACTGTTCGCGAAGCGATCGATGTCTAGAAACTGATCGCCTCGGAAAGGGATCAACTTTGCCCATCGTAGCCCGTTTGCCCAACGGAACGCCACGGGCGACGACAGTTACCGGTATGCGGAGTCTTGTGCGACTCGTAGGAGGCCCGAGACGTGGCTCCGACGTTCCGTGTGAGTGGTACTGATCAGCGGGTGAGGCCGGGCGAACACTCGCCGGACTCGAGCGGCTCGAATCCCCCCGCTGGCAGAACTAGGACAAATCGCTGGCATCACTGGGTGACATGCTGCGGTTGTATTTCATCACAAGTGAGTGCTCGATCCGCGGCGTCGGTCCAAACTCACGATCACCTTGATGCGCAGCCTGTGGTGCATTCCGGCCTGCGATCGCACCGGAAATTAAAAAGTGCCGTCTTGACATGGCGACGCGCTGTCGGCAATATCGACTACATGCAGTAGCCGATGCGCGAGGAGTCGCCATGCCCCCGGACCGATCTGACTTGCCCGACCTTTCGCCTTCTCAGACGGCGATCATGGAGATCGTGTGGGAGCGAGGTGAGGTGACTGCCGCAGAAGTGCGGCGCGTCCTTGGACGGACTCGACCCGTGGCTCGTAATACCGTCCGCACCCTGCTCGAGCGGATGGAAGACAAGGGCTGGTTGGCGCACCGCGTCGAAGGTCGGACCTTTCTCTACAGAGCGGCCCGGCCGCGACACGTCACCGTCGGGCAGAAGATCCGCGAGATCGTGGAGACGGTCTGCGGCGGATCGCCGGAGGCGCTCGTGGCCGCATTGATCGACTATCGCGGGCTGCGGCCTGATGAACTGACGCGGATTCGACGTCTCCTCGATCAGGCGAAGGCCAGCAAAGGCCGGAAGGGAGACGCGTGATGGCCGACCTGTTCCGCTGGCTTCCGCACGAGGACACGCTCGAACTGCTGCTAGTCGTTTCTGTGGGAGTGTCAGTGGCGTCAGGCGCAGCGTGGCTCCTGAGTCGGCACTTGAGGAACGCCGCCTTACGGCATTTCGTGCTGCTTGTCGCCCTCTTCAGTTGCTTCGCCCTTCCGGCGATGACGTTCGTCTGCGATGCGGCGGAACTGAGATTGATCTCGATTCCCGTGTTCGACGAGCAGCAACGCGAAGCCGCCGCCGACTGCGGACACCAGACCGATTCCGCAGGGTCGTGTACGCCATCCTGCCGGACGTGCGCGTCGCGCTCTGTCAAAGCGAGACCGGGGCGGACGGAAGTGACATCTTGGGCCGCTCTAAGCAGCGCGTTGGCCATCACTCCGACGGGTCAACGAGACCTTGCTGCGGCGACAGCGCCAGAGTTCAATGCCTGGCCGGTGGGAATCACGGCACCGTCGCTTGCTTCCTCTCGCGGGATCATCGTGGCGGGCATGTTCGTGTGGGCCGCAGGCACTGCGCTGATGCTCGCGCGGCTTACGTATCACTGCGGCTGCGTGTTACAGCTTCGCCGCTCGTCGCGTCCCGCAGAGGTGCCGCGCCTCGAGACTCTCATGCAGGAGGCCGCAGCCCGAATCGGAATGCGCCGAGTTCCCGTGCTGCTCGTCTCCAGCCGACCTGTTTCACCACTGGCAGTCGGCCTGGGACGGCCTGCTGTCATCCTGCCAGAACGGTTGCTGAACGCGGTTACCGACGCTGAGTTGCAAGACATCCTCGCGCACGAAATCGCCCATCTCCGGCGAGGCGATCATCATATTGTGCTGCTGCAAGAACTGGCGGCGGCGCTCTTCTGGCCAATCGCGTCCGTACATGGACTGAACCGTGAATTATGGCGGGCTCGTGAAGAGCTCTGTGACAACCTGGTGCTCATGGGTCGCGATGCGATCAGCTACAGCGAAACCTTGTTGCGCGTTGCCGAGCTGCTGGTGCCGCATCGTCCTGCGCGGGCAGCTGTCGGCATGGTCGGCAGCCGCGGAGAACTGGAACGCAGGATCGCGGGACTCGTTGACCCCAGCCGGAGTTCGTCGACCTTAACTGGCCGGACGCCGGCCTGCGTCGTCGCCTGTCTGTTCGCGGCCACGAGTCTCGCAATATCAACCGTACGGTTCGCGGCTTCGAGCGAACCTCCATCCGCCACTGCCGGTGTCACCTCGAGCGTGCCCGCTGCGGACGCGGCTGACACGGCCGACTCCGAACTCGGAGTCGGGCTCACCGATTTTTCCTGCTGCCCTTCGTAGATTAGTGCGTCCCTCTCGTCGGAGGTGTGACATGCGGTTGCTCATTGGCTTGATGTCCGCCGCGTTCTGTACCGTCGCGGCGGCTGACGAAACTCCAGCTCCTGCGTTGCCGAAGGTCCAAGACGCGACGAAATCACCAAATAACGCGAAATTGGCGCCGCTCGATCCGGTCGCCGTGAGTTTAAGCGGTCTGCCGATCCAGACGACGGCGGTGCATGTGATCCGCTTCAGTCCCGACGGCAAGTTACTTGTCTCCGGGAGCGGCGATGGGACCGTCCGCTGGTGGAACCCTGCGACCGGGGAACTCCGCGCGAACGTCGGCGCGCATTCCACGTGGGCGTTTGCGCTCGCGTTCTCGCCAGACGGCCGCCTGTTCGCGACCGGTGGCGGTGACAAAATGGTCCGCATCTGGGACGTCGCACGGCCGACGAAGCTCGTGCGGGAGCTTTCCGGCCACACGGACGATGTCCACGGCGTCGGGTTCGGAACAGACAATCGAACGCTCTACTCGGCCGGTGACGACCGCAAGGTGCGGGCCTGGGATACGAACACGGGCAAGCTGCTGTGGACCGCGGACGGGCACACGGATTCCATCCCGACGCTCGCCGTTTCGCCGGACGGTAAGACGGTTGCGACCGGCAGCCGCGACGAGACAGTTCGCCTTTGGGACGCCGCGTCCGGCAAGCCGTTGCAATCGCTTGAGGGTCATCAAGGCGACGTGCATTCCGTCGCGTTCAGTCCGGACGGTCGCACGCTCGCCAGCGCATGCTATGACGGCACGGTGCGGCTTTGGGATCCCAAGGCAGGGCGATTGATTCGCACACTCAAGGGTCACGAGGACTGGGTGTTCTCGGTCGCGTGGAGCCCGGCCGGCGATCAACTCGCCTCCGGTGACAAGCGAGGACGGGTCATCGTTTGGGACTCGGGCTCGGGCGAGGTCCTTCAAGAGTGGAAGCGGCAGCGGCACGTCTCCGCGGTCGCCTGGAGCGGCGATGGCCGCACGGTCGCGGTTTCCTCTCCGGACAAGACGATCGTGCTCTGGAATGTGAAGACGGGCGAGCCGTTGCGAACCCTCTCGGCGCAATGAGAGCTTGCGTGGTCGAGGACGGCCTGGTGATGGTTGAGGTGCCTCGGATCGTGCGTGGCATGGTCGGACATCGCCTGGATCTTCAACGACCATGGCGGTTTCGCCGTGAGGCATGAGCCCGCGGACGGGATCAGCACGGAGCGCGTCAACGAAGCCGATGTCCAAACAGCACGCATCGGCTGTGCGGAAAATCGTGTTGGGCCGTCTCCGAGCAATTTCTTGTCTGCGTCGGCACGGCTCGCAGATCGGCACGAGTCATTCGAGCGAATTCGCGAACGCCAGGCTCGCTTCCAGCGGAACGAATTTCCGCGCACGCCGCGACGCCGGGAACAGGGCGTCTCGCTAAAGAATTGCCATTTTTGCGCCACTATAGATTGAGGGCCGATTAGCTCTCCCGCGATCGGCGTCATCCGCCCCAGATTCGTCCGGCCCCGCGTCTGCTGGGGCGATGCATCAGCGGCCAGAGTGCCATCGCGTTCGAGCCGGCATGGAATCGTCGCAGACATCATCCGACGGAGCGGGATTCAGCCTCGCGTTCCGGCGTCAGTGCGCCCGCGACGGCTGAGTTCGAGTTGCCGCATCGTGCGGCTGCTCTCACGCCTTCGCATGTTGCGGAGGCGGTCTCTCCGGACCACCGGAGATCCGTCCCCATGCTTGCGTCCACGCCCTCGCTGCCGTTCTCGTCTGCTCCTCCTGCCCCTACTCACGCAGGTCACGCCGGGTTTCTCGCGTTACTTCCCGTTGTGGAACGCACTGTAGGGTCGTCGTACCGCGGTCTTAATGCTGAAGCTCGCGACGACGCCGTCGCGGAGGCGGTCGCCAATGCTTTTGCAGTCTTTGTTCGGTTGGCAGAGCGGGATCGGCAAGACGCGGCGACCGCCACGTCACTGGCCCGTTTCGCGGTTCGCCAATACTTCGCCGGCCGCCGCGTGGGCAACCGCCTGAACGCCAACGACGTGCTCTCGCCTTACGCACGCCAGAAGCGCAAGTTCCGCCTCGCACGTCTGAATGCACAAGGCGGCAAGCGAATTGGCAAGACGTGCTCGTTGAAGACCGTAATGCCACACCCGCCGATCTTGCGGCAAGTCGCATCGACTTTCCCGCTTGGCTGGAAAGACTCCCGCGCCGCGTCCGCCAGATCTCGCTGATGCTCGCTGACGGACACTCGACCGGCGAGGTTGCGAAATACTTTGGCCTCAGCGCGGGGCGTGTCAGCCAACTGCGACGGGAGCTGGCGGAGCAGTGGCGGCAGGTTCATGAAGAGCCTCGACGTCGCCGAGCAGTGACAGCCGTCGCCTAGACCGCAATGACGAACTCGGCGGTGTCACTTTGCGCTGACGCGGTGGCCTCCTCACGGCGGCCACCGCGTTCTTTCTCTTTAGCCATGAGCCGAGAGTGCACTCTCATTCCGCGGGCCGGAGATCCGTAGCTTCGCGCGGAGCGTGTTGCCCAACATGCTGCTCATCCTGACCTGGTTCCCTCCGATCCGTTCGCTGACGACTCCGAGAACGAGCGCGTCGAGCCGACGAACCATCTGCTGGGGTCGATTTCACTTTGATACTTCACAAGGAAGTCAGCAGCAGGTCAGCCATCTCAAAATCGTATATGCTGTCAACCGGTATAGGGTCGCCATCGTCGATACTGATCACTTGGTAGTTGTCGCTTGTCGTTGCGTTGCCCAGAGACTCACGTGACTTCTCTCGCTCTGATCTGACGGTGGCAGATTCGCCGGTGGTCAGGTTCTGGCCGCCGTTCGGCGACGTCAGCTGCACCACGGGGGCCGTCGTGTCGGCGGGAGTGCTGCTGCCGCCGATGACTTCGACGCGGTCGATGTAGAGGCTGTCGTTGTAATAGTCGAAGGCCGCGGCGAAGGCGATCGTCACTTGACGGCCGGCGTAGGCC
>JACCRE010000039.1 GCA_013813775.1 Planctomycetaceae bacterium
CTCCGGCGCCGACTACGAGGGTTACGCCAACGACCTTCGACACCTCCACCGTTTGCTTGGTCATCCAGAGTCATTCTCCTTTTTTCTTCATCGCTGCACGCTGGAACCGACAGAACAGTTCAACGCTGTTCGTGACTCACTCAAGACCGGCTCCGTCGAACCCGCAGTGGCCATTCGCAAAGCTCTTCTGGACGGCGACCTTTTCCGATTCACGCATGACGAGCTTATTCCAATTCGAGAGGTCTAACCAATCGATGAAGCTGACGGCGAGCAAGCCTGCGATTTACGCTCTGCGTGTTTGCCATCCACGCTTTTTGCTTCGTGGATCGTCTCCTCGGGCTCGCCGCAGCTTATCTCCGTCTCGTTCGGCGGCAGACGCTCTCGCCCGGGTTGACGCCCGCTCTGAACTGTGCGACTTTCTGACTAACTTCCTTCCGTGCGCGAGGCGTTGCGGCGGGTTCGTTCGCCGTTTAGTCTGTGAGAGAGAAGCACCTCTTCCGCTCTCCCACTCAATGGACAGCTACCATGGCTCAAGGCAATCAACCCGCCCAACCGGAACGTAAGTTTGCGGAGATCCCCCCGCAGCCCGCGCAGGGGCGACGTTTCGCCACTCGCGGCGCTCCGCTCCCGAAAGACTTTGGGCCGCTCGAACAACTGATGGGAGTCTGGATCGCCCAGGGCACCGGCTGGAACATGATCGCCCTGCCGTTTCAGGAGGCCCCGTTAAAATTCCGCCTGCTGATGAACCGATACGACGAGGAACTGAGATTCATCTTCGTCGACGCCAATGTCAAAAACCGAGGCCTCTTGAGGCCCGACGCCGTAATCGGTGAAGACCACGACCAACTCGTCGCCACCCTCGATTACCAGCAGGTTATCCATCAAGTCGTGGCTGAAGACCGGCCTCACAGCGGACTGGCGGGCGATCCGGGACTGGCGATCCATCACGAACCCGGCTTGTGGTTGTTCGAGAAGAATCGCAAGGTCAAGGATGACCAGATCAAGGCGGGCGTCGTGTCGGAGGTGGAACTCGACGTCGCGCGGCTGGCGTCGATTCCGCACGGCAACTCCGTGCTGGCCGTCGGCAAATCCGAGTACCATCAGGGCATGCCGCCGATCCCGCCCGTGAGCGGGTTGCCGTCGGGTCAGTTCGAGGACGTCAGCACGCCGGACTACGACTTCAAGACGGACCCGTATCTCGAGCCGTACAAGCACTACATCGAGAACCCGTTCAAAGGAGGTGTCACGGTGACCGGGTTTCCGGGCTTCAGCCCGGCGGACATGAACGCGATCCTGCGATTCGCCAACGAGGGGGTGAACATCGTTAAGACGACGACGCTGACCGTGGACACGAACCGCAAGAGCGGCGACATCACCAACCTTCCGTTCTCGGTCCGCGAGGCCGACCCGGTCAGCATGAAGTCGACGTTTTGGATTCAGGAACTCGCTGAGCAGGACGCCCAAGGGAAGCCGAAGTTGCGGCTGCAATACTCGCAAGTGGTGATGCTGCACTTCTTCCATCCCCGGGAGGATGAAACCCCTGGCCGAGCCGTCTGGCCGCACATCAGCATCGCCACCCTGGAGAAGGTGCCGGCAGACTATCAACTCGTGCCGGCTTAATCGGGATTCACTTGCGTCCCTTGGGTCTTGATACTGTTGATTCGCCTGGCGACGGTGTGCGTGACGGTGGGCACGCCACCCCCAACCGTCGGCGGAGACGCCGAACCAAGCGCTGCACCTGACCGGGGCCGCGATGTAGGCTTCTTGTAACGCTGAGGTCGTTCGGTGCGGCCCCGGCAGGTGAGCTTGGTCGTTCGTCCCGATATCCTAGACAACCATTTTTGCGGAGTTACATCTATGAGCGACGAGAAACTTTCCCCCGCCGAACTGGAAGCTGCGGGAAAGATTCACGACAAGGTTGTTCAATTTCTTTCCACGCGTTACCTGACCATCATGATTCTGATCGGAATTGCGTCGCCGATCATTGGGATCCTCGTTGGCGCGATTGTTGAAAGCAGACTCTTTTCCGCTTCGCGCGACGCCCTGCTTGAAAGCGCAAAGTCTGATGTCACCGCGCGCGTCGAGTCGGCGAAAACGGAAGCAACAAAGGCAGAAGAAAGGATACGTGCAGCCTCTGACGAAGCCCGTGGATATCTCGATCAGATTCGCTCCACTCGTGCGGCGCTAGACTTTGTCTTGCAGGGAACTCCGACCGGTGAAAAGACGCTACTGCAAGAGAGATCAATCGCCGTTCAAAACGACATTGAGGAGTTTCGCGGGAAGCTCGATGCGTGGGAGTCCCAACTCAAAAAAGATATTCCCGATGGCCTCTCCTCATTAAATGCATCTGCGGACAATCTGCGGCAACTACAGGAGGCTGTGAGCCAGCTCAAGACTCTCTTCGACACAACACAAGAAGCTGGCGCTCTGGCAGGGGCGTTTTACAAGGTTTATGAACTGCTAGGTGATTTCGAACTCGCGTTGTATGTAACACAGCAAACATACGACGCCGATTTCCTTCGGATCGAATCCGCGCAAGAAAAAATCACCGCAAGCGTCGCCTTCTTCCGAACCAACCACGAAGAAGAACAGAAAATACTTGAATGGGCACCATTGTTGCCGATGATCAAGCGAGCAAATCTTGTTGAACAAGCCCCTGTGATCGACGGCTCCGGGCCTCCCTCAAAGACTCAATTGCTGCTCACTTTCACTCTGGCAAACATGAAGCCGTGGTGGGAGATTTCCGAAAGCAATACGGAAAAGATAAAACGAGTGAATCTGCGTCATTGCACCGATTTTGATACGGTTCGCGTAACTTTAAGATTCCCAAAGGAACTTGAAGATGTACAAACCACATTCGTCAAGTGCATGCTCTCACGCAAAGGAGAGATTCTTGGTGCGCCGACGCCTTTGCATCTCCGCTTCAAGGCGAATGTCAATCGCGTCGAGATTGATCTGCGGCATATCAATCCATCCGGCCCAGAAATCAGGACACCATACTTCGGCAAGGTCACTTCGACGTCAGCGGAGGCTGCACAAGATGCCAAACCCGCCGTCGCGGCTGCTGAAGGAGTAATAGCACAAGAAGGGATTCCCGCAAAGCTAGCACGTGACGGCGAGGTTATATTGACCTTCCCGAAGACCAGCCTCTTTTCAACTGCATCCACTGCATACATTCAAGGCCTTCAGCAGGCACCAAATGGCGAGGGACGAACAAAGCGGTGAACCGGAGCCGCCGATGACGCGGGTTTTGAAATTAGAGTTTCTTGGCGGCGGCCCGGTTACCGCAGTCGTTGGGCGACATCAGCACAGAATCGCAATCAACCACAAGTCCACCGCGCGCTCAATGCGTTGTCCCCGTTTGATGCCGTGTCCCGCGCTCGCCTGCGAATGACAAGCGGTGAAGCGCCCGGAGAACAATGACCGTTGATCTTCATCCGGCGAAAGGATACTTGATCCGGAGAAATGATACTTGCTCGGCCCATGATCGGGAACACAAAACACAATGACACACTCCGGCTTGAAGTCGGTCGCGCTGTTGATCGCTGTCTGCCGTTCGATGCCGGAACAACAACCAACAACAACAAAATGGTCTTGTAGAGGCAATCAATGCGCCGGTGGCTCGCCAAGATCGTTGAATGGTCGCTGAAGCCGAGTAGATGTTATGTGGCCAGCACGTTTCTGGCTGTCTTTCTGCTCGCAAGCCTTTTCGAGTACCACTTTAGGATAGCTGACGGACGGCTGCACCACGACATGGTTGATAATATCCAGACTAACCAGCCGCTTCAAATTATGTCGGCGATCTTCTTCGCGGGTCTTACGGGCTTTTTATACTTTCTCAACCAGTGGATATTTCAGCGATTTCAGTCCCACACCGTACACGCCGAGAAAGCCGCGACTGTTGGAAATCCTGTGTTAATTGCCCTGATCAATGTTGTGGGCTCTTGCTCTACCTGCCTCGCGGGAATCCACTACTGCATCGGGGCGTTCTTAATGACTACGCCAAACGAGTCACTCGGGTTGCGTCACCTATTGCTTTTTGCTCTTGAAGTCCCGGTGTTCTGCTTGTGGTTGGGGATGTTTATGTCAATTTTCTGGCTGCTCAGGAACTGGGGTCACTTCAAACCCGATATGATGGGTGAACGGAGATCGCGCGAGTCGAAAAAATTGGGTCTGCCCGACATGGAGCTTAAAGGGCTTCCGGATTGCCGTATATTTATGTTACTGGCGTTCATCGCCTGCACGCTGTTCAATATAGTCGCTTTCAATCAGTCCCCACCATTTGCGTCGGCAGTGCTCTGTATGGCTTACATCTTTTCCGCAATCGGCATCGGAGTCTATGCCGCTTTCCAGCTGGATTATCTACCCCGTGCTATCAGCCTGATGACCCCTTCGTCGACCAGGGATGAAAAGGTGTCCGGAACTCAGCAAGGCGGTAACGCCCAACAAGCGGATGCAGCCGACCGGAATATGCCCGGCGAATTACCGTAAATTGAAATCGACGTCTTCTCCGCCGGGCATATTCCGGCGGCATATTCCGGCGGCTGATCCTGAACGTTTGCCGACCACGTCGCTCGTGAATACTAAACGCCCAATCGTCGAGTTCTTCGCGGTCGGGTGGCACGCCCAGACCGAAGGGATGGGCGTGGCGAGCGCGCAGGGATCGTCGCATATGGTTCGCCACGCCCTTCCTGATCGTCAGGGCGTGCCGCCCGCCCGCTTTCAACGCTCACCCCACGATCGCACTGGTGGCGAGACGCGGCGTGCCCTCTTTACATTCACTTCGAATCGGCGACGGTACTCATACGGTACTCATCGCCGTGTCGGGGCGTTCGTCGTCGTCATGTGAAAGTCCCGCTACGTCGATGGGAATCATGATCACGGATTCGCCGGGGCGATCCGTCTTGATAATTATCGAGGTACCATCGACTGCACCGAGACCCTTACATCTAACATCGACATCAATGTAATAGTCCGCGAGCGGTGACGCTGATTCGCGCCACAGCGGCGTGACTCCTGCCGGTGTCCTCGTTGAAAGAAGCCGAAACGGATGTCCGTCAGCGGCGATGACTCGCACCTTCCGGACCTGCTCACCCGGTGTGTCATTCAAGACCACCTTCGCCGGGATGACCCTTGAGGCAGTTTCAAAACGCTAAAAGCTGAGACGGTGTGGCAGGCGAAGTGCATGCCTGTGGCTCCGAAAGGAGTGCCTCGCATGCTCATGTCCCTGTCCTCGTGGCCGACACGCCGTCGGCCGAACACGACAGGGTCCAGGACGGCCCCGCAACCTTTTCTCAACGATTCGCAATGGAAACTGCTCGCCGATCTGTTTCCCGAGCCCCAACGGACCAGCCGCGGCGGGCGTCCGCCGATCCCGCCGCGGCCCTGCCTCGTCCCGACGCGCCTCGTCCCCGACGGGATCATCGAGCGGCGGCAAGGCGACGAACCAAGCCATGTCCGCCTCCGCCGCCGTATCGAGTGCTTCGTTGAAGGGCGATAGCACCGGACCTCCCGCCAACATTCCGGACGACGCTCGGAATACGCCTCGGGAACAGCGGCCAGGTCTCCTGTGGCCACTCGCGCTCAAAATCTCGCCGCAGCAGGTCGAGTTCGTTGCCGTCCGACTCGCGCTTGCGGTCGATCGCGACGATCACCGGGCGAATTGAGAGACCGAACTCGCGTTCGCAGAACCGCACGAACTGCTCGCTGTATTCTCCGCGGAGCGTGGGCCAGTACCGGCGGAAAGAAGCAGAGGTCGTCCACCGATGCAACGCGTTGACCCAGCCGCTGTTGAGCGGATGGGCGAGGTGCTCGTCGAGCTTCATCCTGAGCCAGGCGTTCTCCATCGTCTGCAACACGCGGCGCCTTCCGCAGCGTGGCGGCGCTTGAGCGAGCGATTCGAGAGTCTCTGGACCATCACAACGAAAACCCCAAGCCATTCTTCTGGACCGCCGATGCCGACTTGATCCTCAACCGGGTCAAACGAGTTTGTGAACGAATCTCTGATTCAGGACACTAGGGCGGGACGGGTAAAGTGTTGATTGCTTGAGCGTATTCCCAGACCTGCTCTTGGCTAGAATGACACGCGGGGTTCGCCATGAGCCTTCATTTTCCCTTTTCTCGCGGTCGCCGTTTGTGATTCGCCAAGAAGCGAAAACGCCGATCGACTATGTTCGCCGCGGAACCCTGTATGGCACCGCGTTCGGCATGCTCGCGGGACTCGCCGCCGTGACCATCCACGGCGACACCGGTCGGGAGGCGATTGCGGTCTGGCGGAACTGGATTGTGGCATGCGCCGTGGTCGGTCTGGCGATCGGATCGATTCGTGCGATCATGCTACAGTCACGTTTTCGTCACATCGAACGTCAGGGCGAGCCGCCGGCATAGGCCAGGGGCGACGAGGCACAACGGCGAGAGGTTTTTCATCGGAGCCGCGGGCTGACGCCCGCGGCTCGGTAGCGCGATCAAAGCAATCATGCCGAACTTCGATTACTCCCGGTTCGACGGCTCGGACGAGTTCACGCCGCAGAGCGCGGACAAGCTCTTCGACGAGTTGAGCAAGTACATGCTGGAGTACGGCGAGGAGATGCTCCAGAACCTCGACAACTGGGAAGAGGAACACCCCGACGTCATCGAGATGCTCGTCAAACGCGGGCTCGTCGAGAAAGATGAGAACGGCCGGTACGTCGTCACGCCGAAAGGGGTCAAGCGAGTCGAGGGCAAGGCTCTCGAAGAACTGTTCGACGTCACGAAGAAGGACAAACTCGGAAAGCATGAGACGCCGTTCCGCGGTTCGGGTCAGACCGTGCACGAAGAAAGCAAGCCCTACGAGTTCGGCGATCCGGTCGCGAATCTGAACCTGCATGAAACGCTGCGAAACGCTCTTTTTCGTCAAGGCGGCGGGTCTCCGGTGCACATCGCCGAAGACGACTTCGTCGTGTACGACACCGAGTACCAGACGAGCTGCGCGACGGTCGTGTTGCTCGACATGTCGGGCAGCATGGCGCGTTACGGCAAGTTCGGTCAGGCCAAGAAGGTCGCCATGGCGCTGCAGAGCCTCGTCCGCGGCCGCTACCAGGGCGACTGGTTGCAGGTCGTGGGTTTCTACACCTACGCCACGCCCCTCAACGAACGCGAGTTGCTTTACGCGGCGCCGAAGCCGGTCAGCATTTATGATTCGCGGGTGAGACTGCGGATTCCGCTCGACAACCCTCCGGCGTTCGTGCCGGAGCACTTCACGAACATTCATGCAGGCTTGCAGTTCGCGCGGCGTTTACTGCGTCGTCAGCCTGCGGCGAATCGCCAGATCATCTGCATCACCGACGGCGAACCGACGGCCCATGTCGAGGGCCGCGACGTCGTGCTGATCTATCCGCCCGCCGAGAAGACCGCGAATGTCACGCTGGCGGAAGCGAAACGCTGCGCGAGCGAGGGGATTCATGTTTCGAGCTTCGCGCTCGTCGAAGACTACTTCTATCTCGGGCTGGTGAACTTCGTCGAACGCATGGCCGCGGTCTCGGGCGGCATCGCGGCCTACTGCAACGCCGATGATCTTGGAAACCTCGTCATCGAGAGTTTCAACAAGGGGCGTCATCGCAAGCGGGCGATGTGAGGGCGCATGGAAGGACGGAGAAGGGGAGAACGGAAGAAGGGGAGAACGGAAGAAGGGGCGTCTCGCTTCCGTCTCCGAAGTTCACGTCTTGCCTGTCCTCTTCCGTCCTTCCGCTCCCCCTGATCCGCCCTTGCTTGACAGGCGGCTTCGGTGGTCTCCGGACACCTCGGGGACTTTCTCAGGATTTTCCCCGGTAGGGTTTGACAGCACTCGTCCGACAGGGCAGTCTGGTGCCCTACTTGATCCTTCCCGGGTTGCCGGATCGTCAAACTCGGACGGGCCAGCCGGAGAAAACAGGGCAAGACCCTCGTTCCACTCCGGATCTTTCCTACCCCAACGCGGCATCCTGCCGCAGACGCCTCGGCAACCCAACCGCCACGGATTCGCGGCCGCCGTAAGGACAGCTTCCCCCCCCGCGGCCGGGAGCCAACCGTCAGGAAAAGGAGTGTGAGGATGCGACGAGTTGCGTCGGCGCTGGTGTTCTGTACCGGTCTCTTCCCGATGATCGCGGCAAACGCCGCGGAGAAGAAAACGGCATGGCACACCGAGTTCGAGGCTGCGAAAGCAGAGTCCGAGAAGCTTCATCTTCCCTTACTAGTTCACTTTTACGCGGAATGGTGCGGCCCCTGTCGGCAGATGGATTCCGGCGTGCTGAACTCGGCGGATGTCGTGGCTGCCTGCGGCAGCAAGTGCGTGGCCGTGAAGATCGATACCGACGCTCGCGGCGACCTCGCTGCAAAATACGGCGTGGCGGCATTGCCGACCGACGTGTTCGTTTCACCGGAAGGTGACGTGCTCGCGAAGAACGTCGGGCAGGCGACCCGCGACGTGTATCTGGCCCGCATCAGCGAGGCCGAGCGAAAATGCATCGCAGCCGGCGTGGATCTCGCCTCGGCGGAGGAGCAGAAGACCGAGGACGTCTCGGTGCTGCTCACTCAGCTTGCGAGTCACGGCGGCATCGGCCTCGACGGCTACAGCCCCGTCTCGCTGACGGCCGGCAAGGTCTGGAAGGAAGGCAGCCCGGAGTTCGCATGGCGTCACGCCGGCGCGATCTATTTCATGGCCGATGCGGAAGAACTTGAGAAGTTCAAAGCTGAGCCTCGGAAGTTCGCTCCGAACTTCTCGGGCTTCGACCCCCTGATTCTTTCGACCGAGGGCGTGGCCGTTCCCGGACGGATCGCTTACGGTTCCTTCTACGAAGGCAAGCTGCACCTGCATGCGACCGAAGAGAGCCGCACGGCCTTCATCAAATCGCCCGAGAAGTACCCGGCCCCGAAGGAGATCGAAGTTCCGGCCCAGATCGCCCGCCAGAAGGCTCCCGTCGTGGCCAGCATTCCCGCGATGATGGGTTCCTAGCGCGAACTCAGGTCACGACGACCGAGATCGCATACGGACGTGCCAAAAAGGCCCGCCGGCGAAAGCCGGCGGGCCTTTTTCGTTTTGCGGGAGTATCAACGCGCGTTCCGGAGATCGGCGACGGCAAGTGCCGCAATGAAGAAAGCCGATCCGATCTTGCACCAGATGGTAAGGCGAAAGAACAATGATTCCGTATCGTCGCGTGGTGAGCCGGTAACCATCCTCCCGTAAGTCGCGTTCGCTCCTTTTGCCAGTCGAGAACAGCGTTCACGACGAACAGCGCGGCGACGAACAAGGTCGCGATGTCGAGCGCGACTTTCATCGCTGCGAACTCCCGTAAGTGCGCCAGCGTGCGAAGAGCAATACGCGAAGAACGTCCGCTCCTCGAAACGGCAGAGACTTCGGTCCGTTCGGTTATTCCATTGCTGGCTTTTCAGAGTTCTTGCCGCCTTGGCCGGGTTTCAATTCTCGAATTCGGATGTTCTTCCACATCACTTGAGCCGGGTGCGGTCCTTTGAAGCTGTGGACCTGGAGGCCGATGAAGCCGGGGTTAGCGGCGTTGTTCGCTTCGGCGTTCTTGACGTCGGTGATTTTCTCGCCGTTGATCCAGACCTGGATGCGTGGGCCGACCGCGCGAACGCGGTACTTGTTCCACTCGCCGTTCTTGAAGTGCTCGGTCGGCGTGGCATCGGCTTCGAGCGAGATCCATGCACCGGTCGAGGCTTCGCCGTAGATGTAACCCGCTTGACCGGGTGAGGCTTCGATTTCGACCTGCGGTCCATGCACTCGGCCGTCCCGATAATCGGCCTTGCTGTGACTGCGGATCTGGACGCCGCTGTTGAGTTCGTCGCTGAGCAGCTTCACTTCGAATTCCAGCGCAAAGTCGCCGTAGTTTTTCTGCGAGCACAGGAAGCTGTTCGGGCTGCCTTCCGCCGTTGAGCCGAGAATCGCGCCGTCTTTGACTTCGTACTTGGCGGTGCCGTTCTTCTGCTCCCAGCCTTCCAGCGATTTGCCGTCGAAGAGTTCCACCCAGTCCTGTTGCGCGGCTCGCCGCTGAGCCTGCTTCTTCGCCTGGGGTTTGTCGTCCTGGGCGAACGCGGGTGCGACGGAGGCGATCGCGGTCAGTAACACACAAAACGTCAGCGAGCGTGAGATTTTCATGCGTCATCCCTTGAGGTGTGAAGGTCCAAACCGCCTGATGATGTCGCGCCGCCAAGGTCAAACGCAAACGACGGCGGACGAGGCCTTGCGGGCCTCGTC
>JACCRE010000058.1 GCA_013813775.1 Planctomycetaceae bacterium
CTTTGAATCGCCCCCTCTCCCGTCCCCCACTCTCCCCCTCTCAATCGGCATTGCGCTTGACTCGTTCTGAACTTCACAAGGCACCAACAATGTCCACGCTCCCCGATCCTCTGAAGCACCGCAAGGCCGACCATGCGATCCTCGACCTGTTCCTCAAGCGATGGTCACCTCGCGCGATGACGGGCGAACCGCTGACCGATAAAGAGCTGATGACGCTCTTCGAGGCGGGTCGCTGGGCGCCGTCCACATACAACGAACAGGAGTGGCGGTTCCTGTACGCGAAGAACGGCTCGAAGCAGTGGGAGACGCACTTCAACCTGCTCGTCGAGGGCAATCGGGCCTGGTGCAAGGCTGCGGCGGTGCTCGTCGTCGTGCTGTCGAAGAAGACCTTCACGCAGAACGGCAAGCCGAACCCGGTGCACACCTTCGACAGCGGCGCGGCGTTCGAGAACATCGCCTTGCAGGCCGCCCACATGGGCCTCGTGTGCCACGGCATGCAGGGCTTCGATTTCGACAAGGCCCGCAGCGACCTCAAGGTGCCCGACGATTACGCCGTCGACGCGATGTTCGCCCTCGGCCGCCCCGGCGATCCCGATGCCCTTCCCGAAGAGTTGAAGAAACGCGAAACGCCGACGGACCGCAAGCCGCTGAAAGAGATCATCTGCGAAGGCGCGTTCGAGTTCTGAGCCGGCGGAACGAGAGGAATCGACGAAGGATGAGGCCCGCGAATCACGCGAATGGACGCGAATGTCTCAGACGCGGGTCAGGCTTCGCTGCGAACGAGGATGCAAGTCAACCTGTCCATCGAACTCAAGTGCCAGCCGGCTCAATTTCTTCCGCCGCAAAATCGCTGAGCCAGATCGTGACGCCGTCAGGGTCGGCTAGCTCGACGGCGAACCGGTCGGACAACTCCGGTGCGTGCAGCACATCGAGGAGGACGCCGACATCGCCGACTTGCGGCGGTCGCCGATTAACCCGCCAACCATCGTATGAGGCGGGCGATTGAGTCAACTGTCGAACCCGCACCATGTCGTACTGGCGCAGTGCCATTGGTGTGCCTGCTCTTTTGTCGAATCATTCGCGTTCATTCGCGTGATTCGCGGGCGGCCTGTCTGTCAATCTGGATGAGATCACGAGATCGGCGGGGGGACGTAGACTCCGCCGAGCGCTCGATAGAGCGCAGCGGCGATGACGGCGCCCAGGATCGGACCGACGACGGGGATCCAGCTATAGCCCCAGTCGCTGTCGCGTTTGCCGCCGGGGATGGGCAGCAAGGCGTGCATGATCCGCGGTCCCAGGTCGCGTGCCGGATTGATCGCGTAACCGGTCGTTCCACCCAGCGACAAGCCGATCGCGAGCACAACAAGGCCAATGGGCAATGCATCGATCGAACCGAGCCCGCCCGGCTTGCCGTCGGGACCGGAAATGCTCGGCGACGAGAGATAGAGCGCCGCGAACACCAGCACGAACGTGCCGATCGTCTCGGAGATCAGGTTCATCAACGGATGCCGCACGGCCGGGCCGGTGCAGAAGACCGCGAGCTTGAGGTCTTTGTCTTCGGTCAGCGACCAGTGCGGGTGATAGTGCAGCCAGACGAGCGTCGCCCCCAGCATCGCGCCGAGCATCTGCGCGACGATGTAGTACGGCACGAGACCGGCTTCGAACTCGCCGGCGGTCGTCAGGCCGATCGTCACGGCCGGATTGAGATGCGCGCCGCTGAACTTCGCGCTCGTGAACACGCCCACGAACACCGCCATCGCCCAGCCCCAGGTGATGGCGATCAACCCGGCGTTCTGACCCTTGGTACGCGTGAGCAGCACGTTCGCGACCACGCCGTCACCCAGCAGAATGAGCAAGGTGGTGCCGAAGAACTCGCCGATGATCCCCGCAGCAAATGGTGACATGACGTTGACCGGTAATGAAGGTGAGAGTAGACGGCTGAGCGCGAATGCTCTGAAACGTCCTCACTTCCACGCCCCAGGGAGAGGGGAAATGCGAAGTGACAGCTCCGCAGAGTGGAACGAGAGCGAACCGATCTTTCAATCGACCGTTTCCCCGTCCTCTTCCAGCACGGCGGCGAACTCGGTCGGAATCTCGATCGATTCCATCGGCCCGCCGGGTTGGAACACGCAACAGACGACCTTCATGACGCCCCGCGCCAACAACGTCTCGTCACGCATGAAGTCGTAGCGGACGGTGAGCGACTTCACGCCGATCCGTTCGATGATGAGTTGGATATCGAGGACATCGTCGTAAAACGCCGGAGATTTGAAGCTGCAACTCGCCGAAACGCGGGGCCAGCCGACGATCGTGCCGTCGGGCTGGTGCTCTGAGACGCTGCGTCCGACGGAACGGAAGAAGGCGTGCTCGGCCTCTTCCATGTAGCGATAGAAGTTCGCGAAGTGCACGATCCCGGCCATGTCGGTCTCGGCGAACGCGACACGGCGGGTATAGGTGAAGCGGCTGGGCATATGCGGATTCTAGGCGAAGCCGCGCGAAGCGTCACCCGACGGAGACCTCTTGAGGCCGCGAGATTCGCCGAACCAATCGCCAGATTCGCCATCGCCAACCGACGAATCGTGCCTCGAACCTTTGTGCAATCCGTGCCACGAGTTCGATGTCCGTGGGGCCGTCTCCAAGCAAACCGATCCCGATCGGCTCTTCCTTCCTCATCAGAAGCAGATGTTTCGACTCGATGTCGATCCACCAGTACTCTTTGTCGGCATCGCCATGGCCGCCGTAGCGCTCGACGACCTGGCCCGCGAACTCATCCACGAGACGGTTCGCGATCTTCAGAAAGGTCTCGCGCCGTCCATCGATCGTGAATTCAAGACACGGATACCAGCGCAAGCGACGCCGGCCCAGAATGACGAAAAATGGGAGTGGCGGAGCCGGCATCGATTTACGTTAAAGGTGCCGTAATCTCGAACAGATCGACCGCGGGACGGCCGTTGCAAAAGATCGTCGCCAGCCGCCCGTAGGTCGTTTCGCCGGCCGGCATTTGCAGGTGCTTCGCCAGCCCGGGGCCCGCCTCGATCTTAAGCAATGCCCCAAGATCGATATGACGCAACACGTTGTGCCGGATGAGCACACGGCCTAACGGAATCTCCCGCGACAGGATCTCTGCCTTCACCTCGGGCGTCACGAACGTGAAGTCGAAGCGAATGATGCCGAACTGCACGACCTGGTCGTTCCCCTGCTTCGTCAGCAGGATCTTGCGGCAGTAAAGACCTTCGACCTCCCGCTCGTCGAGAACGTGCACGTCCACCGGGCTGTGATGGTGCTCCTCCATCGTCACTGTCATGTGATGCTCGTGGGCCAGCATCTTGCGATACGGCTCGGGCATGAGCGGAGCGGCGACATGCTCGGCATGCGCGATCAGCGGTCGCTCTTCAGGGAAGAGCTCGACGAGGGCGTGGAGTTCGGCGAGAGGGTTCATTGAGTGATCCGTGATCAGAATTCGCGCGGCACTTCATCGCCAGCCGACGGAGAAGCAAGTGCGGCGGCGACCGAGATATCGGTCTTCGAGCCGAAGGTTCTTACGCTTCCGTCGATCATCAACATGTAAGCACCGACGGGACCGCCTCCGAAACTATGCGGTCCGCCAGCGAAGCCGTTTGTCGGATCGCGGCCGTTCTGCGGATCGCCCCATGCGGGAAACGCAGCATCTATTGAACCCGCGAGAATCGTACTGCTTGTTCCGTCCGTCACGTCACCTCGTGAAATGCCACACCCGTTTCGAACTAGGTGAATGTTGGGAACCAGCTGGGCCGGCGCATATCCGTTTGGACCTCGCGTTTCGGCGAGCACCGGAAAGCAGAACACCGGCAGAAGCACAGAGAATGCTTCTCGATTCTTTGCGGCATTCCATGGGATCGACTTGTCGATCGACTGCCACGACGCCGCTTGATCCAAGTACGGCAGAAGTGAGGTGTGAAAGCTAAACGGCGAAATCACGGCAAGACCGTCGTTGTCGCCACTTCCGAGTGGCGGAAGGTGGCCCTTCAAGCGATGCAGTTCGAAGGATGCCTCGCCGATTTTTCGAAGGTTGGTGTTCGTCTGCGACGTGCTTGCCGCATACTTTGCTCCCTTTATCGCTGGAAGCTGAAGAATCCCAGCGCAAACAAAGGACAACAAACGCCGCGACGGCGAACAGAGACCAAATCTGCCGCCGCCGTCCCTTCGAAGGTGCCGCTTCGGTATCAGAAGTGTCAGAGCTTGCCATTAGAAATGCTGCAAGGTGGAACTCCGCGATTTTCACAGGACGCGCAACCTAAAACGCCCCAACCTGTTCCCCGCCATCCGGCGTCGCGATCGCCCCCGCGACGGACGGGGCCATGTTCTCACTGACGAATCGCACGCTGCCGTCCATCATGAGGATGAGTCCGCCGCCGGTCCGGCCTCCGAAGGCCGTCGGGCCGCCGGCGAAGCCCGCGGCGGGATCGCGGCCGTTGTTCGGGTCGCCCCAGGCCGGAAAGGGCGCCTGGATCTGGCCAGCCATGACGGTGTTGCTCGTGCCGTCGGTGATCTCGCGCATGCTGAGCGGCTTGCCGTCGCGCATGAGATGCACGCTCGGCACGAAATGGGCCACCGCGTACCCGTTGGCGGTCGTCCGCTCTTCGTACTGCGGTGAGAGGAACGTGGGAACGACCATCGAATACGACATCTGGTTGGCCGGATCGTCCCACGGGATCGACTTGTCGATGCCGCTGTACAGCGCTTGCTGGTTGATGTACGGCAAGAGAGCCGTGTGGAAGCTGATTGGCGACGTCACGCTCGGATCCTGGCTGCCGTCACCAGCCGGCGGCGGGAAATGACTGTGGGCGTCGTGGAAGTTGTGCGCCGCCAGCCCGATCTGCTTGAGTTCGTTCATGGCTTGCGATCGTCGGGCGGCCTCCCGCGCCTGTTGCACAGCCGGCAACAGCAGCGCCATCAGGATGCCGGCGATCGCACACATAGCGACGAGGCAGACGGCCGCGACGATCAACACGATCCAGAGCGTGTTGTTCGACTGCTTGATGGGGCGGTAATCGGCGGGAACGTCGCCGTGATCACCGGCGCGGCGCGGGGGAAGCGATGCCATTCGTGGGCCCTTGCGACGAGAGGACGCAATTGGGGGGGGCGAAGTCTCGGGGGGCTAACGCTCCCCGCTCGCCTCTACGTATACCGCACCGCCTTGTGCTCGTCTTCAAAGTATTCGGGCAGCAGACTATCGACTTGCAGCAAGCCTTTGCGAGTTAGGCGCACGTCGTCGCCTTCGACCATGAGATACCCGGCCGCCTGCTGATTCGCCAGCGGTTCGGAAAACTCGACGAGCGGATCGACGCCGAACTTCTCGCGCAGCGGCCCGACGTCGATGCGGCCTTCCTTCATCGTCAGCACGAACTCGCGAATGAGTCGTTGATGGTCGGTCGGCCGATAGGCGCGATTGATGGGCAGTTCGCCCTCGCCGACGACGTTGATGTATTCGTCGAGCCGGTCGTAGTTCTGATAATGCATGCCCTGCAGGTGGCCGAAGCTGCTGACGCCCGTCGCGAGGAGATCGGAACCGCGAAACAGGTTGTCGCGATAGACGAAGCGGTCGTGGTCGGGATCGCGGACGAGCTCGTTGCCGCTCGAGACCTTGTAGCCGCGCTCGAACAGGTGATCCATCGCCTCGCTGACCCAGCGTCGCTTGGTCGCCCAGTCGGCGATGGGGCTGCTGACGCCCAGCTCTTTCATTTCCTTCGAGATGATCGTGTTGTGCGGCAATTCCATCTGATAGATGGTGATGTTTTGCGGGGCCATCTCGGCGACCTTCTCGACGCAGCGCATCCAGTTCTCGTCGTCTTCGCCGATCATGCCGGCGATCAGGTCGAGATTCACCTGCGGAAAGTCGTTCGCCTGAATCCAGTCGTAGGCCTTGAAGACCTCGGGCGACAGATGCGCGCGGCCGTTCGCTTCGAGGATCGAGTCCTTGAAGTTCTCGACGCCCAGCGAGATGCGGGTCACGCCGATTTCCTTAAGCGTGCGGACCTTCTCCTCGTTCAGCGTGCCCGGCTCGCACTCGAAGGTCACTTCCTTGGCCGTGTGCCACGACAGGTACTGCGCGAGCTTGTCGTGCAGGCTGCGCAGTTGCCGGCTCGACAGATAACTCGGCGTGCCGCCGCCGAAATAGGCGAAGTCGAGCTCCCGCCCGATCACGGCGGGCCGCTTCGAGAGCAACTCGAACTCCTGTTCGAGCGCATCGACGTAACCCTGGATCGTTTTCGCGTTCTGCTGTGTGTAGACGCGGAAGTAGCAGAACTTGCAGCGCTTCCGGCAGAAGGGAATGTGCAGGTACAGACCCAGCGGCACCGACCGATCGGGTTCCGACTCGAACGTCGAAAGCACCTCCGGCACGTAGGCCCGGTCCCATTGCGAGAAGGGCGGATAGTTCGAGATGAAGTAGCTACCGATCTCGGTCGTGCTGGTCGTGTCGGTCGCCATGCTTGCCTCTCGCTCGTAGCTGGTTCACGTTCCGCCGGGCGGCAGTATCACGGCAGTGTGGCACGCCCGGAACGGGCGTGGCCGATCGGCCCGCAAGGACGCGTCCTTCTTGTCATCAGGACGTATCACCCCGTTCGCCCCACGAGGGATGATTCGTTCGCCGGACGAACGATTCAAGAGTACCCGATCCGAGAGGCCCGGAGCCAACTCCAGGGCGAAAGCTTGTTTCAATCTGGGAAGACTTTTGCTGTAAAAGATTTCGGCGTAACTCATTGGCTACCAACAAAACGCGTGGAAGCCAATTCCCTTCCAAGTCAGCCTATCTTGAAACACTCG
>JACCRE010000069.1 GCA_013813775.1 Planctomycetaceae bacterium
CAATGGCGACACGGCGGGCGCTCTCAGTTCGACGCGACTTCCTCACTCCCTGTCGGTCCTCGACAGGCGAGGGAAATCACAGCCGCCCCGTTATCGCAAATTACCCAGCATGGCGCAATCGCCCTGCGACAAGCCCGACCCGCGCGTCGGCAGCTTCGAGAAGTTCACAGGCACGGCCGAGGTCGATCCCGAGGCGAAGACGTTGAAGTCCGTCTCCGTCGACATCGAAACGGCTTCGCTCAAGAGCGAGATCGCCAACCTGACGAACCACCTCAACAGCGCCGACTTCTTCGACACACGTGAGTATCCCAAGGCGACGTTCAAAAGCACCAGGATCGAGAGCGGCGGTGCAGGTCAAGCGACGATCACGGGCGAGCTCACGATGCACGGCGTCACCAAGGAGATCACATTCCCCGCTGAAGTGACGATCAGCGACGATGGGTGGATGGTGAAGGCCGAGTTCGTCATCGATCGCACGGAATTCGACATCGGAAAGGGAATGGACCGAGTCGAGAAGGACGTGACCATCACCGTGAACGTCAACGGCGATTCGTCGACGTCTGCAGACGCAGGATCACCACCCGCGGGCGGCGCCGACGGCGACGCCAACTCATAAGCAACGCATGGACCTGTCGATCGAGTATCTCGGCAAGGCGGTCGCCGCTCCCGCGGCGATCGCCTTGCTCTTGTTTGTCGCCCTGCGAAAGACGCTGCCGCGCGATTTGGCGCTTCGCTACGCCGGTCCCGTCGCATTCGGCGCTGCGATGATCGCGGGATGCCTCTTGACCGGTTCCGTGACCTTCGTCCCCGATCGTCATTGGCATTGGCTGCCCTATCTCGCGTTCGGCGCCAGCCTGATCGGCGGAATCGCCGCCTGCGAATCACTGCGGTGGTTCGAACGCGCGGTGCTGTGGCTGCTTGCGTCGCTGGTCGCCGCGTGGCTCGTCGTGCCCGATTGGGCAAGCCTCTCGCCGTCGCGCGGAATATGGATCATCGCGCTGGTGGCGGGACTCGCAGTGCTGACCGCGTCCGGCGAGTTTCTCAGCGTGAAAGTTCCGGCTCCGACTTTTCTGTGGAGCCTGATCTTGGCGGCGACGTGCGTTGCGGGATTGATCGTCGGATTCGTGAGCCTGACCTTCGGCAAGATCGCGATCATTCCCGCCGCAGCCTTGGGCGGATGTTTACTCGGCGCGATGATCGATCGAACTCCGACGGTGCGTGGACTGGGCCTGAGCTACGCCGTCGTGATCGGGGGATGGGCGTTCGTCGGCACGGTTGAGCCGCAGCGTCCGGTGCTCTTCCTGCTCATCGCGGCGCTGGCTCCATTGGCGCTGTGGTGCTGCGTCTTCGGACCGGTCTCGCGATTGCGAGGATGGTACGCCCTGCTCGCTCAGACCGGCGTCGTCGCCATTGTGCTGACGATCGCCGTCGCAGGCATGGTCGTGACCGTCGGTCTGCCCTGACGGCTTCAGCCGGAAATCGAGTCGTTTCGAGATGCGACGCTTAAGCGAAGCGACGTCAAATCTCTCGTGTCGCCGACTCAGGCAGTCGGGCGAACGTTCTCGGCGTTCGGACCCTTCGGTCCGCGGCCTTCGGTGTACTCGACCTTCTGGCCTTCGTAGAGGTCGTCGAAGGCCGATCCCTGCACCGACGACGAGTGGAAGAACAGGTCGCCCTTTCCGCCCGTGTCGATGAATCCGAAGCCCTTCTGAGTCAGTTTCTTAATCGTTCCCTGCGGCATCGCTTCAAACGTCCCATCAATCCTCTGCGGGCCGCCGCACGGCTGTTGGACGATCGTCCAAGGCCGGGTGGCGTACGGCTTTCTTCCGCCGGACGAGCGGATTGCTGCACGCCCGGCTTAGCCCGCTGCCGCCGAGGACCATCCGCGACGCCGCATCGAGCGACGGTCATGGTACCGCAGCCGGCACGGCTCAGAAAGAGCCAAATGCCTTCGGCGTCGCCTTTCCGGTCATTCGAGAACGTCCTGGTTCAGGTAGGCGATTCGCCATCCGTACCGTTCGAGACCCTCGGCGAGGCTCGATGCCGGGATGACGTGCCGTGACTCGTCCTCGGCCTCTTCGACGACGAGACATTCCTTGACGACCCCGGCCATGTCTCTCACGAGTTCCACCCGCTGCGGAGTGACTTCGACGCCCAGAGGATCGCAATGCCGGTGAAACTCTCGTTGGTCGTCGATCGCTTCGCCCTGCTCGGCGGCCTCGGCTGACGCGCGGACGTAGTTTTGCAGAAAATCGAGCGCGAGATCGAACTCGGTCATGCGTCGTGCCTCCTCAGGAGTGACCGCAAGGAAACGACCGCTGAATAGCTCTCTATAAGCTGCCTTCGACAGGCGCACGGCCCGCCGCTCTTTTAGAGTCCATCTTACGCGTCGCGGCCATCGGCGGCATCCTGATTCCGGACGGGAGAGAATCCCCGCCACCTCATTGCCGACGCCGACGAAGCTGAACGCTCGAAGCTTGGTCCATCACGATATGAAACTCGCGTCTGAAACGGTTGCTCCGCTTGGGCGGAATGAGCAGCGGCAAATCCGAAACGGCGCGGGGCATGTCCGTTTAGAATGAGCGTCTCCACGAAAAACGGAAAGCGGGCGATCCACGCACGTGCAATAGTAGTTCTACCTACGCACCGTCACATCGCCCCTCCAATGACCTTCGTAAACCTCACGGACAGCGATTTCTCGCGGCTTCCGCCAGCCCCGAACGCCTTGTTCGCGCTCGCCCGACAGCAGTTTCTGGCATCTCCGGCTGGGGATCGCCGGAAGTCGCCTCGCTTCTTTATTGCCGCCGAAGCCGTCGTACGGCCGCTGACGCCGGAGGGCACGCCGGCGGGAGACGCCTTTCGTGGCGTCGTCGCCGATCTCTCGACGGGCGGAATGCGACTGATGCATACCGAAGAAGTCGCGACGCCGCTTCTGGCCGTCCAGTTCGGGCTCTGGGAGGAGTCGGTCTCGCTCGTGTTGCGAGTCATCCGCTGTCGCAGACGCGAATCCCACGTCGAATACTCCGGCGCGTTTCTGACGCCACTTCGCTTGCGAGGTCACGAAACCCAATCCGACGAATCGACTGCCGCGTGTGCGCCGTCGTCGGTGTGAGCGTCGTCCTACCGAGAGCCGCACGCTTGTCGGTCTTGCGTCGAATCGGCGTGGAGGCGGCATTTTCACCAGCAGGCGTAGCGATTCTTCCGCGTTTGCGGTTCGCCCCTCCGCGATGTTGAAGTTCGACGCCGTCAGGTTCTGGACGTTGCCCAATCGCCGCCATAAAGAGTGATGGGTAAGCGTCCTTGCGAGAGATCGCGGCCGCGGCGTGGGCAAGTGCGCCCGCCGATGGGGACGCCTCACATCAGAGGCAGAGGGGACCGTCATGACCGTTCCGAGAATCTCGCGTCACGCCGCTGTGAGAGTGTTGCCGATCGCTTTGGTGTCGTGCGGAGCGGGTCTGCCGAGCACTATCGGGGCCGAACCCGATGCCAGCGTATCGGTCGCCACGGAAGGCCGACGCTGGACGACCGAGCGTCAGGCGTTCGCCGGCCCGGTGCTCGACCCGAGTTGGTTCGCCAAACGCCGCGTGGTCGTTTACCTCATGCCCGAAGAGGGCGATCTCGTTTCGATTCGGCGCGCCGCGGCACTCATCATGCGCGACCGCTGGCTCGAAGGGGATTGGTCGCTGAAGCACGTGGTCGTTAGCGACGTCGGCAAATTTCGTTTCGTGGCCCGCCAACGGCTGGCCGTGCACGAGATCGCGCTACGGATGACCGAAGAGGCCGGGCAGGAACCGGAGTTCGCCTCCGAGAATGAAGATTACGTGCGGCAGAACGTGTTTTTTCTCCACGACCCCGATCGCAATGTCTGGCGCGAGTTGCTCGGCGAGCAGGCGGACGGTCGCGAGGCCGCAATCGTCATGCTCGACTACGGCGGCAACGTGGTACGGACCGTGAAGGCCGCCGACGCGCTCAAACCGGTCGAAGCGGCCGCGACCGACGACCTGGTTGGCATCGGTCATGCCCCTGTCGTCGAAGCCGTGCGGAAAGACCTGCCCTCACGGCTCGACCTCGGTGGATGACGGTCCGGCCCCTGCCCGTTAGTCTGAAGGGATGTCAGTTCCAGAAGAACTCTTCGATGTCGTCGATGCGAGCGATGCCGTCATCGGTCAGTTGCCGCGATCAGAAGTGCATGCCCGCGGCCTGTTGCATCGAGCCGTGAGCATCTTCGTGCTCAACGGCCGCGGTGAGCTGCTCATCCACCGCCGCAGCGCGGCGAAAGACGAATACCCGCTGCTGTTCACGTCGAGCGCGTCGGGACACGTCTCCGCCGGAGAGTCGTACGACGAGACGGCCCCGCGCGAATTGAGGGAAGAACTCGGCCTGACCGCGTCGCTGCGGTTGCTCGCGAAGTTCCCCGCCTCCGCCGATACCGCGAACGAGCACACGGCGTTTTACGAAGCCGTCACCGACGACGTGCCGGTTCCCGATCCGGGCGAGATCGCCGAGGTCGAATGGTGCGACGTCGAAGCGCTCGCGCAACGAATCGAGCGGCGGCCCGAAGAGTTCACGCCGCCGTTCCGGCTGTTGTTCCAGTGGCGGTTCGAAAATCGACGAGCGAGGCAGGCTTGACACCGTGAAGCGGTTGCTGTGTCGTGGGATGAAGGACATGCTTTTCATCATTTCCGCGAGATCGTCGTGTACGCGCCTCACCGTTACGCCGCCTTCTGTGCTTGCCTGACTCTGTGTCCCTCCGTGATCGCCGAGGAACCGCAACAGCTCGCCTCGCCCGACGGGCGACTGAAGGTGGCGGTGAGCGTCGACGACGACGCGCCGACGTTCGTCGTGCGCCGCGACAAGCAGACTGTGACCTCCGGTCGCCTCGGCCTGAGCTTCGCCCCATCTGGCTCTCTTCAAGATGGAATGAAGATCGTCGACACGGCACGACGCAGCCATGACGGGACGTATGCCATTCCCGTCGGCAAGACGTCGCAGGCCCGCGACCACTACAACGAACTGATTGTGGCGCTCGAAGAAACGGCGACTTCACAGCGACGCATCGACATCATCTTTCGCGCCTTCGACGACGGAATCGCGTTCCGTTACTCCGTGCCGAAACAAGACGCCCTCACCGACGTCGTCCTGACGGACGAGCTGACGTCACTCTCGTTCGAAGGCGATCCGACGGCTCACGTCCTGCCTCTCAACAGCTATACGACGCCCTACGAGAAGTACTACGAAACCAAGCCCGTCTCGAAGATTGCAGCGAGCGATCTGGTCGGCTTGCCGCTGCTCATGCGGGCTTCCGACGATCTCTGGATCGCCGTGACGGAGGCGAATCTCGCGAACTACGCCGGCATGTACCTCGCGGGCGACGAAAAATCATCCGGCAAACTGGTTTCGAAGCTCTCGCCTCTTCCTGGTCGAAACGACGGTGCGAAAGTGATCGGCAAGACGCCCTTCGTCTCGCCGTGGCGAATCCTCATGATCGCCGACGATCCCGGCCGGCTCCTCGAGTCGAATCTCGTCTTCAACCTGAGCGAGCCGTCGAAGATCGCCGACCCGTCGTGGATCAAACCGGGCAAGACGACCTTCCCATGGTGGAACGGTTACGTCGTGGGCGACGTCGATTTCGAGCCCGGCGTCAACACGGCCACGATGAAGCACTACATCGACTTCTGCGCCGAGGAAGGCATTCCGTATCACTCGCTCGACGGTCTCGACATCGCCTGGTACGGCGGACCGATTCATCCGAACGGCCCGACCGACGTCACGACCGCCGACCCCGCGATCGACATGCCGGAACTGCTGCGGTACGCCCAAGAGAAAGGCGTGAGGCTGCGACTCTGGATGCACTGGGAAGCGCTGCGTCCGCGGATCGACGAGGCCTTCGCGACGTATGAAGAGTGGGGCATCGAAGGCGTGATGGTCGACTTCATGGATCGCGACGATCAGGAGATGGTCGCTTTCTATCACGAGATGGCCGAGAAGGCCGCGAAGCATCACCTCACGCTCACCCTGCACGGCGCCTACAAGCCGACCGGTATGGAGCGGACGTGGCCGAACGTGTTGAGCTACGAAGCCGCTCTCAACCAGGAATACAACAAGTGGCAGCCGAAAGGCGTGAAGGGCACGCCTCCGGATCACAATCTCGACATCGCCTTCGTGCGGATGCTCGCCGGGCCGCTCGACTATCACCAGGGCGGCATGCGGAGCGTGCTGCCGGAGGACTATCAATGGCGCGACAAGGCTCCGCCAGTGCAGGGCACGCGGGGGCATCAGCTCGGCATGTACGTGGTCTACCAGAACCACATGTCGATGATCGCCGACTATCCTAACGCTCTCCGCGGCCAGGACGGCCTCGACTTCATCGCCGAAGTGCCCGCGAATTGGGACGAGACGCGCGTGCTGCTCGCCGAGTACGGCAAGTGCCTCGTGATCGCCCGGCGAAAGGGAGAGAATTGGTACGTCGGCGGAATGGCGGCGGAGGCCTGCGAGCTGTCTCTGGAACTCGACTTTCTCAAGGACGGCGACTACGACGCGAAGCTGTATCTCGATGATCCTGCGAAGGGTCCGACGGCTTTAGCGACCAGGAAGGAAAGCGTCAAAGCAGACGAGACTCTGAAGACCGCGATGCCCGAATCGGGCGGGTTCGCCGCGATCATGAAGCCGGCTGTCGAGTGATCGGAAAGATGAACCGCGGAGGCGTGGAGAACGCAGAGACTCGCCACAACATGATTCCCCTCTGCGGTTCAAGCCGTCCGAAACTCCCCTTCGCGCGTCCGGCCGGCGCACCTAGACTCCCGCCCTCCAACGGCCGGGCGTTGTCCGCCGTGATCGCTGAAGTTCTCCACATCGAACGCGAACACACGAGGTTCCGGCGGCATTCGCCGGGCTTTGGGGACGGAGTCCCGCATGCGCACGATCGCCGTGATGAATCAGAAGGGTGGCGTCGGTAAGACGACCACCAGCGTCAACCTCGCCGCCGGCCTCGCCGACATGGGCCGCCGCGTCTGCGTGATCGACCTCGATCCGCAGGGGCACGCCTCGTTGCACCTCGGCGTCGAGGCGTTCGGAGACGCGACCACCGTTTACGACGTGTTCGCCGGGCGGAAGACGCTCGTGTCGGCCCGCCGCATGGTCGGCTCGAACCTGTGGGTCGTGCCGAGCAACCTCGACCTCGCTGCGACGGAACTCGAGCTCGTCGACGCCAAGAATCGCGAGGTCGTGCTGCGACAGGCGATTCAGCAGATGACGGCGAACGACCCGTTCGACTACATCATCATGGACTGTCCGCCGTCGCTGGGCGTGCTGACGGTCAACGCATTGACGGCGGCGACGGAAGTCTTCATCCCGCTGCAACCGCACTTCTTCGCCTTGCAGGGTCTGTCGAAGCTGTTTCAGACGACGGCGCTCGTCGCACGGCGATTGAATCGCGATTTGAAGGTGACCGGCGTCGCGCTGTGCCTTTACGAATCGGGAACGCGACTCGCGGCGGACGTGACGGACGATTTGATCTCGTTCCTCGATCAATCGGACGCGAACTCGCCTTGGGCGAACTGCAAGATCTTCGACGTTCGCATTCGGCGGAACATCAAGCTGGCCGAGGCGCCGAGCTTCGGCCAGTCGATCTTCAAGTACGCGGGCAAATGCCCCGGCGCGCAGGATTACGCGGCTCTCGCGCGCGAAGTTGAAGCGATGCCAGCAGCGGCGAAGCTGCCGCGGCTCGAGACGTCACAGGACTTATCTCCGCAAACAATTACGATGGATGCTCCGGCCACCGCGCCTGCCCCATCCGTAGCGGAGGATGTCCGACGCGCGGCCTGATCGGTCCAGCGCATGCACGACGGGTTCGCGGCCGGCGATGGGCGGTTCCGAGCGGATTGGCTCGGTGCGCGTGCTGCGATCAGCCGGTCCCGCCCGTCCTCAATGCGAGTTCGGCGATCGAAAGCGCTTCGCCTCGCACACCGCTGGCTCTCAGATGCTCGACGGCGGCGTCGATGTCGTACTCCACGCGGCGAAAATCGATCGTTCCGTCGCAGATGACTGCGTAAGCCGCGCGCGGGTCCCCGTCGCGAGGCTGACCGACGCTGCCCGGGTTCAGAACGGTGGTTTTTCCGACTTCCAACGCGTAAGGAACGTGAGTGTGGCCCACCAGAACGTAATCCGCCTCGACGAACTCCAAGCGCGAGTTCCAGGCGGCGCGATCTCCGCCAAGATATTCGTCCATCGGGTCGCGGGGAGTGCCGTGAACGAGGAAGAACGACTTGTCGCCGACGCTCAGCCGGCAGGTGACCGGCAAACGCGCGAGGAACTTCAAATCTTCGCGTCCGAGAACCTGCCAGTGCAGTGGCCGGGTCGCCGCCGCGATCGACTTGAAGCCCGAACCGCCGCGAGCGGCGACGCGCTGAGCGACGGCGTGATCGTGATTGCCGCGGACGACCGCCGACGCGTGCTCGCGGACCCACCGCAGGCACGGTCGCGGATCGCTGCCGTAATCCACCAGATCGCCCGTGACGAGGCAGGCATCGAACGGCCCCGGCTCGGCTGCGGCGACGGCGGACAGCGCCGCCCAGTTCGAATGAATGTCGCCCAGCACGAGGATTTTCACGGTCAGCACAAGCCGGTGCTTGGGACGACGGGTCTCAGGGTGGCGGAAAAGCGACCGCCTCGCGCGAACACCCGATCGGGTGGGTCTGATAAGGCGGCCATTCTAGGAACGCGGCGGCCGGGGAACCAAGTCCGCCCGCGAAGCGTCGGAGAAGCATCGGTCCGACGTTCCGCGGACAAACGGCTCAAGGTTTGTCCGGGACCGGCGAAGAACTTCTGGCGGAACCGACGGTTCAATCTGTACAATCGCTGTGATCACGAACGTCTTCCCGTTCCTGGCGTGAGAGGTCAGCCGCTATGCCGCAACCACAAAGCGACCTCACACTGCGGGAACATGTCGTGGCTGCGATTCGATCGAATCGAGAATTGATCGAGCACCTCGAACAGGGCTTCATCCCCAAAGTGCACTCTCTTCGCCGCGTCACTCGGCCCGACCGCGACGGTTCCACGCCGCCAGGCGATAAAGTGGTCCACGCCGCCGCCGCGACTGTTCTGGAAGCCGACCATTTCACGGTCGGGGTTTACCAGCGATTGATCGCGCACTGCGAACTGATTCGTGAAGCCGTGCAGGACGTGACGGGAAGCCGCCAGTCGAATCCGTAAACGATTTCGCGGAAATGTGTTAGAGCAACGTTTTCGACGCGCATAACGGCCGCAGAGTCGCCGGAAAGTTTTGACCCTGCGTCGAGAAGGCCTATACTGAATCTGGTATCGTTCGATCCCGGCGGTCGATCAAAACGCTGACGGACGGATCTGTCGGCCGGACTGCTGTTCCTCAGACGCAATCATCATGTCCAAGACGCCGGGGATCGGATCATCCCGCGAGGATCGTCCGACCAGCGAATACACCTTTCCCACCGGGTCATCGGCATCGCCGTATGGGACCGTGGTGCAGGAAACGGTCTTGAATCCCGAAGGCCGGCGTCTGGCGGGAGCCGAATCTTCGTCGTTCGTCTCAACTTACGCCGCGACGGACGCCTCGCCGGTCGATTCGCAAGTCTGGAAACGGCTGTTCCCGGTTGAGGCCGATCCTTCGGGGATTTCAGACTTCGACGCTCCGACGGGCTGCGAACTTGGGCACTTTCTGATCGAGGAACGCATCGGTTCCGGCGGTATGGGCGCCGTGTTCCGCGCTCTCGACCAGCGTTTGCAGCGAGTGGTCGCTCTCAAGGTGCTTTCGCCGGGCCAAAGTCGCGATCGCGCGTCGGTGCTGCGCTTTCAGAATGAGGCGAGATCGGCTGCCCGCCTCGATCATGAGAACGTCGCTCGCGTGCATTACGTCGGCGAAGACCGCGGTCTGCACTTCATCGCCTTCGAGTACGTGACCGGCCAGAACGTGCGCGATCTGATCGCCCGCACTGGTCGATTGGGAGTGGCCGACGCCGTCAACTTCACTCTGCAAATCGCGGCGGCGCTCAGGCACACCGCGGCTGCAGGCGTCGTGCACCGCGACATCAAACCGTCGAACATCATCATCGCGCCGAACGGCCGTGCGAAGCTGGTCGATCTGGGACTGGCGCGAAAGCTCGCCGCCGACAGCACGGGCGACCTCACCGTCGCCGGTACGACCCTTGGCACCTTCGACTACATCTCGCCGGAACAGGCACGTGATCCGCGAAACGTCGACGTCCGCAGCGACATCTACTCGTTGGGCTGCACGCTGTATCACATGCTGACCGGCAGCCCGCCGTACTCGAGCGGGACTGTGTTGCAGAAGCTGCTCGACCATCAGTCCGGCCAGGCGCCGGATCCGCGAGCGATCAACCCCCAGGTGCCGCCGGCGTTGTCGGCCCTGTGCCGGAAGATGATGGCCGGCGATCCCAAGAATCGCGTTTCGACTCCCGATGAATTGATCCGCGAACTGGCAGCGATTGCCGCCGGATTGGGCCTGCGTCCGATGCCGGCCGAGGGCTACATCTGGTCGCGACCAGCGTCGGTGGCGCCGCCGAAGATTCGCTCGGGACTCATTTGGGCCGGAAGCGCGGCGGTCGTGCTGTTGCTTGCCCTTCTGGTGGATCGGCCGTCGTCGGTCGAGAAGTCGATCGCTTCACGTTCCGATTCGGGTGCGGATTCGCGGCTCACGCGGTCCGTCGAAAAATCCGCCGTCGCGGATATCTCCGATGATCGAACGTCGCCGACGCGGCGAGACTTCGAAACGGCCGACTCACGTCGTGATCCGCTGACGGCACCGCCTCTGCAAGATGCTGAGCCTGTCGAACTCGCGAATGTTCGCAAGGATGAACCGGGACCGTCGTCGCAGCCATCGAACACCACCAGCACATTGGACTCAGCGTCTGCGGCACGGATCGATGTTGCGAATGCGAACTCCGCGGCAACGAGAGCGCCGTCGCTGAACATCGGATCGACTTCGCCAGATTCATCGTCTCCGCGAAGCGTGTCGAGAGACGCGGTCCCACTCCCCAAGTGGATGAGCGACGCCTTCGAAGGGGTCCGTGCGTTGGGCGGCGCATTAGCAGACATCGCAGACGCCTCTGAAACGCCGGTGGAACCGGTCGACGCGGTCGCACCGTCGTCAACGGCGAGCGAGGAGACGACCGAACCGCTGCCGTACGGTTCGGCGATGCAGCCGTTCGTGCTTCGTCCGAACAACGGCGAACGTGAATTTGGAGAATACGCATCCCTTGCCGACGCCGTCTGGTTCGCGAACTCGGGCGACACGATCGAATTGCACTTCAACGGGCGCGCCCCGGGGCTGAAACCCAGCGAGCCGTTCTTGATCGATGGCAAGACGCTGACGATCAGGGCTGGAGTCGACGAGCAGGGCCAACCCTATCGCCCGGTCGTGGAATTCCTCGCCGATCCGAAGCTCGCGAAGCCTTCGCAAATGATCCGCGTGGAGGGTGAACGGGGCGGTCTCAGCCTGCAAGGCGTCGAATTGGCGATGACGATTGCGGGCGAGGCGCGGAGCGTCTCGGGACAGTGGTCGCTGTTCTCGCTGTCGGAGACGCAGCAGGTCCGTCTGCGGGACGTCGGCATCACGGTGGTCAATGCGAAGGAATGGCCCGGAGTCTCGGTCTTCGATCTCCGGCCGCCGGACGGCGTGACGCCGCAGAACAACGAGATGAACAGCTTCATGGATTCGGGCCGCGCTCAAGGCTTCACCGTCGAACTCGACGACTGCTTCGTTCGCGGCAAGGCCGACTTCATGACCGTGGCGCACACACGCCCCGGGCGTCTCACGCTCCGCAACTCGGCGTTCGCGCTGGAGTCGGCGTTGTTGAACGTCACCGGCGGGATCGAACAGCCGCCCGCAGGCGACGCTCTTCGCGTGGAGCTCATCCATGTAACGACCGTCGTCGGCGACGCTCTGTTGCGGCTCGACGTCGGGACGCTGCCGCGGTATGCAACGGCCGTGCATGCGACGGTTCGAGACAGTGTGTTCGCGACAAGCAGTACTGGTCCGCTTGTCGTCATGACCGGCAATGCGGCTCCAACGACGTTCCTCGAGATGTTGGAATGGAACGGCACGAACAACGTGTTCGACGGCTTCTCCGAATACTGGTCGATTCTGACGGAAGCGGGATCGGACGATTCCGCTCCGCACACCTTTCTATTGTGGACGGATCATTGGAAGCGTCTCTTGCCCAGCATTGATGCTTCGGAGACCGAGCAGGCCATCTCGCCTCACGAATCGTTAACGAGCATTTGGGCGAAATCCTGGGAGGCCAAGAAGACCAACAAGACGGAAGTCACCGCCGCCGATCTTGGACTCGATCCCAGAGCCGGCAATGTGGATCTCGAGGCGACCGACGGTCCCGAGCGACGGGCAAACGCGCTGTACGACCTCGTCGGCGCGGCGATCGACGAACTGCCGCGGTTCTCGTATCCGCCCGTCGGCATCACGTCGACCGAGGCCGCGGCCTCATCGCGCTAATGCGTCGATCTCAGCAGGCGTGAAGGGCTGTGCGAGGCGTGCGCCGAGTTGTGAGACGATGCGGGCGGCCGCATGACTCGCCAGGTGGCCCGACTGCTGCCAAGTGAGGCCGTTCGTGATGCCGTAAAGCAGGCCGGCAGCGTACATGTCGCCCGCGCCGGTTGTATCGATCGCTTTTGTCGGCACGCCTTCGATCGCGATCACATCTCCGTCGACCATCAGTAGCGAGCCGTTCGGGCCGAGCGTCAGCGCCACGTTTGCGGCGTGATCATGGATGACGCGGGCGCACTCGATCGGATCTTCGTGATCGGTCAGACTGCGCGCCTCTTCGAGGTTGCAGAACAGCAAATCGACCGGTCCGTCGATGAGCTTCCAGAACTCGTCTTTGAACAGATGAATCAGAAACGGGTCGGACACGGTGAGCGCGACCTTCACGCCGTTCGCCTTGGCGAGCTCGATCGCCTTCAATGCGGCCGCCTTGTTGTTCTCGGCCGCGAAGAGATAGCCCTCGACGTAGAGGTACTCGGCCTTGGCGATCTCGGACTCGTCGACGTCGCTGGGACCGAGCGTCGCAGAGACCCCCAGGTGCGTGAGCATCGTGCGCTCGGCGTCTTCAGTGATGAGGATGACGCAGGTTCCGCTGTAACCGCCTTGCGCCGGCGGCACTTCTATAACGACCCCGACCTTCCGCATATCTTGCAGAAAGAAGCGTCCGAGATCATCGTCGGCGACCTTGCCGGCGTATGCCGCGGTTCCGCCGAAATCAGCGACCCCCATGATCGTGTTCGCCGCGCTGCCGCCGGCGCATCGAGTGATCTGCACGCCCTTCAGGCTCGACAGCACGCGGGTCTGCGTGTCTTCATCGACGAGCGTCATGATCCCTTTGGCGAACCGCAGCTCTTCGAGCGTCGCGTCGCCGACCCGTGCCTGGATGTCGACCAAGGCATTGCCGACGCCGTAGACGTTGTACTGAAGATGCGTTGCCATGATGTGTTGCTTAGGCCCGAAGCGCTGAATGGAAGTCGGCAATTGTAGGGCGTGAGGCATCGACCGCAACGACGCGGGCTCTTGCGTCGATGCCGACGCTCCGAGACTTCGCCCGCGTTGCATTCGGACAGGGTCGGGCTACGATGAAGCCGTTGCTGGGCTTCATGTTGCGACTTCTAGCTCCCCGAGACACCTCTGCGCGGTTTTCGGACCGCGTTCTGCCGAACGGAGGCTCCCATGCCAGTTCCAAATGCCGACGAAAGCCGCAGCTATACCCTCCCTCCGCTCGGCGGTGATCCGTCGAGCCGCAGTCAGGGCACGACCCCCGGCAGCTTCGCGAAGAAAGCGAAGATTCTGCCGGGCGCCGCGGGGCGGCTGACGTTCGCCAGCGCCGACACGCCCGGCATGCCCGAGCCAAGCGACAAGACGGCCTGGGACTTTCTGCCGGAGGGCTGGGACACGAAAACTTTTGATGCCCCGCGACTTGCCGAAGGCACTGAGCCGCTCCGGAAGTCGTTGAAAGCTCCGGGGTTGGATGCCGCCGTTTTCCTTCAGGCAGACGGTTCCCGTCGGGACGTCATTTTCCCGTCCGGCTTTACTCCCGTCACCCAGCTCGAACACGCTCGTCTCGGCATCGTCACATACGAGATGAAACGCGTCGCCGAGCGAGAACCGCATCTCACGCCCGAGCAAGTTCGAGATGAAGTCGCCGCCGGCCGGATGGTCATTCCCGCGAACAAAGTCCACCTCGGCTACAAGCTCGATCCGATGGCGATCGGCCGGGCCAGCAAGACGAAGATCAACGCGAACATGGGGGCCTCGCCCGTTTCCTCGGGCACCGACGAAGAAGTCGAGAAGCTGAAGTGGGCCGAGCGGTGGGGCGCCGACACGGTCATGGACCTCTCCACCGGCGGCAACCTCGACGAGTGCCGCGACGCGATCCTGCGGAACAGCACGGTTCCGATCGGCACGGTTCCGATCTACAGCATGATCATCGGCCGGCGGATCGAAACGCTCGACAAAGAGCAGATCCTCGCGACGCTGCGACATCAGGCGGTGCAGGGCGTCGATTACTTCACGATCCACGCCGGCGTGCTCCAAGAGCACATCGAGTACGTGAAAGATCGCCTCATCGGCATCGTCAGCCGCGGCGGATCACTGCTGGCGAAGTGGATGATCCATCACGGCCAGGAGAACCCCATGTATACGGCATGGGAAGACATCTGCGACGTGATGCGCGAGTACGACGTGACGTTCAGCATCGGCGACGGTCTGCGTCCGGGGGGCCTCGCCGACGCCACCGATCGTGCTCAACTCGCCGAGCTACAAGCGATCGGGGAACTCACGGAACGGGCCTGGCGGAAGGGGGTGCAGGTCATGGTCGAAGGTCCTGGACATGTCCCGTTCGACCAGATCGAGTTCAACATGAAGCTCCAGCGGCGGCTGTGCCACGGAGCTCCCTTCTACGTGCTCGGTCCGCTCGTGACCGACATGTTCCCCGGCTACGACCACATCACGAGCTGCATCGGCGCCACCGCCGCCGGCTTCCACGGCGCGAGCATGCTCTGTTACGTCACGCCGAAAGAGCATCTCGGCCTGCCCAAGAAGGACGACGTGAAGCAGGGATGCGTCGCCTATAAGATCGCCGCACATGCCGCCGACGTGGCCCTCGGCATTCCCGGCAGCCGCGATCAGGACGACGAACTCACGAAAGCCCGCGCGGCCCTCAATTGGGAGAAGCATTTCGAGCTGAGCTTCGACCCCGACCTCGCCCGCGCCTACCACGACGAAGACCTCGATGTCGACACCGATTTCTGCGCGATGTGCGGCCACGACTGGTGCAGCGTGCGCATCAGCAAAGAAATCCAGGAGTTCGCGAGCGGGAAGGCCAACGAATACGCCTGGGAGAAGGCGAAGAAATCACCCGCCCTCACCCCCGAACAGAAATCGATCCTCGAACAACGCGGCGTCCTCAGCCCCGAAGAGATCCACAAGCTCGCAGGGAAGACGAAGAAGGCCGTGGGCGTGGAAGTCGGCAAAAAGGCCGATTGCCACAGCGATTACGTGGACACTTCAGCGGCCGTCGCACTGCACGAGAAGCTGTAATGGCAATGATTCTCGATCAACTACTCAGTAACTGTCGATGGTAATTATGATTCGCGAATTTCATATTAATGGGTTCCGCGCGTTCAGCCAGTTCTTTATGCGCGGACTCGGCAGAATTAATCTCTTGGTGGGGGGGAACAACAGCGGTAAATCATCGGTACTCGAAGCGATTCAGTTGCTCGCCTCCCAAGGTGATCCCCATTCGCTTTGGTTTACCATGTCCAGACGCGGCGAGCGGATTTGGGATGACACGGATTCTCGCCCGGCCTATGAGGCCGATGTAAGGCACTTGTTTTTCGGGCATGAGCTCTATGTCGGCAACTCCTTTCGCATTAAACAATTTGGCGACGCTGGGCCTGAAATGGTAGAGGTCGTCATGACAGAGGCTGGCTTGAATGAGGATGCTCACCAAACACACTTCGAGTTTTCTGGTTCCGAAGCACCTTCATCTCCTCTTGCACTCCATATGAATTGGCACGGCATTGGCCCAACTCGCGACGCAGTGTTGCCAGTCAGTCGGAAAGGAGGCCTCTCGGTAGACGCATTTCGGAAATCTTTCCGGCCACAGTCAAGCCGGACGCCTCTTCAGCTGATTACGACTGCTTCACTGTCGCCGATGGAAGTTGTATCGCTCTTAGACGACGTCATGCTGACACCGGACGAAGATAGAATAATTGAAGCCTTGCGCACAATTGAGCCAACAATTGAACGAATCGCCACTGCTGGATTTAGCCGTCGACGAGTTATTGATACTGAGCGAGGAGGTGTCGTCGTCAAGTGCTCCAATAATCCGCACCGAATTCCGATTGGAAGTATGGGGGACGGCATTTGGAGAATGCTAGGACTAGCTCTGGCGCTCGTGCGTTCGGAGAACGGAATTCTTCTGGTGGACGAAATTGACACCGGGCTGCACTACAGTGTCATGGAAGATATGTGGAGGCTTCTTTTTTCGACTGCCCAACGCCTCAACGTGCAGGTCTTCGCAACTACTCATAGCAGGGACTGCTACGAAAGTCTTGCCGTAATAGCTCACTCAGACGTGTCTGATAGCCGAAATGTGACAATTCAACGTATCGAGCGTGAAAAGCACCTTGCCGTAGCGTTCTCAGAGAAGGAGATTGTCGTCGCAGCACAGCGTGGGCTGGAGGTACGCTGAGAATGTCGCGAAGAAATCCTCTCCGACTGCTTGTCGAGGGCGATGAAGACAAGCGAGTAATCCCCAACCTAGTCGAAGCCAATGGTGTTGCTTGGAGCGACACCGCAGCTGATGCAATAGTCTTGATTGAGGCGTTTGATGGCGTTGAAAGACTTCTCGCTCCTGGAGTGATAGAGACGGAACTTAAGCAATCCGGCCTACGGGCGTTGGGAATCTTGATCGACGCAAACGGGGATTGCGAGAACCGCTGGAACCGAGTGCGGACGCGATGCACCCAAGCCTTTAGCGATTTACCAAGCGTTTTACCTCGGGAAGGTCTAGTCGCAACAAACGTAGACGGGCTACGGCTCGGAGTCTGGATCATGCCCGATAACCATTCATCGGGAATGATAGAGACGTTTCTGAGTCATCTGATAACTTCGCCTACCGAGAGCGCGGTGCTTGAGCTTGCGAAGCAAGCAATGGACGATGCCAGGGATGCTGGTGCATCTTGGAAAGATGCCCACGAGGCCAAGGCGCTGATTCATACTTGGCTGGCTTGGCAAGATCCGCCTGGGCAACAACTACATTTGGCACTACTTCAACGGATACTGAATCCTTTGTCGCCGAAGTCAAAAGACTTTATCGATTGGTTTAGAAAGCTTTATCAGGTGTAGGACTCGGGAATTCACATCACAATCGCGGCACCGGTGGCTTCGACGGCGCATCCCACTCTTGGGCGCCGCTGACCTTGAGCTTCCGTTTGAAGACCTTGTCGCCGCAGGTGGCGAAGAGAGTCGTTCCGCCTTCGCCGCCGAAGCAGACGTTCGACACCTTGCCGTTCGGCGTCGGCAGGATCAGATGCACGCGACCGGGTTGGTCGCACACCTGAATGCCGAGGCGGGTGGCGACGTAGAGCCGGCCGTCCTTGTCGACGCACATGCCGTCGGGGCCGGCGTCTTCGGCGGTGTCGGGTTCGTGCAACCAGAAGTACCGCTGCTTGTTCTTGAGCGTGCCGTCTTCGGCGATCGTGTAGCTGTAGACCCAGTGCGTACGGCTGTCGGCGACGTAAAGCAGCGTCTGGTCGGGTGACAGCGTGAGACCATTTGAGAACTTTAGACCCTTATCGACGACTTGTTTCTCTCCGTCTGGTCGGATGAGCCAGATGTTGCTCTCGCCGGTGCCGCCCCAAGCTGGTTCGGTCGCATAGATGTTGCCGTTGTGAGCCACGACGACGTCGTTGCCGCGGAAGCCTTCGGCGATGACGGTGGGCTGCGCGTTGTCGTCGTAAGCGACGATCTGATTCGTCCCGCCGACGGCGGTGTAGAGTCGTCCGTCGGGACCGAAGGCTTGGCCGTCGCCTCGCTTCGAGTCGGCGAGAAATTCAGAAAGCTCGCCGGCTGTATTGACCTTATAGGTCTTCGAGTTGCCGACATCGTTGAAGACGACCTCGCCCTTGGCGTTGGCGGCGGGGCCTTCGGTGAAGCGATAACCTTCGCCGACGAGTTCCCAGTCCTCGCTGTCGATCACGAGGTCGTTCAAGTAGTCGTTCTTCGAGGGACCGCTTTTGATCGGTTCCGGCCAATCTCGCCAGAGCCAGCGCATGGCGTCGGGGAAGACGGCTGTCGCATGCTTACCGTTGTGCCCCCCCTGGCCCCAGACGTGCGTCACGTCGTATCCCGAGAAGACGAGCGAGCGTTCCAGCGCCTGATTGGCGATCCACCAGTCGCCGCCGTAGATGTTGAGGTCGTTCTCGCCGTCCTGCAGGAAGATGCGGATCGGCTTCGGCTCGTACTTGCGAATCAGCGTCGGGTAGGCATGTGCTCCGCGCAGTCCTACGTACGTTCCGATCGAACTGAAGACTCGCTGAAAGGCATCCGGACGCTCCCACGCCGCCGTGAAGGCGCAAACGGCACCGCTGCTCGAACCGCCGATGCCACGATCGTTTCCGTTCTTCGAGAGGAGGATCTTGCGGCCGTCGGAGGCGGTTTTCGTCTCAACGTCGGGCAGCAGTTCTTCCAGCAAGAATCTGGCGTAGTTGTCGCCAAGGCCGTCGTACTCGTAGCTGCGATTGAAGCGATCGAGCGCGGCGTCGCCGTCGGCGGCCTTGACGCGGCCGTGCATCACGAACACGCCGATCGTGACCGGCATGTCGCCCTTGTGGATCAAATTGTCGAAGACCGTGGGCGCTTCGTTTTGGATGCCGTCCTGATTGACCCAGACGCAGGCCGGCTTGTCGGCCTTGTACTGGGCCGGCACGTAGACCCAGTAGTCGCGATACGTGCCCGGAAAGATCTTCGATCTTTCGAAGCTGAACTTGAGCACTTCGCCTTTCGGAACGTCGGGCTGAGGTTTGGAATCGGGGTCGACGGGGTACTGCTCATCGTTCTGGGCGAAGGACGCCGCTGTCAGCATCAAGAGCGGGACGAAGAACAGCGTTCTCAAGAAAGCAGGCATGGTGTCGAGCGCGAGCGAGGCCTGTGAGGTCGTCTTCGACAAACGTGCGACCGTCGCACGAGGTTAGCAACGTGCCGCGGAGGCTGTCGAGCATCGGCGGCATCGCCGCTCATGACGGATCTCACAGGAATGTTCGTGCGAGAGGGACCGCGAGGTCAGTAGACTGTCATGCTCGTCTCAGAAGACGTTCTCGCCTCTCCGACAGGTCTCTCGCTGATGACACGGTTCAAGACGGGTCTGCTTCTGGCGATTTGGATGGCGAGTACTCCGTCGGCGTTCGCTTCCGATTTGATGACCGTCATTGACGGACGTGCCGGAAGGATTCAGCAGCCGTTCGGCATCGATTTCGATGAGAACGGCGCGACGTACTTCGTCGAACTGTCGGGCAACGCCGTCAAACGAATCGGGCCTTCCGGCCGCATCATTACTGTGGGCGGTACCGGCGCGAAAGGTAACTCCGGCGACAATTCGATCGCGACAGCGGCCACGTTCAACGGTCCTCACGCGATCGCCTTCGGTCGCGACAACGGCCTGTACGTCGCTGATACCTGGAACAACAGAATTCGCCGAATCGATGCTCGCACGGGACTTGTGACCGCGTTCGCGGGAACGGGTGAGAAGGGCTTCTGGGGAGACCATGGTCCGGCGATCGACGCGGTCTTCAGCGGAGTTTTCGCCATCGCCTTCGATTCCAGGCGAGAGACGTTATACGTGGCCGATCTCGACAATCGCCGCATTCGAGCGATCGAAATGGCCAGCGGCGTCGTGAGAACGATCGCCGGTGACGGTCGGAAGGGCGTCCCCAATGACGGCGAACCAGCGGTTTCGCAACCTTTGGTCGATCCGCGCGCCGTCGCAGCCGACCGACGGGGAAACATCTACATACTTGAGCGATCGGGGCACGCTCTGCGGGTCGTCGATGCTTCGGGCAATGTGCGAACCGTCGCCGGCACAGGCAAGCCTGGGGCTGGCGACGACGGCCCTGCCCTGCAAGTCGAGATGAACGGACCGAAGCATGTGTGCGTCGATGGCGACGACAATGTCATCATCGCCGACGCCGAGAATCACCGGATACTGAAGTACCTGCCGTCGGAAGGGCGAATCCAGCGGATCGCCGGCACAGGACGAAAGGGCGCGGGAGAGGACGGTCCGCCGCTAGACGTGGACATGAACCGTCCACACGGCGTAACGGTCGATGCGGCAGGCAATCTGTACATCGCCGACAGTTGGAACGACCGCATCCAGAAGCTCGCTCCGTAACGTCATCGTGCTCAAGATCGCCGACATGTGCCGGAACCGCGGGCGAGGCACAGGGGTTTGTTAAGCACGCTCTTCTTGCGCTGCGCCGACGATTCGTCGACGTGCTTCTCCCTTGCCGGTTCGGAATGGAGTTCGTGATGCGATCGCGTCATCTCTCGTTTATGGTCTTTTGCCTGGGCATGCTGCCTCTTGCGTGTTCAATCTCACGGGCGTCGGACTGGACGCGGTTTCGGGGACCGAACGGCTCGGGAGTGAGCGAAGACTCGGGACCGCTGCCGACGACGTGGAGCCCGACCGAGAATCTGGCGTGGAAGGTCGCGCTGCCCGGTCCCGGTTCGTCGAGCCCGATCGTGGTCGGCGATCGGGTATTCATCACCTGCTGGTCGGGTTACGGCACGAGCCGTGACGATCGCGGCGAGCAGAGCGATCTCGTCCGACACCTGATGTGCTTTGATGCGAAAACCGGCAAGGTGATCTGGGACAGCACCGTCAAGGCGGTGCTGCCGGAAGACGACTACCGCGGCATGTTCGCTGAGCACGGATACTCGTCGCACAGCCCGGTGTCCGACGGCGATCGGGTGTACGTGTTCTTCGGCAAGTCCGGCGCGCTCGCCTTCGACATAGACGGCAAGCAACTCTGGCAGACGTCGCTCGGAACCGATTCCGACGCCCGTGGCTGGGGTTCGGCTTCAAGCCCGATCCTTTACGAGAACCTCGTGATCGTGACGGCCTCGGCCGAGAGCAATTCGATGGCCGCCCTCGATAAATCGACCGGCAAGGTCGTGTGGCAGCAGAAAGCGCCGGGGTTTCGAGCCACATGGGGCAGCCCGATCCTGGTTCCCGTCGACGATCAGCGAACCGACCTCGTGCTCGGGGTGCCTTTCGAAATCTGGGGCGTGAACCCAAAGACCGGCGGCCTCAAGTGGTTCTGCGAAGCGATGAACACCGAGTCTTATTGTTCGAGCGTCGTCGCTGAGGACGGAATCGTGTACGGCATGGAAGGCATGGGCGGCGGCTCGATCGCGGTGAAAGTGGGCGGAGAGGACGACGTCACCAAAACGAACGTCGTCTGGTCGGGACGGCACGCGAACCGCATCGGCACGCCGGTCATTCACGACGGCTTGATCTACTTTGTCTCGGGCAAGATCGCGAACTGCGTGGATGCCAAAACCGGCGACGAGATCTACCGCTCGCGGCTGGAAGCTCCAGAGGGAAACAGTGCCGACTCAGGCGGCGATCGCGGCTTCCGCGGCGGCCAGGATTACTCCTCTCCCGTGGTGGCCGACGGCAAGCTGCACTACGTCGCCCGTAACGGTGACGCCTACGTGCTCAAACTCGGCAGAGAGTTCGAGCAGCTCGCGGTGAATCGCGTGCCGCCCGACCGTGAAGACTTCAGCGGCACGCCCGCGATCGACGAGGGCTCGCTCTTTATTCGCTCGGACAAGAATCTTTACCGCGTTTCTTCCGCCAAGTAGCGGCAGAGCGTCGGATGCGTCGCTGTCGATGCGACATCGATGCGTTGCGACGTTGAGCCTCGCACGACGATGATGGACGACTCGCGAGGGCGGCACGGCCGTTGCGAGTCGCCTCTTTCATCTTCACGCGAGGTATCCCATGAGCCGCGTCAAAGCCTGGACCGCCTCCGCCGCGGGCCGACCGCTTCAACTCACCGAATACGACCCCGGTCCACTCGGTCCCGACGACGTCGAGATCAAGGTCGAGCATTGCGGGATTTGCCATTCCGACCTGTCGGTGATCGACGACGAATGGGGTATCTCGGCGTTCCCCCTCGTCCCCGGCCACGAAGTCATCGGCACGGTCATCGCGCTCGGAGAACATGCGAAGGGTCTGCGCATCGGTCAGCGCGTCGGCGTGGGTTGGAACGCCGGAAGTTGCATGCACTGTCGGCAGTGCCTTTCGGGAAGCCAGCACCTTTGCCCCGAAGTTCAGGCGACGATCGTCGGCCATCATGGCGGCTTCGCCGACAGACTTCGATCTCATTGGGCGTGGGCGATTCCGGTGCCCGATCGTTTGGATGGCTCCGGCGTGGGGCCGCTGCTGTGCGGCGGGATCACCGTCTTCGATCCGTTCTTACAGCATCACGTCTTACCGACGGCTCGTGTGGGCGTCGTCGGCATCGGTGGACTCGGCCATATGGCGCTCAAGTTCTATCGGGCATGGGGCTGCGACGTGACCGCCTTCACTTCGAACGAATCGAAGTTCGAGGAGGCGAAATCCCTTGGGGCCGATCGCGCGGTCACGAGCCGGGATACCTCGGCGATCGGCAAGCTCGCCGGTGAACTCGACCTGTTGGTGGTGACGGTCAACGCCTCGCTCGACTGGGATGCGTACATTTCGACGCTCGCTCCCAAGGGACGCATGCACGTTGTCGGCGCGGTGCTGGAACCGATCCCCGTACCGGCGATGAGCCTCATCATGGGCAGCCGGCAAGTCTCAGGTTCTCCGACCGGCCCGCCGACGGACATCGCGACCATGCTCGACTTCGCGGCGCGACATGACGTCGCGCCGCAGATCGAGCGGTTCCCGATGAGCGAGGTGAATGCGGCGCTCGACCACTTGAAGGCCGGCAAGGCGCGTTATCGAATCGTACTCGACGCCGATTTTTAGTGGACGTTCGAGATTTCGCCTGAACGAAAAAAGCCCACGGGCCGGCGGCCCGTGGGCTTCGCGTCTTTCGGGAAGTCGTCGAGGACTACTCGCTGACTTTTTCCGCGTCCTCTTCCACGGCGACATCTTCTTCGGCGGCGGCCTGCTCCTCTTCCGGCTGGGCCTTGTCTGTGCCGAAGCTGAACAGCGGGCCGGCGTCGCCGCCCATGCCGCCCTTCAGTTCCTGCTTGGCGGCCTTCTCGCCGCCGCCTGCGCCCTGCGTGCCGCTACCGTCTTCTTCGATCGGGGCGTCGAGGCGACGCGACAGGCCGATCTTGCGGTCTTCGATATCGACCCGCAGGATCTTCACATCGACTTCGTCGCCGACTTTCACGACGTCTTCCGGGTTCTCGACCTTGTCGTCGGCGAGCTCGGAAACGTGCAGCAGGCCCTCAAGCTCTTCTTCCAACTCGACGAACACGCCGAAGTTGGTGATCTTGGTGACCTTGCCCTTCACGATCGCCCCCGGCTTGTAGCGCTCGGGGATGTCGGTGCTCCACGGATCGCCTTCGAGCTGCTTGAGCCCCAGGGCGATGCGGCGGCGTTCTTCATCGACGGTCAGGACTTCGCACTCGACCTCGTCGCCCTTCTTGAGCATTTCGTTGGCGTGCGAGAGCTTGCGGGTCCAGGACATGTCGGAGACGTGCAACAGACCGTCGACACCCTCTTCCAACTCGACGAACGCGCCGTAGTTGGTGAGGTTGCGAACCGTGCCCTTGACCTTCGTGCCGACCGGGTACTTGGCGGCGACGTCGTCCCAGGGATTCGGCTGGGTCTGCTTCATGCCCAGCGAAATCTCCTGCTTGTCCATGTTGATGCCGAGCACGACGACTTCGACCTCGTCGCCGATCGACACCAGCTCGCTCGGGTGGTTGACCCGCTTCGTCCACGACATCTCGCTGATGTGGACGAGACCCTCGATGCCGTCTTCGAGCTTCACGAAGGCGCCGTAGGTCATCACGTTGACGACCTCGCCCTTGATCTTCGTGCCGACCGGGTATTTGTTCTGCACGTTTTCCCACGGGCTCGCGAGCTTCTGCTTGAGGCCCAGGGCGATCTTCTCGTGCTGTCGGTCGATGTTGAGGATCACGACCTCGAGCTCCTCGTCGATCTTGACCATCTCCGACGGATGGCCGATGCGGCCCCAGCTCATGTCGGTGATGTGCAGCAGACCGTCGATGCCGCCCAGATCCACGAACGCGCCGAAGTCGGCGATGTTCTTGACCACGCCTTTGACGCGATCCCCCTCTTTGATCTTCGAGAGGAGGTTTTCCTTCATCGTCTGCCGACGCTCTTCGATGAGCTTGCGGCGAGAGACGACGATGTTGCGGCGTTGCTCGTCGATCTTGAGGATCAAGCACTCGATCTCGCGATTGACCCAGGCGCCGATATCGGGCGGACGGCGGATGTCGACCTGGCTCGCCGGCAGGAACACGTTCACGCCGATGTTGACCAGCAATCCGCCCTTGATCTTGCGGATGACCTGGCCTTTGACGACGTCGCCTTCGCCGTACTTGCTCGTGACCGCTTCCCACTCGCGGATGCGGTCGGCCTTGCGCTTCGACAGCAGGATCAGGCCGGTCGGGTCTTCGACCTCTTCGAGCAGCACCTCGACTTTGTCGCCGGGCTTCGGCGGCTCCTGTCCTTCTTCCCACTCATCGACGAGAACGACGCCTTCGCTCTTGTAGCCGATGTCGACGAGGACTTCTTCGCCCTGCACCCGCAGGACGGTGCCCGTGACGATCTCGTTGACGTCGACCGTTTCCTTGACGTAGAGCTCGTCGGGGATCTCGAAGTCGTCGCCCAGGATCGAGGCCAAATCGTCGTCGTCGACGTCGAATTCGCGAAAGAGAGTCCGATCTACCATGCAGAGAACACCCAAGTTCGTTCGCGGCGGCGGTCAAGAACCTGCCGTCGCGCCCGCCACCCGTTTCGAGCCCAGAAAGACGCCTTCGAAAGGGTCGCACGAACGTAAAAGAACTGCCGTTCTACACCGGCGGGGTGCGCACCCCGACACCTCAATGCCGAACTGGAACGTCGAAAGGTATCCGAAATCGTGCCGAAACGCTAGCGGAGGGCACCACCGACTGGCACACGCCTCTTCCGTCAGTGGCCGCACTCTCGCTGGCACTTCCGCGAGTCTCGCGATCTGCCGACGACAAGTTCAGGCGACGTTTGCAGGTGCGACGGCAAGAAGTCTCTGCTCTTCATCCTGCGGCACCACGACGCGCACAAAAATGTGGGCCGGGTAGAGATAGTCCTCGCCGGAGTCGTCAACGACACGCAGCAAACCTTCCGTATCGGCAGTCTCGTCTGCCAGCACTCGATACAGCATGCCGGCGGTCAGGTCGTCGGTGCCGTTTTCGACGACGCAGACGGCGAAGGCCGGTCTCGCTTCGTGATTTGCCATAGACGTTAGGCTCTGTCGGAAAACTCTGATGGGTTGCGTTCGGTCGAGCCGGGTCGAGGGCCAGGC
>JACCRE010000143.1 GCA_013813775.1 Planctomycetaceae bacterium
CAGTACCTGCACGCGGCACTTGAGGATGTACGCGATGTGCATCGGGCCGAACGTCTCGAAGAGCTTCAGGCCGTGATAACTGGCGTCAGGCTCGGTGAGTTCCGGAAAGCGGCCGTTGTCCCAAGGGAAGTCTCCCTTCTCGACGATCACGCCGCCGATGCTCGTGCCGTGTCCGCCGATGAACTTCGTGCAGCTTTCGACGATGACGTCGGCCCCGTGATCGAGCGGCCGGCAGAGCGCGGGCGAGGCGAGCGTGTTGTCGACCATCAGCGGGATGCCGGCTTCGCGTGCGATCGAGCCGAGAGCGTTGAAGTCGGGCACGTCGCAGCGCGGATTGCCGATCGATTCGACGAACAGCAGTCGCGTCTTGTCGTCGATCGCTCGGCGGAATTCTTCGGGCTTCGAACCATCGACGAAACGGCACTCGATGCCGAGCTTCGGCAGCGTGTAGCGGAACAGGTTGTAGGTTCCGCCGTAGAGGCTCGCGCTGCTGACGATGTTCTGCCCCGCCGACGCGATGTTGAGGATCGCGATCGTTTCGGCGGCTTGTCCGGAGGCGACGGCGAGGGCTCCGCTGCCGCCTTCGAGCAACGCGAGGCGCTTTTCGAGCACGTCGCAGGTCGGATTCATGAGCCGGGCGTAGACGTTCCCGAACTCCTGAAGGGCGAAGAGCCGCGCGGCGTGATCGGTGTCGTTGAAGGTGTACGAGGTCGTCTGATAGATCGGCACCGCCCGGCTGTTCGTCGCCGGATCAGGCTCCTGGCCGCCGTGCAGGCAGAGGGTGTCGAAGCGGTAGGGCTGATCGGTCATGTCGAGTTGAGAGTTGAGAGGCCAGAGGGGAGCAAACGATGGTAACGTGGCCGATGCGAAGCGCGAACTCGCGGCGGAGGCGTCGCCACTGGCCTCCCCTCTCCCTCGGGAGAGGGGCTGGGGGTGAGGGGAGGAGGTTGACGACCATCCTCGCTTGGGTCTGGGCTCTCACGGTGAATGAGGTCCGAAAGGAAACGGCGCGGCAAGGCATCCCCTCACCCCTTTCCCCAGAGGAGAGGGGGACTGGACCCGTTCGCGGTATCACGACCTTCCTTGCGACCCGCCGGCGAACCCCGATAATGCCGCCGTCCGCTCGTCTGAATGCTTCCGAGATGTCGTCCGAGTCGCCGCCGCCACGTCCTGACCGCCGGAACGCGACGTGGTTCATCTCGCAGATGATCCTGAAGGTCGTGTTCGGCCTGTGGACCGGGTATCGGGCGCGGGGGATGGAACGGCTCGCGCCCGGCGGCGGTCTGCTGCTCGTCAATCACCAGAGCTATCTCGACCCCGTGCTGGTCGGCTTGCCGCTGCGGCGACCGGTGAGTTATCTCGCACGCGACTCGCTGTTTCGCGTGCCGGCGCTGGGCACGTTCATGCGAGCGGTGTACGTGATGCCGATCAATCGCGAGGCGGCGGGAACCGAGAGCATTCGCGAAGGCGTCCGGCGGATGCGGCACGGGTTTCTCGTCGGCATCTTTCCCGAAGGCACGCGAACGCCCGACGGTCGTCTCGGCGAACTCAAACCGGGCTTTGTCGCGCTCGTGCGGCGGGCAGGAGTGCCCGTCTATCCGGTGGGCATCGCCGGGGCGTTCGACGCCCTGCCCCGCAAGGCGAAGTGGCTGCGACCGAAGCCGGTGCGCGTGGTCTTCGGCGAGCCGTTCACGCCCGAGGAACTCAAGGGCGGAACCGAGGCGATCACCGCCGCTGCCCACGAGCGGATCGCGGCGTGCGTCGCCGAAGCCGAGGCGTGGTTGGGGAGGCCGGAGATCGGGCGAGGCGGGGGATCGGTGGACGAAGAGGTCACCGCTGCTTTGCCGCTTCCAACTCTCGAATCCCCCGATCCCCCGCTCTCCCGATCCCCCGCTTCCGATTCACTCTCCGAAGCCACCTCCAAGGAATAGAGCGTGCCCCAAATCATCCTCAGCGTCTCGGGCCTGCGCGGCGTGATCGGCGACGGGCTGGACCCGGAGTACGTGACCGCGTTCGCGGGAGCCGTCGGCACCTGGGCGAAGGGCGGAACCGTCGTGCTGGCGCGCGACGGGCGAGCGACGGGCGAGATGCTGCGTCACGCCGCGCTCGCGGGCCTGATCGGAACGGGTTGCCGCGTCGTTGATGCGGGAATTGCCGCGACGCCGACCGTGGGAGTGCTCGTTTCGCATCTGAATGTCGCAGCGGGCTTGCAGATCACGGCGAGCCATAATCCCGTCGAGTGGAACGGCATGAAGCCCTTCCGGCCGATCGGCGGCGTGTTCGACGCCGCAGCGGGACAGGAACTCGTCGCACTTCTTGAATCACGTGCCTTCGCCTGGAAGTCGCACGATCGGCTCGGCAGCGTCGAAGTGCTCGCCGATCCGTTCGGACCGCATCGCGCGCGCATTGCAGCATTGGTCGATGTCGCCGCGGTTCGGAAGCGGGCGTTCAAAGTCGTCCTCGATGTGAATCACGGATCGGGCGCGGTCAGCGGGCCGGCGTTTCTGCGAGACGTGCTCGGCTGCGAAGTCGTCGTGCTGGGCGGCAGCCCCGACGGAAAGTTCGAGCATCCGCCCGAGCCGATCGAAACGAACCTCTGCGGTCTCGCGGCGGCGGTGCGCGAGCATCGCGCCGACATCGGCTTCGCCCAGGATCCCGACGCCGATCGATTGGCGATCGTCGACCACACCGGCCGCTACATCGGCGAGGAGCTCACGCTGGCTCTCGCCCTCGATCATGTGCTGCCGAACCGGAAGGGGCCGGTCGTCGTCAACGGCTCGACGAGCCGCGTGACCGCCGACATCGCCGCCCGGCACGGCTGCGAGTTTCATCGCTCGTGGGTCGGCGAGGCGAACGTCGTCGCGAAGATGAACGAGGTGCGCGCGGCGATCGGCGGCGAAGGCAACGGCGGCGTGATCGACCCGCAGGTCGGTCTCGTCCGCGACAGCTTCGTGAGCATGGCCTACGTGCTCGAAGGTCTCGCCCGACGCGGCGGCACGCTCGCCGACTGGGTCGCGACGCTGCCGAACTACGTGATCGTGAAGGACAAGATCACTTGCGAGCGCGAGAAGGTGACGGTCGCCATCGCGGCCCTCCGCAAGACCTTCACCGACGCCGCGGCGAACGAAGGCGACGGCCTGCGTCTCGACTGGCCCGACCGCTGGGTCCAGGTCCGCGCCAGCAACACCGAACCGATCCTCCGCGTGATCTCCGAAGCGCCCACGGCCCACGGCGCCGAAGGGTTGTGCCAGCGAGCGATGGACGCGGTGCGGGTTGCGGTCGCGTAAGCGGGAGCGGTCGTGCGTTCTGCGAAGCGAGCCGCGCCGTTGCTCGTCGTTGCCTGGATGTTGTTCATCTTCGGCACGTCGAGCACCGTCGTTTTGCCGCGGCAGCTCTTTCGTTTCATGCGCGATCGCGTGCTGCGCGACGACGGGCTTTCAGAGCGATTTGAGGTCTTCTGGGGGCTGGCGTGGTTCGCGATCGTCAAAAGCTGGCACGCAACGGAGTTCGCCCTCTTGTTTCTGTTTTGCTTCTGGGCGCTGGCGCGATGGCGGCCGGCGAGGCGCGCCGCGAACGTTACCCTGGCGATTGCTGTCGCGTTGCTGTTTGCGGCGGCGGACGAATGGCACCAGACGTTCGTCCCGGGCCGCGGCGGAAACGTGATCGACGTGCTGATCGACTCGCTGGGAGTTCTTGTCGCGTCGCTTGCGATCTTGAGTTGCGGCCGCCCCAAAGTGAATCCGCAGTAGACGCACAGTCGCTGCTGCCAGCTTAGCCGCCTGAAGCTACGGTTGGTCGTGGGTCATGAGAACGGCTAACACGTCTTCGATGCTCACTGGCTTGACGAGATGGTGATTGAAGCCGGCCGCCTTGGATTTCTCCCGATCTTCCGGCTGACCGTAGCCCGTGATCGCCACCAGCACCACGTCTTTTGTCTCGGCTTGTTCCCGTAATCGTCGAGCGACCTCGTAACCGTCCAGCCCAGGCAGGCCGATGTCGAGTAGGATCACCTCCGGCCGGAACGTCACCGCAGCTTCAATGGCCTTCAAGCCGCACAGGGCCGTCTCGACCTCATTTCCGCTGGCCCGCAAGAGCAGTGACAGCATCTTGGCGGCATCGGCGTTGTCGTCCACGACGAGGATGCGTCGGGGCGCCGCTTCGTTCGTCGGCCCCGAGGTCTCCGGCCGTGGGGTGCTTCGCACCGCCAACAGCGGCAACTTCACGGCGAACTCGCTCCCTTTGCCGAGTCCGCCGGTCGTCGCCTCGACTTGCCCGTCGTGCATCTCCACCAGCGTCTTCACGATCGTGAGTCCGATACCAAGCCCGCCTTGCGAGCGATCGAGGCTGCGATCGGCCTGCGTGAACAGGTCGAAGACCATCGGCAGCAGTTCGGGCGCGATTCCCACGCCGTTGTCTCGCACTGCGACGACCGCCGTGCCGTCTTGCCGCGCGACGGCGACCTCGATTCGTCCGCCGTGCGGGGTGTACTTGGTGGCGTTGCCGAGCAGGTTCTCGAACACCTGCTCGAGTCTCGTCGCATCCGCCGACAGCCACAGCGGATGTTCCGGAAGCGAGACCACAAGCGTGTGACCGTGTTCGTCGATCCCCGGTTTCGCCGCAGCCACGACACCGCGCAAGACGTCTCGAAGGTCGATCCGCTCGCGGTTCAAATGGACCTTGCCGCTCGTGATGCGGCTTACATCCATCAGATCATTAATCAGCCGCGTCAGTTTTTTGACCTGACGATCAGCGATGCCGATGGCCGACCGCTCCTCCTCGCCGAGCGACTCGCTATGTTCGAGCAGGGCCACTGCCGAGGCGATCGGCGAGAGCGGGTTCCGCAGCTCGTGGGCGAGCATCGCGAGGAACTCGTTCTTGCGTCGGTCGGCCTCTTCAAGGGCATCGGCCTTCGCGCGCAGCTCCTCCTCGAAACGCTTTCGCTCGGTCCGATCCGACAGCACCTTGGCGAAGCCCTTCAGGCTGCCATCCTCGTCGCGGAGCGCCGAGGTCAGCCCATTGGCCCAGAAATGAGTACCGTCCTTGCGAACGTGCCAGCGGTCGTCGCTCGCACGTCCCACGGAAGCGGCCAGCCGAAGTTCTCGCTCGGCGACCCCGCCCGGCTCGCCCTCCTCCGGGGTGAAGAAGACGGCAAAGCTCTGGCCGACGATTTCGTCGGCCTTGTAGCCCAGCACTCGCTCGGCGGCGGCGTTCCAGTCGGTGACGCGCCCCTCCGGGTCCATCAGGAAGATGGCGTACTCCTGCACGCCGGCCATGAGCAGTTGGAACTTCAGGTCATTCGTCCGCAGCCGCTCCTCCGCCAGCTTTCGTTCGGTCAGGTCGCGGGTGATCTCGATGAACCCGCTGACTTCGCCCGTTTCGTCGCGAACGGCGGTGAGCGATACGCTTCCCCAGAACCGTTGACCGTCTTTGCGGACCCGCCAGCCCTCGGCGTCGAAGTGACCGGTCTCAGCGGCGGTCCGCAGGCCGACGTCGGCCTGGCCGCTCTCCTCCGGCGGGTAGAACGCCGAAAAGTGCTTGCCGATGATTTCGTCGGCCCTGTAGCCTTTGATCCGCTCACCGCCGGTGTTCCACGTGCGAACGTGACCTTGCGGGTCCAGCAGGAAGACGGCGTAGTCCTCGACCGGGCGGAACAGGTCGAGTTGCTGGGGCAGGAAGGTCATCAGAGCCGTCGGTGGGTTTGATCGCCCGGCAGGAGCGGGAACCGTCTCCAGCCAAAGAATTGGTCTGAAGATTATAGACGCGGCCGCGAATCTGCACAGTCGGTCAGGAATCGCGCCGGTGTCGTCGAGCGGAGTCCCAGCGACGGCGAGCATGGTCCGACAGGATCTAGTGCTCAGACCGGCGTCGCCGGTGGAATCCGGAGGGTCGCAGCTCATGAATTCCCGGCAGAGCCGCCGACTCGCCGCGGCTACTCTTGAAGTCGAAGACAGGTTCGCGGCACGGAACGGCAAAGCTCTCGCTGAGCGGCTTCGGTGGATGCGGCGTCACATCTGATTGCGGCTCGGCGGGAGCCTCGCCCTCCCCACATTGGGAATCGACCTCGACGGAGAAGGTTATGGCAAAGGAGAAGCGCGCGCAGGATGATCCGAAGGATGCGGGGCCGAAGCCGCCGTTCCCGTCGCCTCGTCAGGATCCGCCGGGCACGGAGGCCGAAATGTCTCCGCGGGCCGATCATGGCGAACAGAGCTACCTCGGTCACGGCCGGCTCAAGGGTCGAGTAGCGTTGATCACTGGGGCCGACAGCGGCATCGGCCGCGCGGTCGCCCTGGCGTTCGCCCGTGAAGGCGCCGACGTGCTGATTTCTTATCTCGAAGAAGACGCCGACGCGACCGAATCGGCGCGGCTAGTCACGGAGACTGGACAGAAGGCGCTTGTAGTTCGCGGCGACATCGGCGAAGAAGCCCACTGCCGGATGCTCGTCGAACGTTGCTTCGAAGAGTTCGGCGGACTGCACGTGCTGGTCAACAACGCCGCATTTCAGCGGACGCACGAGACGCTCGAGGAGTTCACGGCTGAGGAAGTCGAACGCACGTTCCGCACCAACGTGTTCGCGATGTATCACCTGTGCCGGGCCGCCGTGCCGCGGATGCAGCCGGGGTCGTCGATCATCAACGTCGCGTCGATTCAGGCTTATGATCCATCGCCGAACCTGCTGGCGTACGCGCCGACGAAGTCTGCGATCGTCGGCTTCACGAAGGCTCTCGCGAAGATGGTGATCGGGCAGGGCATTCGCGTGAACGCCGTCGCGCCCGGCCCCGTTTGGACGCCGCTTATTCCTTCGACAATGCCGAAGTCGATGACGAAGACCTTCGGCAGCGATTGCTTGTTCGAGCGGCCGGCCCAGCCCGCTGAACTCGCGCCCGTGTTCACCTTCTTAGCCTCGAACGAGGCGAGCTTTGTGACGGGAGAGGTCTACGGCGTGACCGGTGGAAAGATGCCGTTTTAAGGAGACAAGAGACAGGAGTGAGAGTTGTCCCTCTCCCCGTCCCCCACTCTCCCCCTCCCGCATTTCCATACAAAACAAGAATCGAAGCGAAGAACACCCCGATTGCTCTTCCCACCCTCTTCTACCTGGGCGAGGTTGGTATCTGTTCGGGTTGTGAGACGCGATGCTAGCCTCTCGCCAATCATGCG
>JACCRE010000156.1 GCA_013813775.1 Planctomycetaceae bacterium
CGCCCAGACTGAAGGGATGGGCGTGGCGAGTTCAGAGGGCTCGTCGCGCGTCGCTTGGCCACGCCCTTCCTTCGTCAGGGCGTGCCACCCGACCCGCCTGCGGAGCGCAAGAGCTAATTCTCCATCACATCACCTCTCGACTCGATATACGACAAACGAGTACGCCACACGCCCATAAGGCTCCATCGCAGTGAATGCAATCCAATCGTAATCACTTGATACCGACCATACTAATTCACCGTTCTCACCGAGGGCAGGAGCCTGACTTCCTACAAGATAATTCACATCGATTACATACCATCCTGCTTCAAGCCCCCCGTTCTCATCATTCGAAACGGGCGGAGGGACCGGCTGGCTCTGCGGGAGCCGACACCTTACGCCGGCAAGACTGGGGTTTACTACCCCAGCGTACAAGAGGTTCGGTTCTGCTACTTCCGGGTGCTTTCGAAGCCACGCTTCAAGAAAAAAGAGATCCTGTCCCCACGACACATTGCTATCGGCGAGATACCGATACCCGTGAGAGGGTCCGCCAAAAGCAATATTGAAGAACGATAGGCTGTGAGGATATATACACGCACTCTCAACCGCAGCCGCCGCGAGCATCGTCACGGATGCGATGCGGAGAACTCGGAAATGACGAATTGACTCCGACATTAAACGGCTGACAAATATGTACAGGAATGGCAATGCGGGAAGAATATATCTGCCATGTACCCCGAAACCGGTCTGAAAGCTGAGTGCCACGAGCACTGAGGCGGCACATGCCAAGGGTAGCAACTCCTCTCGTTGAACACGGAGCACCACACAGGACGCAGCCGCCATAACATAAAGCCCGAGTACTCCAATCGGCGTCTTGACCGCTAGCGCGAATAGGTAGTACCACCACCAGCCACGGTTCCGCCACTCTCCGTAAGCATATGAAGCCAGCCCACGCTCGAAGTCTCGCTTTTGCAAGTCGAGTCCTACTAGATACTCCCGAGGAATCGGCATAGGACACCTGCCGACGAGTGTACCGCTGAAACGATTCCCAGCGGCGGCAGGATCTCCCGCGTGCGAAGTCGTAAGAGCTTTTGATACGAACGGGATCTTGCCTAGCGGCACCATAATGCCGTCAAAACCATAGCTCGCATTGATAACGGCAGCAGAAACAACAGCCATCCCTATGACGTGATAAACGTCACATTGAAAGCGCATGCCGCTAGCTCGGCAAGTCGTGAATAGCCATTGTCCGCAAAGCACCGGAATCAGTATCAACAAAGAAAACTTACTTACAAGCATAACGCCGATGACAAAACCTGCCACAAGGGCGCTGGGCCACGACGGCAGGCGCTGCCATCGCCAAAATAGATAAGCGGCGGACACACCTAGTGCGGCAGAGGCGACGTCTGTAGTGCCCAGGGCTCCGTGTCCCAGCACCCAGGGACACACAACCCACGTTGCAACGGCAACTACTGAAGGCTTTGCCCCATAAAGCTCGCGCGCCCAAAGGCCAACCACATATCCGCCCAATAAAACGAATGGAATACACATCCAGCGGGCGATGGTGAACATCCAGAACACGTCCGGACCATTTTGTTCGACAAAGCTTCGGCCGATCGCTCGTTCCGGACGGTGGCGTGCGCCGAACTTAGCGGCCTCGAAGTCGCAACTGGCACCCAAGCACAGCAGCGGCGTGCTCGCAACAAGTCGCACAAGTGGAGGATTGACGACAGCTACGTCGAACTTACCGGTCCGCCAATGATAAAGGCCAGCTGGTACCTGAGATACCTCAAGCGTCGTGGGGCTGTGGCACCACGCGGACCAGCCGAGCAGAACGAACTGAGCGCCGAGCAAGACCCATACGAGAATGGACAAAAACGAGCGAGCGCTCGGTTCAATCGCCGGCTTTGGATCGGGCACTGTCGCCTTATGACTCACGGCTTCACTTCACCGCCTTCTCCACCACGTCGCGTACACGATGATCCCAGCCGCTGCGACAGCAAGCGCTGCCAAGTTTACCCACAGAAAAAACGCCTTTGCAGTCACGGGTGTATTCGGTGGCTGGCTTTCAGCAGCCGCTTTGGCTGCGGCTTTTTGCCGTTCGAGATATTGCTCGCCGTGCGACACGCATCGCTCGTGCAACGCTTTCAGGTCTGCGGGCCCAAATTGTTCCGCTTGTTCTTTGTCGGTTCTGGTCCACGCCATTTGGGCAGGCACATTTATTTGGGTATCAGGCGGAATCGATAACTCGAAATCCGAATCGGGGGCGTGATATTCCGCGTCATACTCTTGCACCGCCATCTCGAATGCGATAAATGATCCGGCGGCCTCCGGATTCTGCACCTTCACGGCACGGATCGGCAGCCAGCGGCTGCCCGAGCACTCCTTCGCTTCTAGTACACGTACTTGATAGAGTCGGCGGTTTGTCTTAACGTCCGTGGTGGACGCCCCGGTAAGCATGTAAGACCGATCAGGATCGAAAATGAAGTGATGGCGGAATCTGTCGCTCTTTACGCCGACCGATAACTCGCTGCTGCCTGCACCTACGGCACCGAGGTATTCACCGATAAATCGACCGGTTAGGCAGTCGCGAAGGTAGCGTGCCGGGCTGGATGCCTCGTTCGACCCCATAGTGTCTAGATTAAATGGCGACACCCTTATCCCGACTCGAGGATCACCTGGCGAAAATAGATTGGCAATCTTTGACGTAGTGGAGAACTGTAGTGCGTAGCTTCCTTTCCCTATCATTGCGAGTGATGAACATGGAACCTGCACCTCTTCGCGACCCTTTCCTGGTCTCTGCAGTTTCGTTCGTGTGCGCGCTTCATCGCCCTCGCTGCAGGTAAGCTCGTACCGCACGCGGTCACCCGATACGATAAGGAGGCCATTCTTGGGGTCACCGGTCTTTGAATAATGTCCTGAAAGTACCTCATCCGGGGTGACGGCCGTCACTCGCGTCCATGTAAACCTTATGAATACATCCGGAAACGACTCACGGTGCGCAGTATATGCCTCAGCGATTGCAGCAATCGCAGCCGAGTCTGTCACTTGATCATCCGCAAAGGACGAGGACCATCCCAGGGAGGCGAAAGCCGCAAGTCCCGCGATGAGGCGTCTAATCTTCATATGGTACCTGAGTAGTCCTCACTATGTAATGGTGAGGTTGTATTCGTGGATTAAGTGTCTTAGGCAGCCGAGGTGATTTCGCGGGCAAAACATCACCTATTGAGGACTACCGATACCTGCACGCACCCAAGTGATCTCGCCCGACATGGGGCATGGCCTTCGTGGACGAGATATAGACGGTGCATAATAACGCCAGAACACGTAAAGCTGTACCGAAATGTGAACGCCAACAGTCTGTTGATTTGATCGCCAGGATAATCGCGTTTTCAATCAGTTGCCACGCTAGCGTTCGGTTTCACTAGCATCGTGCGGATTATAAACGACTCTGCACTTAATCGACAGGCTGCTAAGCGATCTTCTCCTAATGTGATAGAACCAGGGGTGTGGCTTCCGATCCTGAATGCCCGTGTTGCGATGGATCGGCTTATGGCTCATCGCATCTCGCATGTCCAGATCACCATCCGGAAGCCGAAGAAGGTGTGGCGAGGCGATTGCTATAACGTGAGCGGCTATGATGCGCAGCAATCATAACACGATACAAAAACGGGGTTGTCAATACACGCGTTCTGACACTGGCCGTTCTCGTCCATATACTCGTAAGTCAAGTAACTTCCACAGACCAGCTTATCGCAGTGAATACAGCCGTCGTCCCACCAGGTGTTCTCGCAGTCACCGATCTTCATCGAATCGTTGTACCCCCACGCAATACAACCGCCCGTACCGCCCTCGTTGCATTCGCCTACTTCACTGTTGAACGAGCAATTATACACGCCCACACAAGAGGCGTTGCTTTCTTGGGTATACGGACTGCATTGTCCCACGTATTCCGCAAAGATGGGAGACACGCCAGACAGAACCAACAGAAGCAGAAGAGGGAGCAGAGGGCGAACGCGTGACATGATAGAGGGCTCCGGGGTTGGGTCAGTGTGAGGCGACAAGCGGCACACTCAGGCACGACCATTCAGGGTCGTCGAGCACGATAGCTATCTTCGTGGCGAGAAAGCGACCAGCGTAGGAGGAGTCAAGGGTGACGGAAACCATGTGTTCGGCTGCTGCACCGGCCGTGGTGATCTGACAAGCCACACGCGTATCCGGGGAAGAGACTGAATTCACTCTGAAGGGACGTCTATCCAACCGTCGTATCGCAATGAACTGGGTTTCAGCACCGGCGGCAACAGACGTCAGAACCAGTCTTTCAGGCGTAGTTACATACGGGCTCTCAACAACCCATTGAAGCGGCACTCCAGGCATCGAGACGCCCCGGGGGTCCGGACGGACTGTCAGTGAGCATCGGTGGGCGCCCGGGTCAGATGGGACGGTGAATGAAACATTAAAAACAGTATGACGGCGATGCAACTCGCCTACCAGATGATCGACGGAGGAATTGATCCGATCCAGGGCGATGGAGGGAGAGTCACCGGCGCACAGCAGGGCGGGCACCGGCGGTGCGCTATTTCTGGCGTACTGGGTTACTGTCACGCAGCGATCGACGCGCTCGCCGGGGACGAGTGGGCCCAGATACAAAGACATAGGTTCAACCGCCAGACGCGGATGAATGAGGACGGAAATCTCGTACCGCCACGATTCTCCGTGATCATGCTTGAGTATTGCTACTGCCGAGAATGCTCCAGTGCGACCTTTGATGTCGGCGGTTACTAGTAACGGCTCGGACGAACGCGGCTTGATCGAATCAAATGCGAGCGCTGTGCTCGTACAGGAGCACGTCTTTTCGACCGATGTCACGTTCAGCGGCACGGAATACGGGTTTCTGACATCAAAGGAATGTCGGATAACATCCACTTCACCTTCGATGAGCGGTGCCAAAGTTGCCGTGTGAAGAGAGCGGCTGCCGCGGCTAAGTTGCGAAAGTGAACTATTACCTACTGAAGTGTCGACCTCCGCGTCACAGCCGAGTGCGAACAGGGGCGCAATTGCGCAAATGCAAAGCGCCGGGGAACCTAGGCGCAGTGTTCGAGATCGCTTCCTTAGGTGGCAAACTTCTGTCGACGTCGTTTGTCTCAACTGCGTCATTCATTGCCCCACGGGATTGCAGCAACCAGTGAAGACATAGATCGCTGTGAAGGATGCTGACGGGCGAATAGTACGCCGTCAAGAAAAATCTGGACGCATGGCCAAAATCCAGCCGAAGAGCAACGAACCGAAGATGGTTCGCGTGCCCGCAGGTGTTCCGCGTTGGGTCACTCCTGAGTTGATTGCACACACGCTCCACGTTTTGCAGCCGTACTACGAGACCCCGTTGATCGCCGAAGACGCTTTGGAGATCATGATGGGAGTACGTCGGCTTGTCGAAGTTCTATCTCGCGGAGACGATGATGAAGCAATACGTCGCCCGGGCTCGGGTCAGCAGCCGTGAACAGGAGCGAGAAGGCTTCTCGCTGGAAGTCCAGGAAGACGCTCTGAAACGCTATGCCGAGCAGCACAACGGCGTCATCGTCCGGCTCTTCAAGATCGCTGAGACCGCCAGCAAACGGGACGAGCGGAAGACATTCAAGGAAATGGTCGCTTTTGCGAAGAAGAACTCCTTCGCCTTGGATGGCCTCCTCTTCTACAAAGTCGACCGTGCCGCCCGGAACCTGTTCGACTACGTCGAACTCGAACGTCTGGAATCGGAGTACGGCGTTCCATTCATCTCCATCTCCCAACAGACTGAAAACAACCCTGCTGGTCGAATGATGCGCCGGACGCTGGCCAACATGGCCAGCTTCTTCACGGAACAGATGTCGGTCGATATCAGCCAAGGCATCAATCGCCGAGTGCAGGAAGGCTGGTTCCCCGGCAAGGCTTCCTACGGCTATCGGAACGTGCGCGCCAATGGGCGACGCATCGTCGAAGTCGATCCAGTCGCCGCTGCGAACGTTCGCCTAATCTTCCAACTCTATGCCTATGAGAATCAGACGCTCGAAGGCCTCGTCTCACGAATGGCCAAAGAAGGAGCGATCTACCGCTCGTCGACGCCGAAGTTCAATCGAACGTCGGTTCACAACATGCTCAATGATCGAGCCTACATTGGGGAAGTACGATATCGCGAGGCTTGGTATCCGGGAAAGCAGGAGCCGCTGATCGACCTCCCCACCTGGAACCGGGTTCAATCGCTGTTAGGCAGCGGGACCAACCGTTCGCACACGTTGACCTATGCCGCCGAGCTGATTCAGTGTGCCCATTGCGGGCACCAGATCACGGGCGAGTTGAAGACGAAACAAACGAAGAGTGGCGAGCGCTCCTACCTTTACTATCGCTGCACCAAATACAGCCAGCCGGACCACCCCCGAACTCGCGTGACGGAAGCGGAACTCGACCGCCAGGTACTCGCCCTGTTCGACAAGATGCGGATCGAAGATGAGGCAATCCGCGAATGGTTTCGAGCGGTGCTTGCCTCTCAAACTCGGGACGCCCAAGCCGATTCCGCTGCTCAGCGGACGGAGCTACAGCGTCAGGCGACACTGCTGGTGCAGCAGCAGGACCGACTGCTCAATCTACGAATTGCCGACAACATAGACGAGCAAACCTTCGCCCACAAACAGACCGAGCTTCGAGACCGGCTGGCGTCCATCAAACTGCAACTCGATGTCGTGGACCGCTCGCACGACGAAATGAGCGAGTTGGCGTCCAAGGTGTTTGAACTTTCTCAAACACTTCACCAGAAATGGCTTACGGCCGATTACTCCGAAAAACGTAGAATCCTTGAAATCATCTGGTTGAACTGCCAGCTCGATGGCGTAACTCTAGTCCCTGTAATGAGAAAGCCCTTCGACGTTATCGCCGAAGGGCTTCTTCTGAAAGAAAGTGGAGCCGATGGGATTTGAACCCACGACCTTCGCATTGCGAACGCGACGCTCTCCCAACTGAGCTACGGCCCCGAAAACAGCATGCCTTCCGGTGAACCGTCGGGACGAATCGCCGGAAGTGCGGGTAGTGTAAACGGGCGTTGAGACGTTGAAAAGCCCGTCCATCGAACGAGCCGGTTTTTTCGCACCTGTCCGAGCGACCGGCGTCGCGGCTTCCGACACGCCTGGCCGCAGTCTGGTTCGCTCACCGCAGGACCATCGTCACGCCGATGCCCACTGTTGAAGCTCGTCCGCACTGACGCGATTGCAAGGACTGCCCATCGCGATCCGGACGATGCGCCCGTCCTCGCGAACCGGCGTATCTTGACAACCAAAACCACCGGCAGCAGAATTCAACGTCACCCTGAGACGGTCGCCGCTCGGCACTTCGCACGGTGTCTCCGTCACCATTTCCCGGCGACCTTCGCCTTCCGAACTCTCGGCCGGTCGCGGACTTTAGGACGCGTCGATCGCCTGCGCGACGCGCCGTCGTCCGCCGATCAACCGTTCGATCACGTCCGTACCCCGCCGCGTCATTCCGCGGAGAGACTTGATGGCTCGCGACTGGTTGCAGTCGTTTATCGACCGAGGACTGATCAGCGAAGACCAGCTTGAAGAAGCTCGAGCGGTCGCTCGCAGGAAGGGCACCACCCCCGCCGAAGCTCTGGTGCAACTCGGTTACGTCGATGCCGCCGACGTGCAGTCGGCGCAGTCCGACCAGTTCGGCGAGCAGTTTCTGAACCTCGAAGGCGTCGAGATCCCGCAAAGCGTGATCGAGATGGTCGGCGAGGCGATGGCCCGCGAGAACACCGTCATCCCCGTTCGCGTCGAAGACGGCGCCGTCGTCGTGGCCTTTCACGATCCGATGGCCCTCGACGTTCTCGACAAGCTGCGGTTCATCCTCGCCAAAGACGTGAAGATCGTCGTCGCTCCGAAGGCGCAGATTCAGGCCGCCATCGATCGTCACTATGGCCAGGACCAGGGCCAGAGCGTCGACTCGATGATCCAGGAGTTCACCGAAACGCAAATCGACTTCACGGCGACCGAAGCGGCCGCGAACGTCGAAGAGGAAGACGACAGCGCGCCGGTCGTGAGGCTCGTGAACCTGATCATCACCGAAGCGGTGAAGATGCGGGCCAGCGATATCCATATCGAGCCTTTCGAGGACCGCGTCCGCATTCGCTATCGAATCGACGGCCAGTTGATGGAGCGAGATCAGGCTCCACGCCGCCTACTCGGCTCCATGGTCAGCCGTCTCAAGATCATGGCGAGCATGGACATTAGCGAGCGGCGTCGCCCGCAGGACGGACGCATCAAGGCGCGGGTCGGCGGCAAGGAATACGACTTGCGAGTGAGCATCCTGCCGACGAACCACGGCCAAGGCGTCGTGCTGCGCATCCTCGATCGCGATAACATCAAGGTCGGCATCCGGAACCTCGGCTTTTCCGAAGACAACTACCGCACGTTCCAGAACGTCATTCGCCGCCCCAACGGCATCTTTCTCGTCACCGGGCCGACCGGCTCCGGCAAGACGACGACGCTCTACTCGGCGCTCGGCGAGATCAATCGCCCCGACCGCAAGATCATCACCGCGGAAGACCCGGTCGAGTACTACCTGCCGGGCATCAACCAGGTCGAGGTCAAGCACAGCATCGGACTCGACTTCCAGCGGATCATTCGCGCGATGCTGCGACAGGCGCCGAACGTGATCCTCGTGGGCGAGATTCGCGACGTCGAAACGGCCGACATGGCGATTCAGGCGTCGCTCACGGGTCACTTGGTGTTCAGCACTTTGCACACGAACGATGCGCCGAGCAGCATCACCCGACTGATCGACATGGGCGTGCAGCCCTTCCTCGTCGCGAGCAGCGTGATGGCGATCATGGCCCAGCGGCTCGTGCGCGTGATCTGCACGAAGTGCAAGGAAACCTACACGCCCGACAAGGGCGAACTGCAATACTATTCCATCACCGAAGATGAAGCCGCCGAGGCCACTTTCGCGCGGGGCCGGGGTTGCAATTATTGCCAGCACTCCGGGTTTCGCGGTCGAAAGGCCGTGTTCGAGCTGATGGTGATGAACTCGACGATTCGCGAGATGACCTTCAAAGGCGAGCCAACCCAGGCGATCCGTCGCCAAGCGAGGCTGTTCGGCATGAAGACGCTCGTCGAAGACGCCAGAGACAGGGCCTTGATGGGCATCACCACACTCTCGGAAGTGAACAAGCTGATGAGAAGCTATGATTAGTTGAGAGATGAGGGTTGAGAGTCGAGAGGCGTCTAAGCCTGATCGCTGCTGACTATTCACTACTTACCATTGACTGCCAATGGCCTCCGTCCAAATCGATAAGCTGCTCGAGTACGTCGTCGCCCAGCGGGTGAGCGATCTGCACATCACCACCGGCCAGCCGCCCGTCGTTCGCGAAAGCGGCCGCATGATCCGGCTCGACACCAAGAGTCTGACCGGCGACGACACGACGGCTTTGATGAAGTCGATCACGCCCGAACGGAACCAGCAGGAGCTTCAAGAGGTCGGCGGGACCGACTTCGGCTTCGCCTTCGGCAAGAAGGCCCGCTTCCGGGTCGCCGTCTTCAAGCAGCGCGGCCAGGTTGGCATGGTCCTGCGGCAGATTCCGAACGAATTCCTCAGCTTCGAGCAGCTCGGCCTGCCGCCGGTGATCAGGGATCTTATTTCACGGCCTCGCGGACTGTTTCTCGTCACCGGGCCGACCGGCTCGGGAAAGACGACCAGCCTCGCGAGTATGCTCAATTACATCAATGACACCGAGGACAAGCACGTCATCACGCTCGAGGATCCGATCGAGTACTACCACGAGCACAAGATGTGCACGATGAATCAAAGGGAAATCGGCGTCGATGTGCCGAGCTTCCCCGAGGCTCTTCGACGTGCCTTGCGCATGGACCCCGACGTGATCCTCGTTGGTGAAATGCGCGACCTTGAAACCATCCAGTCGGCAATTACCGCCGCCGAAACCGGTCACGTCGTGTTCGGAACACTGCATACGACGGGTGCCCAGGGAACGGTCGACCGTATTATCGACGTGTTCCCGACGAGCCAGCAGGAACAGATCCGCACGCAGCTTTCGGTGTCGATCATCGGCATCCTGAGCCAGGCGCTCTTGCCGCGCAAGCCCAAGGGTCTCGTCGCCGCCTACGAGATGCTCGTGGTCACGCCGGCCATCGCGAACCTGATCCGCGAGGCCAAGACCTTCCGCATCAACTCGATGATCCAGACCGGCCGCAAATACGGCATGCAGTTGCTCGACGACGCGTTGTTCAACCTGTGGAAGAACAACATCTGCGAAGAGAAGGAATGCGTCGTCCGCGCCGTCAACTCGGCCGAGCTCAAGGGCCGCATCGAACGCGCCAAACGCGGACTGTACGAAGACGACGAAGACGAAGAGGTGGAAGAAGTGGAAGAATGAGAAGGGAAGAACGGGAGAACGTGGAATCGAGAAGGCGACTCTCGCCTCCGTCTCCTCACTTCATCCGTTCCGCCGTTCTCCGTTCTTCCGATCGACGTGATTCAACGCATTAGCACTCCAAGGGCCCCCAATGGCCGTCCGTAAGCTTGGGCAGATCCTGATCGACCTCGGATACATGTCCGAGGATACGCTTTGGGACGTGCTCGAACAGCAGAAGCAAAGTCCCGGCGAGGTCATCGGCCGCGTCGCGGTGCGGATGGGCGTCGTCACCGACGCCCAAGTCACCGAGGCGCTCGCCGAACAGTGGGGCATGCCGGTCGTCAATCTCGAAGAGACGACGATCCCGCCCAAGGTCATCGAGATGGTCCCCCAGACGATGGCCGAGATCTACAAGATCATGCCCATCTCGCTGAAGGGCGACGTGCTGACGGTCGCCATGGCCGAGCCGCAGAACGTCGGCACGCTCGACGACCTGCGGAACTTCCTGGGCGTCGAGGTTCGCGGCGCGGTCTCGAACCTGAAGGACGTGCAGGCCGCCGTCGAAAAGAACTACGCCGGCCACGAAGACAGCATCGAAGACGTCATCAGCGAGCTTGAAGGTGGCGATGAATACAATGAATTCGCCAACGCATTCGACCTGACGAACCCCGAGGAGCTCGCCGACGCCGCCCCGATCCGCAAGCTGCTCAACATGGTGATGCTGCTCGCGATCAAGGACCAGGCGAGCGACATCCACTTCGAGCCGTTCGAAGACGAATTCAAGATCCGCGTGAAGGCCGACGGCCAGTTGTACGAGATGGTGCCCCCGCCGCGCCATCTCGCGAACGCGATCGTCACCCGCATCAAGGTCATGGCCGAGCTCGACATCGCCGAGCGGCGGTTGCCGCAGGACGGCCGCATCGAGTTGAACGTCGGCGGAAACCGCATCGACTTGCGGGTCTCGGTGCTGCCGACGCTCTTCGGCGAATGCGTCGTCATGCGGGTGCTCGACAAGACGGTCGTGCAGCTCGACCTCAACAAGATCGGCATGGACACGGCCATCCTGTCGCAGTTCCGGCAAATCATCAAACGCCCCAACGGCATCGTGCTGGTGACGGGTCCGACAGGATCGGGCAAGACGACGACGCTCTATTCGGCCCTCAACGAACTCAATGAGATCACCGAGAAGATCATCACCACCGAGGATCCGATCGAGTACGACATCGACGGACTCGTGCAGTGCCCGATCAACGCCGATATCGACGTGACCTTCGCATCGTGCCTGCGAGCGATCCTGCGGCACGACCCCGACAAAATCCTCGTCGGCGAGATTCGCGACTACGAAACCGCCGAGATCGCGGTTCAGGCTGCGCTGACCGGGCACCTCGTGTTCAGCACGTTGCACACCAACGACGCCCCCAGCGCCATCACCCGTCTTCGCGACATGGGGGTGCCGGCGTTCCTCATCACGGCGACCGTCGAGGCGATTCAGGCCCAGCGGCTCGTGCGCAAGATCTGCACCGGCTGCAAAACCGAGTTCGATCCGAGCGACGACCTGCTCATGGAGCTTCAACTGCCCATTGAGACGGCCCGGAAGTACAAGTTCTACTACGGAAAAGGTTGCACAACTTGCAACAACTCCGGGTATAAAGGACGCACGGGCATTTATGAGTTGATGGACATCACCGACGACATCCGCGACATGATCACCAGCGACGCGAACGTCGACGACATCCGCAACTTCGCCCGCACGCAAGGCATGACGACCTTGCGGGAAGCGGGTCTCAAGCTGATTTTCGACGGCGTGTCGACGATCGACGAAATCGTTCGCGAAACCGTGCTGGAGGACGTGGGCTGAGAGGTAAGAGGGCAGCGGTGAGAGACGAGAGTTCGCTTGCGATTTCGCTGACCGTTTTCGATCTTATTTAGACATCAGACACCAGAAGACACTCGACACCCAGGCATCTGCGCCATAAGGAAGAACGCGGCGGGCGGTTGACGACGCCTCCGGAGAGACGACCATGCCGACCTTTCAATACGAGGCGATGGATGCCAAGACCGGCCTCGAGATCAAAGAAACGATCGAGGCCGCCAGCCAGGCCGACGCCGAAGCCGCCGTCCGGCAGAAGGGCTTCTACGTCACCCGCATCGCCGAAAAGAACGGCCGCGCCAAGAAGAAAGGCACCCCCGCCAAAGGCGAAAAGGGCGGCAAGGGAGGCAAGGGCGGAAAATCCACGCCCAAGCGCGGCCCCAAGAAGCGCACGTTTGCGCTCGGCGGTGTCGGCGCCAAGCAGCTCTGTACGTTCACCCGCCAACTGTCGACGTTGCAAGACGCCGGCCTGCCGATTCTGAGAAGCCTCCGCATTCTCGAAGGCCAGTCGAAGCCCGGGGCGCTCAAGAACAGCCTGCTGAACGTCATCGAAGACATCGAGAGCGGTGCCACGCTCTCGGAGGCGATGGCCAAGCAGCCCAAGGCCTTCGACAATCTCTACGTGAACATGGTGAAGGCCGGCGAGGCCGGCGGTGCCCTCGAAGTCATTCTGCAGCGCCTCGCCGACTTCAAGGAACGCGCCCAAAGCCTGAAGAAGCGGGTCCAGGGGGCGATGATTTATCCGATCGCCGTCATCATCGTCGCGACGGCGATCGTGAGCGGGATCATGATCTTCATCATCCCCAAATTCGAGAAGATCTTCGACGACTTCGGCTCGAAGCTGCCCGTGATGACCGAAGTGCTCATCATGGCGAGCCACTTCATCGCCCAATACTGGTATCTGCTGTTCGCGTCGCCGGTCGCCGTGTGGCTGTTCGTCAAGATCGTGCAGAAGAACAAGACCGGCGAGTACATCGTCGACTGGATCAAGCTGCGCATTCCCGTCCTGGGCAAGATCATACGCAAGGCCATCATTGCGCGCATTTCGCGAACCCTAGGCACCCTCATCGCCTCGGGCGTGCCCATTCTCGACGCCTTGATCATCGCCCGCGACACGGCGGGCAACGCCGTGTTCCGCAAGGCGTTCGAGCACATCTACGCCGCGATTCGCGAGGGCGAACCGATGGCCGTGCCCCTCAAAGAGACCCGCATCGCCGACGACATCGTCGTGAACATGGTCGACGTAGGCGAAGAGACCGGTGCCCTCGACGCCATGCTCTACAAAGTCGCCGACGTATACGACGAAGAGGTTCGCGTGCTTGTTGACGGCATGATCAAGCTCATCGAGCCGTTGATCACGGTTGTCCTCGGTCTGTTCGTGGGCTTCATCGTGATCGCCCTGTTCCTGCC
>JACCRE010000159.1 GCA_013813775.1 Planctomycetaceae bacterium
GCGCGCACGGCAGTGGACTGGGAAAGATCAGATGGGTCGTCGAACGCACGATCGGCTGGGTGAAGGGTCTGCGGCGGATGCGGATCAGCTACGACCGGCTGGCAGAAACGATCGACGCCTTCGCGACGCTCGCCATGACCGTGATCAACTTCCGCATCTGGCACCACGCACGATCGGCTGGGTGAAGGGTCTGCGGCGGATGCGGATCAGCTACGACCGGCTGACAGCAACGATCGAAGCCTCTAAGCGCCGCCCATCGAATGGAAAATATACTCACCACGCAAAGTAGCGGCGTTCACATTGGCGTCAAAATCCTGTTCAACGTAAGTAGTCGAAAATGACGAACTCGTCGCACTGTCTGACATGGACTGGAGTGACGTTGCATGTGGGTACTCCGGGTCTTCACCCCAGCCAACCGGATACTCGTACCAGTCATAGGTTGAGCCGCTGCCTGCCCATCCTCCAACCTCCAACCAAACATCAGTCGTCGGCTGGTTCACATCATCGTGTAGCTCAAATGTAACATCTGCTTCCGCAAAACAGGAACATCCAACCCAGCCGATCACCGCAATCAACGACTTAGCGAATCCTGTCCAGCTTCCGGGACGCACCGCCATTTTCTACTCCTTTAGCCTAGGTGAGCTTCGACCAAAACGGCGGACTACTATGAACCGTTCACTCAGCCACCCGCAATAGGGAAAACTCTGACCAGCCGCCGGACATATAGTCATATTGGGGATTCGCCAACGAAACCATTCGCCGCTCAAAAAGAACGTCGAAGAGGGCAAGAATCAGATCGATACCCACGTGCCGAAGGCGGAGTAATCACGCCGCGAACACGTCTTCCAGCGCCTGCCGCATCACGTGGGGCTCGGGTTCGACGCCGGTCCAGAGCTTGAAGCCGAAGACGCCCTGGCTGACGAGCATGCCGAGGCCGTCGATGACCGTGCAGCCTTTCGCGCGAGATTCACGCACGAAGCGGGTCGTCGGCGGGTTCGGAATCACGTCGGCGACGACCATATTCGACGTCAGCGTGCCGACGTCCAGCGGGACACGGGCCTCGACATCAGGGAACAGGCCGATGCTCGTCGCGTTGACGACGACGTCGGTGCCTTCCGGCACTCGATAATCGCCTTGCCGCGCAACGAGGCGCGAGCGGGCCGTCGTGCGCTCGGTCAGAATCTTAAGCAGTTCTCCGCCGCGTTGCGGGTCGCGGTTCACGATCGTGATTTCGCTCGCGCCGGCGAGAGCGAGTTCGACGCCGATCGCCCGGGCCGCGCCGCCCGCCCCGAGGATCACAACGCGCTTGCCGGCCGGGTCGGCGACCTCTCGCAGCGATGACACGAAGCCTTTGCCGTCGGTGTTCTCGCCGAAGAGCTTGCCGTCGCGCCAAAAGAGGCAATTGACGGCCTCGATCTTCTTTGTGGCGTCGGTCAGCCCGTCGAGATGCTCGATGGCGGCGACCTTATGCGGGATCGTAAGATTCCCGCCCGCGAAACCCATCGCCCGGAAGCCCCGGACGGCGTCGGCCAGGTCTTTCGGCGCAACCTCGATCGTGAGATACCGCCATTCGAGCCCGTGGTGCCGATACGCGGCTTCGATCATGGCCTGCGTCGGATTCTCGGCGACCGGCTGGCCGAACACGCCCGTGAGTTGCTGCTTGAAGTTCAATTCGCGCATGACATCGCATTCGATGATGAGTCAGAGCCGCGTCCGTCAGGGAGCGGACGGTCGAAATCTTCGCGGTGTCACGCTTCCTGACGGGCGCGACTTTGCGAAAAGGTGCCACAGCAACTTATCGCGGCCGGCCGCGAACGGCGGCGATCAAATCGGCGGCGGCTCCGCCCTTCGTGAGATAATCGGCGGCGCCGGCGGCGACCATGGCTTCGGCCGTGTCATTGTCGGCGCTGATCGAGAGGCCGAGCACGCGAATATGCGGGAATTCCTCGACGATCGCTGTCGTCGCTTCGATGCCGTCCATCACGGGCATCGTGACGTCCATGATGACGACGTCGGGACGAAGCTGGCGGGCGAGTTCGATCGCCTCCGCCCCGTCACCTGCCTCGCCGATGACTTCGATCCCCTCCGCATTGGCGAGCAGCCCGCGGAGCAGCAGCCGGATCGGATCGGCGTCATCCACGATCAACACGCGGACGATGCGCTTGCTGGTATCGGCGGTCGTGACCATCGGTTCGCTGCTCCATCAGGACAAGATGCTCTCATGAAGTTCGCCATACTACCGTCGCTGTTCGGCGATACCAGCCCCTTGAAATGGCTTCTGTGAAGCGGGTTGCCCAGGCCAGTTGCTCCGTCCCGGACGTTGCGACCCGAAACGCGACGGGATATCCTGCGTCCTGCTCATGATCCGGGGATCGCCGAAGCCGGGGGGAACGTCCCCGGCTTCTTGCACTTGGCGACGACGGCCTGCCCAGGCCCAGACGCGGTCCGGCCCACCGGATTCCCCAAAGGACTTCGCGATGCTTCGGACCCATACCTGCGGCGAGCTTGGCTCAACCCACGTCGGCGCTTCGGTCACCTTGTGCGGCTGGGTCGATGAATACCGCGACCACGCGGGCATCGTGTTCGTGGATCTGCGAGACCGTTATGGCCTGACGCAAATCAAGTTCGCCCTTTCGGACGGCAGCGAGACGCAAACGCTGGCCCGCGGCCTGCGGCACGAAGACGTGATTCGCGTGACGGGCGAAGTCGTGTCTCGCCCCGCCGACATGCACAACTCGAAGCTCGCGACGGGAGCGATCGAAGTCCGCGGGTCGACGCTGGAACTGCTCAACAAAAGCAAAACGCCGCCCTTCCAGCCGAACGGGCGCGACCTGCCCAACGAAGAATTGCGACTCACGTACCGCTATCTGGATCTTCGGCGGGCGGAGCTACAACGCAATTTGGAAATGCGTCACAAGCTCGCGAAGCTCACGCGCGACTACTTTGACGCGCAGGGCTTTCTCGAAATCGAGACACCGATGCTCGGCAAGAGCACGCCGGAAGGGGCTCGCGATTACCTTGTGCCCAGTCGCGTGCATCCGGGGCACTTCTATGCGTTGCCGCAAAGCCCGCAGATCTACAAGCAGATCCTGATGGTCGCCGGGTACGACCGGTACTACCAGATCGCACGTTGCTTCCGCGACGAGGATCTTCGCGCCGACCGTCAGCCGGAGTTCACGCAGATCGACGTCGAAATGGCGTTCGTGGAACGCGAAGACATCCTCTCGACGATCGACGGGCTGATCTCGTCGTTCGTGAGCGGCATCAGAGGCCAGTGCCTTAAGTTGCCGCTGCAGCGCATCTCGTACGCCGAAGCGGTCGAGAAGTACGGCAGCGACAAACCCGACTTAAGATTCGGCATGGAGCTGATCGACGTTGCCGAGATCGCAAAGAGTTGCGGCTTCGGCGTCTTCAAGACGGCGATCGAGAGCGGCGGCCGCGTCCGTGGCTTCGTCGCCCCGCAGGCGGCCGAACGCTACAGCCGGAAGGACATCGACGGCCTGACCGACTTCGTGAAGGACTACGGTGCGAAGGGCCTGGCGTTCTTCCGCGTGAAGGAGGGCAAGCTCGACAGCCCGATCGCGAAATTCTTCGGCGACGCCGACCAACAGGCGCTCATCGCGAAGCTCGGCGCGAAAGACGGCGACCTGCTGTTCTTCGTCGCCGACCAGCCGAAGGTCACGACCGCGGCTCTCGGAGCGTTGCGAACACGGCTGGGCAAGGAACTGAAGCTCTACGACCCGAACGACTTCTCGTGCTTCTGGGTGCTCGACTTCCCGCTCGTCACCTGGAACGCCGAGGAGAACCGGTGGGACGCCGAGCATCACCCGTTCTGCAGCGTCTACGACGAAGACGTGCCGCACCTCAAGGACGATCCGTCGAAGGTGCGGGCGCTGTCGTACGACCTCGTGTGCAACGGCTACGAGGCCGCGAGCGGCAGCATTCGTATCCATGACCCGAAGATCCAGCAGCGGGTGTTCGACCTGATCGGCATCAGTGAAGAAGAGGCCGAGAATCGCTTCAGCTTCCTGCTCGATGCGTTACGTTACGGCGCTCCACCCCACGGCGGCATCGCCCTTGGCCTCGACCGCTGGGTGATGCTCTTCGCCGGCGGCGACAACATCCGCGACGTCATCGCCTTCCCGAAGACTCAAAAAGCGAGCGACCTGTTGAGCGGCGCACCGGGTCCCGTTGATATGAAGCAACTGCGCGACCTGCACATCAAGACGGATCTGCCGGCGGTGTGAATGAGGAAGCCGTCTATGTCAACCGCGACCGCCGAACCAATCGACTTCGACGACCTCAAATTCGTTTACGTATTGAAGAAGCCGGTCGGCTTTCGACCTATTCTCTACATTCTCGGCGGCTTGGCCTTGTTAGGCGTCGCGGGGCTGGCCTTCCTCGTCGGCCTGTTGCTTCCGGCGGAGAACCAGCCGTTCGGCGTGTTCATCGCGAGTACGGTGCTGCCGACGCTGGGAGCGATTACGGCCTTCGGCGCAGCGATCGCGCTGATGCGTTCTCCTCAGCGCGTCATTGTCGCTCCGAAGGGTTTGATCGTCGAAGGCGATCGTGGAACGCGGCGTTGGACCTGGAGCGAAATCGGTTGGGCGTCGAGCGGCACCGCGGCGATCGGAATGCGTCCACAGCTCACCGTGTTCGACCCGCACGGGAGGAAGCTTGTCACGCTCGGGCCGGAGTTCGATGACTTCGCCGGCTTGACCGACTCGATCACCGCGGCGATCGCCCGCAAGACCGATCATGTCGCCGAGCGGGTGCAGAGCCGCAAGGCGAAAAGATCGGCGGCGTTTTTGATCCTGGGAGGTGTGGCATTCCTGGCTCTGGCCATCACCAATGGCATCAACGCCTCGACTGAGCGAACTGACGCCCGCAAGCTTGCGACAGCGGGAATCGAAACCGACGCGACCATCAAACGGCGCTATCTCTACAACGTGACGCCCCGGCTGGAATACGCTTTCGTCGGTTCCGAGGGACAGGTATTCGCGCGCGATACGATGATGCAGCAGGCGGAATGGAACGCGCTCACAGATGCCAAGACTGTCGCGGTTCGATATCTTCCCGCCGATCCCGACAACAGCCGTCTCGTCGCTGGAGAGGTCGAGGATGAGTTCGGTTCACCAGGTGTGAACCTACTGCTCTCCTTCGCGGTCGGCGTGATGGCGTTGTTCTTTCTCGCCGTCGGCGTGATGCAATGGTCGGGTTGGGATATCGACCTCGACTCGAAGACCGGCAAGATCTCGATCAAGCGGTTCGGAACGGGCCGGTGACGCTGCCGCGCGGCTCAATCGTAGCCGTCACCGACCGCCAAGCTGGACGTCGGCGAAATCGAGGATGCCTTTCCAGTATCCGCGATTGAACTCGTGCTTGGTGTCGAGCCGGTACTGTTGCAACGTGCCCACGTTCTCGCGGGTCATTTCATCATCGGCGGTGAGCACGCCTTCGCCGACCAGTCCCGGCGTTCCAAGCAGCTCGTAAACGGGGTGGGCGGCCTTGAGAGTTCGCAGAGCGCTGTCGTAGTTCGCCCAAGTGTCCTGAAGGCCGGCCGTGTCGAGCAGCGGACGCGGCGCGACCAATGCAACGAGGCAATGCTGATCGACGGGCAAACGATCTTCGTGCCCGCCGAACGCATCGAACCGATCACAGAACCAGTGTGGGAAGACGCGCGTGATCCGCTCGACCGTCTCCTGATCGTTGCCGCGGCTGAGGGCCATGCCGCCTGTTCCCGACTGGTGCGGCACGACGAGCGCGATCCGCTCATCCATCGCCCCGGCGACGAGCGCCGTTTTGCCTCGCCGTGAATGGCCGGTCACGCAGATTCGTTTCGCATCGATGTCGGGATCGGTCACGAGGTAATCGACCGCGCGATGCAGTCCCCACGCCCATGCGGCGATCGTTCCGGGGCGAGACTCCTCTGGAACACCTTCGTAGTCAAGGCACGCATGCAGGCCGTCGGTGAAGTCGTGTTTGTCGGGATCGATCTCGCTCTCGTGAAATGTCGCGAAACCGTAGCCGCGCTCGATCAGGTAATCGGTGCACCAGAAATCGATCGCAGCCCCTCGCGAATCAGGCATCGTTTCATCGGCAGGGTTCGGCGAAGGGGTGATGCGGCCATCGGGCAGCATCGCGTGGTTGCCGCGACGGTTGAGCGCCAGGAACACGGGAGCTTTGTCTTTCCGATCGTTCGGCAAAAAGATCGCGAGATGCATCACTGGCGGCTTATCGCACTTGAGCCAGGGAAACCGAACTTCGACCTCCTTGAGCGTCGCCTTTCCGTCGAGCAGGTCGGGAACGACCTTCGTGACCTTCGCTTCGATGGATCCCGCTTCCGGTAGGTAGCCGTAGACGTAGTGCTGGAAGAGCCGCTTGAGTTCGGGGCGACGCTGCGAAGTCCACATTTCCGCCGTGCTGACTTGCGTGCCGTCGAGCATCACGAGCGGGTTGGGCAACTCAGGTTGCGAAGGGAGTTCGCTGAAGGGCGGAAGATCAGCGCCGGTCGCAGTGAGCGGGACAAGCGTTGCGACGGCAAGGAGAGCGAGACGCATCGGAGGGCCTTTCGGAGCGAGCGCAAAAGCCGCGTCATCAGACGGCGACGGAGACTTCAATGCAACCGGCGGCTGGTTGCAATCAAGAACGAAAACCCCAGAGCAGCCCTCGTCATCCAGCGAGTCATTGGCATTTCCGCAAGCGACCACTTCCTAGCGGTCATGGCTCTGAGAGAGCCTTGGCATCCTTTAAAATCTTCGCAACTCGAGTAATTTGGCTGTAAAGCTTACAAGGCAACGGTCTTCCGATTCCTGCGTCGCAAAATTGTCAAAGTTACGCACTCGGCGCAAACGGTTGATTCACAAGAACTAACGGGCGTCGTTCGGCACGATCGGCGTCTCCCGAGATCGGGGTTGCCAAATCGGCCTCAAGATTGCATCGTGTGCCGAACGCCGGCAGGACGCTGGCATGCGGGTGAAAACGAGTTCGCCCGCGACGATGACCCCGACGCTAACCCGGGATCTTCTTCGGCATGGATGCCCGCCCTCTGCGGTTCGCGCTCACGCTTGGCGCCTGGCTCATCGCCACTTCGTTCGCCAGCGCGGCGAATTGGAAGACCGACAACTTCGTCGTGACCGCGCCGACGGAAGATCTTGCCAAAAAAGTTGCGTTCACCGCCGAGCGGTGGCGGATTCGTCTCGCCAAAGAATGGCTCGGCCGTACGCTGCCGAAATGGTATCGGCCGTGCCCGATCTCGGTGAAAGTCGGTCAGATCGGCGCCGGCGGGGCGACGACGTTTCGCTTCTCACAAGGCCAGGTCTTCGGCTGGCAAATGAACGTGCAGGGAACGGAAGATCGCATCCTCGACAGCGTGATTCCGCACGAGGTCAGCCACACCGTGTTTGCGTCTCACTTCCGCCGGGGGCTCCCGCGATGGGCCGACGAGGGCGCCGCGACGCTCGCCGAGCATGAGAGCGAGCAACGGCGGCAGGCGATGCATCTCAAGCAGGTCTGGAACACCTCGCACAAGATTCCGCTCGATTCGCTGCTGTCGATGGAAGAATACCCCACCGACATGCGCGACGTGATGACTTTGTATGCTCAAGGCTATTCGTTGGCGGACTTCCTCGTGCAAAAAGGCGGCAAGGCTCGCTATCTGAAACTGCTCGATCTGGCCGAGAAGAAGGATTGGGAAACGGCGCTCCGCGAGATCTACGGCATCGAAGGCGTCAGTTCTCTGGATTCCTCGTGGGGCAACTGGGTCGTCGCTGGCAGCCCACCGCTTGACAAGGACCGCATGCTGGCGGCAGTCGAACCGTCGGAAGCTCATCCGCGGTCGGACGAGGTCATTCGCGGCCAGACGCCCGACGCTGACTCGTCTTCGGAGTTCGATGAGTTCGCGGAAGCCTCGCAGGAGCCGGTCAAAACGGCCTCCCTCGATGAGGACTTCCAAGGCTTTCTCCCGCCGCAATCGCTGGAAACGCGAACAGTCGCGACTGCGACGAAGGCATTATCGGGCGGAAAAGAACCGCGACCGGCACCGCTCTGCACATTCTTGGGTCGTGAAACGACGGGACCTCGCAGCAGCGGTGCGACCGAGACGAGCCGACGCAACTCGCAGGAAGGCCGGCGTGCGCTGCCGGTGACAAGCCGTGTGGAACCGACCGCTGAGGCGTCTTCGATTCGCGACTTCTTCGCGAGCGAGAGTAACGAGCGCACCGGCGCCCCCAAGCGAACCCTTGGGATGAACGACTTTCCAACGGCGAGTGCGTTCTGATCGACGGTCGCGGCTCGGACCACGTTCCGTTGCCTCGGCGTTCGGCTTGCGTACACTGAGGCGAGCGGGGCGCGTCTCGACAGGCTCTGCCGCCTGAAGCGGCCCCGGTCTCGGAGCCAGGCGGGAGATGGACTATTCGCACGCCGCCGTGCTGTTGCTGCTCATCAGCCTTGCGCTGCTCGTGACGGAGGTCTTCGTTCCCTCCGGCGGCTTTATCGCCGTGTTGATGCTGCTCGCGCTGGGCGGCTCGGTCTTCTGCGCTTTTCGAGCGTGGTGGGACACCAGCCCCACCTTCTGGTGGGGCTATATCGCCTGCGTGCTCGTGCTGCTGCCGGCGGTGCTGATCGGTGCGTTCACGATTTTCCCGAGGACGCCGTATGGCCGTCGAGTGCTGCTCGACGCACCCGCGCCGGAGGAAATCACGCCTTATGTGAAAGAGCAACTTGAACTTCAGGCGCTGATCGGCCGCCAAGGGATCACCGTCACGCCGCACAGTCCCGGCGGCATGATTCGCATCGAGAGCCGGCGCTATCACTCGGAGACACGAGGCATGATGCTTGATGCCGGTGAAGCGATCGAGATCGTCGCGGTCAAAGGAAATCGCCTTGTGATCCGTTTGGCCGATGCTCCGTTGAAAGAGGACACCACGCCGCCCCCGACCGAGGTGGAGGAACCATCGCCGCCACCGACGATCGCCCAGGCGGATCGTCCTTCCGTCGTCGATCCGTTCGATCCCTTTCTCGACGAGGCTGAACCGAAGTAAGTGTCTCTCTTGGAGAACGGAAGTACGGGAGAATGGAAGAACAGGACAATTAAAAGACACGAAGTGGATTCTCCTTCTCGCTCCTCAATTTTCCGTTCTGCCATTCTTGGACGGCGTGCCGCGAGCGGTTGAGGTACGCTTGTTCCCACCGTTAGAATGATAAGCCACTTCATCGTCATCTCGCATTTCTTCACCGATCAACTTTCTTCACCGGATCAACAAGGCCATGTCCACAGGTCTCGGGTCATTGATCGCTGCCGCGGCTGCGCCGTTCGTGTTGCCCGCGCAGGAAGGCGGCGACTGGATGGTCATCTGGATCGTCGGAATCTTCGTGTTCCTGGCGGTTCTCGTGTTCTTCGCGGTCTTCGCGCGGTATCTCGGCCTGTGGGTGCAGTGCAAGTTCACCGGCGCGAAGATCAGCCTGCCCGATCTCGTGATGATGAGCCTGCGGAAGGTGAATCCGACGGTCATCGTGCGCAGCCTGATCATGGCGGTGCAGTCGGGCCTGTTGCGCGACTACCCGATCACCCGCCGGCAGTTGGAAGCGCACTACCTCGCGGGCGGCAACGTGCCGAACTGCGTGAAGGCGTTGATCGCCGCGCATCGCGCGAGCATTCCGCTCGATTGGGAGACGGCGGCCGCCATCGACCTCGCGGGCCGCGATCTTCTGGACGCCGTTCGCACGAGCGTCTATCCCAAGGTCATCGACTGTCCCGACCCCAAGAAAAAAGCGGGCACATTGGACGCCGTGGCAGGCGATGGCATCCAATTGAAAGCGCGCGCTCGCGTCACCGTGAGGACGAATCTCCAGCAGATCATCGGCGGTGCGACCGAAGAGACGATCATCGCCCGCGTTGGCCAAGGGATTGTGCAAGCGATCGGCTCGACGCCCACATACGCTCTTGTGCTCGAGAATCCGGACAAGATCTCCAAGACGGTGCTCAATCAAGGGCTTGAAGCCCACACGGCGTACGAGATCGTGTCGATCGACATCGCCGACATCGACGTCGGCGAAAACATCGGCGCCCGGTTGCAGGCCGATCAGGCCGAGGCCGATATGCGGGTCGCGCAGGCGAACGCCGAGCAGCGCCGGGCGGAGGCGCTTGCCAAAGAGCAGGAAGAAGTCGCTCATATTCAGGAGAACCGGGCGAAGGTCATGCTCGCGGAAGCCGAGGTTCCCAAGGCGATTTCGGAATCGTTCCGTTCGGGTCGTCTCGGTCTGCTCGATTACTACGAACTGCGGAACGTCCAGGCCGATACGCGCATGCGGGCCTCGATCGCCGGTGAAGGCACCGAGGCGATGACGATCCTGCGGGAGTAGGGGTAAAGGTGGGCTGTGCCCACCACGAATCGGGAGGGTGAGCACACTCACCCTGCATGTTGCTCACGTTGCGAGGCCGCCATGTTGCCCGTGATTCCCGCCGATGCGATCGGAAACGCGATCTCAATCGCGGTGCTCGTGATCGCGTTCATCGGCTGGTTGGTGCAGATGGCCGGCCAGGCGAAGGCTCCGCAGCCCCAACCGAATCGTCCGAGACCCGCTGGACCGCAGCCCAACCGTCCCGACATCAAGCGAGACAAGGGTCTGCAAAGCGAGATCGACGCGTTCCTGCGTGAAGTCGGAGCGACGCGGAAGCCTGAACCGAAGGAGGAGGACGACGCGATCGAGATTCTTGAGGACGACGAGTTGCCTCAGGAACGAAAGCAGTTCGCCGGTCGCACGGAGTCGGCGTTTTCGCCGGTGCCCGGCGCCCCTGTCGTCGCAGTTGCGACCGACACGGTGGATACGCCGTCAAGTTGGGATCGCGAGCATCAGCGTCGCCGTGAGCGGCTGATTTCGACGGTCGCAGAGCGCCATCTGGAATCGACGCCGCTCGGCGCCGAGATGCGCAAGCACGTCGATCAGTACATGGCCGAGTCGCTTCAGCTCCGACGCGAGAAGGAGCAGGTCGAACGGAACCTGGCCGAGGCCAACGCGCAGATTCGGGCGATGCGCGCGAACACCGCGGCGAACGCCGGCAAATCGGCGGTCGCCGGCCGTGCGTCCGGAAAGGCCTCCATCGTCGCGCTTCTCAAAGACGGTCGCACGGTCAAGGACGCAATCGTGATCAACGAAATACTCGCGAAACCTCGGGGAATGCGAACGTCGCATCGGTGAAGTCCGCGTCATGTCGGATCCACTCAAGGTTCTGCTGCTCGCTGGCCGTTTCGAGGTGCGGGCAAGCTGCGCCTACACGATTCGCCTGCTGGAACATCTGCCGCAGCAAGGGATCGCCGTCGAGATGATCTGCTCGGATGCGAGCAAGGTCGTTCCGGAGAAGCGGGCGGTGCTGCCGATCAAGGTCTATCGCCGCTTCGATCGCCCTCTCTGGGGCCGCGTCGTGCTGGAATCGATTCGTCGCGACATGCAATCGTCTCCGCCGGATCTGATTCACGTTCAATCGACCGCAGTCTATCCACAGGGACTGTGGCTCGCGCGGCAATGGGGGCGGCCGGTGATTCTGACGGTTGCGACGTCGCCGTTCTCTCGCGTCAGGTTGCCGGAAGTCGGCGGCCGATGCCGGCAGGTGATCGCCATCAGCCAACCGGTCGCCGACGACCTGATCAAGCAGAACCGAGTCCCGGCCGGTTTCGTCACGGTGATACCGAGCGGAGTCGATGCCCCGGAACTCAGTGCGGAAGCCCGCGTATTGCCGGAAAATCGCCGGCCGGTCGTCGGCACGGCCGGACCGCTTGAAGCGACGAAGGGGCTGCCGTTTTTCCTGGGAGCCGCGGCTCGGGTCGTTCGCGAATATCCCGACTGCGAGTTCCTGATCAGCGGCGCCGGCCCCGAGGAACATAATCTGCGGCGGCTGGCGCGTTCGCTCGACCTTGCGGGCCAGGTGACGTTCGTGCCGAATCTCTACGACTTCGGCACGTCGATCGACGCGATGGATATCTTCTGTCTGCCTTCGCTGCAACAGGGGTTGGGGGTCACGATGCTCGAAGCGATGGCTCGCGGCAAACCGGTGATCGCGACGGGCGTCGGCGGCGTGGACAGCATCATTACCGATGGACAAACGGGGCTGGTCGTACCGCCTTCCGATAGCGAACGGCTCAGCGAGCGCATCCTCGACCTGCTGCGCGATCCCGAGAAGGCCCGGCGCATCGGCAACGCGGGGCGCGAGATCGTCCGCGAACAATTCCGAGTCGATCGCATGGTCGCACGGACCGCCGACCTGTACCGCGAAATCGTCGTCGCCGGCGCCGTGGCGGCATGAGTACTCAGCCGCGCGTCGACCGCGCCGAAATCATCGCCGTCGGAACCGAGCTGACGGACGGCTCCAAGCTCGACACGAACAGCCAATGGCTGAGCGTGGAGCTGGCCGGCGTCGGCATTCCAGTTCTGTTTCACACGGCCGTCGCCGACGAACTCGAGGCGATGGTCAAACTGTTTCGCGCGGCGGCGGCGCGATCTGACCTCGTCATCGTGAGCGGAGGGCTGGGACCGACCCTCGACGACCTGACCCGCCAGGCGTTGGCCGATGCCGCCGGCGTGCCGCTGGTGCGGCACGAGCCGTCACTGGCCGGCATCCGCGAACTCTTCGAATCCCGCGGTCGCGTGATGCCCGAACGGAAAATCGTGAAGGCGATGATTCAGGAGGGCGCGATTACGATTCCGAACGCGCGCGGAACTGCGCCCGGCGTTTGGTTCGAGGTCGGGCGAGACAAAGGACGTCTCTGCCGGTTTGTCGCGGTCCCGGGGGTGCCGAGCGAACTGAAGCCGATGTTTCGGGATGCCGTGCTGCCGCGGCTGCCTGCCGGCGGAAGAGTGATTCGGCAATCCCGTATTCATGCGTTCGGTGCGGGCGAATCGGCGATCGAAGAGAAGCTCGGCGACGTAACCGCTCGCGGTCGTCAGCCCGAGGTCGGCATCACCGCGCACGAGGCGACGATCACTCTTCGCATCACCGCTGTCGGTACGACCGCTGAGGAATGCAATCGTCAGGCCGAAGAAACGCGTGCTTTGATCCGCGAGCGACTCGGCGATCTCGTCTTTGGAGAAGAGGACGAGGAACTTCAAGACGTGGTCGTGCGGAGGCTGCGCGACCGGGGCGAAACGCTCGCGATCGTCGAGACGCCGCTTTCCGGCGGCCGGATGACCGAGTGGCTGACCGCCGTGCCCGGCATCGATGACGTGTTTCGAGGAGGATTGACGGCCGTCAGTCTCGACATCGGCATCGCTCGCTCCCAAAGCGTCGCGGCCCCGCATCTGGAGGAGAACTCGCCCGCACGTCTTCTGGCGGAAGCCTACCGCACCGCCTTCAAAGCGACTTGGGGACTCGCGATCGTGGGATCGCGCGCGATGGACGGCCAGACCGGCATCGGCACGATCGCCGTCGTCGGCCCCGACTGCGTGACGACGATCCCCTATCGCTCGTTCGGCGACCCCGCGATCGATCGTAGCCGCGCCGCGAAAACCGGACTCGACCTGCTCCGCCGCCGGCTGGACCGCGCCTGACGGTGGCCGCGGGTGGAGATCCTACTGGCCGATCGGTCTCACGGCCTTACGCTGTTCGTCGCCACCCGATCGATTGCCGTCCGCGGCGTTGCCACCGCGTTCGCCGGATGCTCGCAGATCTTGACGGGGCGGCACCGTGTCGGGAATGTAAACCTCGTCATCGCCCGAGCAGCCGACTGCGGCATGCCCGAGGCACATGAGAACCACCACGCATGAAATCCGGCGCATAGACGATCCGGTCCGATCCAAAATCCGACGCTCACTGAATCAAGGGGCTGACCGTGTCTCCGTCGGAGATGCCGCTGAGCAGAACGAACGTTCTGAAATCGATGTCTTCGCTGATGGCGTGGACCGATCCGTCGGCGTAAGCGAATTGGATGATGCCGGTGTGCCGGCTGTTGAAGTTGATCGCTTCATGATCCTTCGTGTGTGGTCCCGGAATGAATCCGCTGTACTGCGGAAACGCTCCGAACCAGGCCCACGTCACCGAATCGTCCTCACCGTCGTCGTCGAGATCAGCCCATTTCCCGCCGACCTGCTCACCGAACAAAAGCGTGTTGCTCAAACCTTCGGTCAGGTTCGCGAAGCGAATGAACCGCCGATTACGGAAGGCCCCGAGGTAGCGATCGAGCGATGCGTCTCCGCCGGGGGAGCTTTCGCCGACGTAACCGCCGACGGGCATGTACGTCGTCCGGCCGATGTCCGTGGGGGCAGGCAGATACAGCATTCCGAAGTAGAAGGAGCTGTGGATGTTCATGGCCAAGGCGACGCCGTCGCCTTGGCTCGACTGATACGGGTCGGAACTGGGGCAGACGTAACCGGGCAGCCTCGCAAAGGCCATCTGCCGGGCGTTGTCTTTCTGGTAGTAGAGGCTGTCGGTGTAATCGCGCGAGGGGCTGAGCTTTTCCTCTTCGACCGTCACGATCTCTTCGGTGCGATCGAACATGACCGACTGCTCCATAAACGGCAGAATCTGCACGAGCGGACCCGTGAACTGCAAGTCGAGGAAGTCGTCGACGCCGCTCGCGGTGCCCGGCGTGAACTTGCCGAGTTGCCCCATCGGCATGCGGCCGTAGGTCGATTCGAAGTTGTGGACGGCGAGCGCGATCTGCTTGAGATTGTTCTTGCATTGGGTCCGACGGGCCGCTTCTCGCGCCTGCTGAACGGCGGGCAGGAGCAACGCGATCAGCACCGCGATCACGGCGATCACGACCAGCAATTCGATGAGCGTAAAACCGCCTCCGGCCGAGCCATGCCGGCGGTGTTGACTGCGGCGCATCAGTCACACCTCATCTCGATCTGAACGTGATGTAGGATCAAATGGACGGATTCAGCACATTCTATCCATCAAGTTTCCCCAAACGGCGAGTTTTCCGGCGGGTGACCAGTCGGATTGCTACCGCTGAGCCGAAACCTTGTGCAGCAGCGGCTTGAGCTCCGCGACGCGACCGGCGCGCCGCTCATCGTCGGCGAGGTTCACGTTCTCATCGGGATCGGCTTCGTGGTCGTAGAGTTCGACGCCGGCCTTACCGTCCTCGCCCCACTCGGTGTAACGCCACCGGGCGGTGCGCACCGAGTATCCGCGGAGGTTGCCGCGATGCTGTTGAGTATACGCCGGGCGATCCCATTCGGCTTGCGGGTTCGACAGCAATGGCTTGAGACTTACGCCGTCGAGCCTCTCAGAGGCGTTGAGCCCGCATAAATCGGCGACGGTTGGATAGATGTCGAGGAACTCGACGGGGCTGCGACAAATGCCTCCGTCCGCGACACCAGGTCCAGCCATGATCATGGGGGCCCGGGCGACGCGTTCGAAACACGACGTTTTCTTCCACAGCCCCTTCTCGCCGAGGAAGTAACCGTGGTCGCTCCAGAAGACGACGACGGTGTTCTCGGCGAGCTTCAGGCGTTCGAGGCTGTCGAGCAATCGACCGACCTGAGCGTCAACGAAGCTGATCGCCGCATAGTAGGCCTGCTTGCTCCGCCGGGCTTCATCTTCCGAAACGCCGAACCAGGGCCACGGCTTCGTCGATTCGAGGGCAGGCGGCGGCACGTTCGCGATGTCGGCCTGTGAGACCGGCGGCATCGAGATGTTCTCGAGCGGGTAGAGATCGAAGTAGCCCTTCGGGGCGACGTACGGGCAGTGCGGCCGATAGAAGCCCGCCGCCAGGAAGAACGGCTCGTTCTGGTGTTCTTCCATCATCGAGATCACGGCCGAAGCGACGAGACCGTCGGTCTGTTCTTCGTCCATTCCTTCCGACGCCATGATCGACAACGAACTACCGAGTCCCCGCTTCGGCGTGAAGTTCGTGATGAGGTGCTCTTCGGTTTTGTCTCGACCGGCGGGATTCACGACTTCATCCCAGGACTCCGCATCGTCCAGCCCGTTCGTGCCGATCTGGCCTGGGTTGCCGTAGTGGTAGATCTTTCCCGCGCGGGCGACGAAGTAGCCGTTCTGCCGGAACAACTGCGGCAGCGTCACCAGCCCCGGCGTCGTATCGCGGAAGTGCGTCTTCAGGTCGTAGATCGCGATGGCGTCGGGTCTCTTGCCGGTGAGCAGGCTCGAGCGGCTGGGGCTGCACAACGGGTACTGGGTGTAGGCCCGCTCGAACACGACGCCCCGCTTCGCGAGCCGGTCGATGTTCGGCGACTTGACGAGATCGTGGCCGTAGCAGCCCAGATCGCAATTCATGTCATCGACGGCGATGAACAGCACGTTCGGCCGGCGGACGTCCGCCGCGGGACCGACGCAGGCGAACGTCGCCACGATCGAGACAGCAAGCAGCGCACGAAACGACATCGGAAGATCTCCTGCGAGCGCAGTGCCGGTGTGACAGATCGCGTCACGTTAAGCTGCGTCGCAGCGGCTGTCCAATCGGGCTGGACGATCGCCGCGGGAGGTGATCTCCGTTGTGCTTCATTCGGTGTCGATTGCTGCCCGTGCGCCGCATCACAGCACCGGCGATCCTCAATTACTTCTTCTTGACGATCGCGGCCGGCTTGGCCTTGCACACGGTCTTAGGCTTGCCGTTGATGACGGTCACGGCGCTTGTTGCCGCGAATTCCTGGCCGTTCTTGAGCTTGCCCTTGAGCGTGACCGACGAGTCCTTGACGCTCAGTCCCGTCTTGCGGACCTCGACGAACAACACGAGATCGAGCTTTCCGTCGCCGTCAACGTCTCGGAAGACGTGTATCGGCCTCCGAAAGGACTTGATGGAGGGCTCATTTCCGGTCCGGCCGAACGTGAGCGAACCGAGGTTGAGGTGACGAACGTCAAACGAGTCGCTCGAATACACGACCAACGGCACCCAAGGCGACCCTTTGAGGTTGACCGTCGCGGCCGTCTTGAAGCCGACGCGGATCTTGACCGACGGTGTCTCGACCTTCACGACGATCGTTGCGGTCGCCGTCTCGCCGCTCGGATCGGTGACGGAGACCGTCAAGTGAACCTCACGCGCACCAAGGCGGCGCAGTGCCGCCATATCGACGACGCGGATCACGCCGGTCGCCGCATCAATCGAAAAGGCGGCTGCGTCGTTCCCGGACACGAACGCGTAGCTCAGCACATCTCCGTCGATGTCTTTACCGGCGACCTTGCCGACGATCGCACCGTTCATGGCGTTGATCAGCAGCGTGAAGGTCGCATCCGCCACCGTCGGGGCATCGTTCACCGCCGCGACATGCACCGGAATGACCGCGAGCACCGGCGCCGCCTTTCCGTCGCTGACCGATACAGTGAAGCTGTCGGTGCCGTTCCAGTCCGCGTCCGGGGTGAACTGGAACGTGCCGTCGGCGTTTAGAACCACGGTGCCGTGATCGGGACCATCGATGAGCAGGAACGACGGGATCGCGTCGTCCACGTCGGACGCGTCGATCCGCCCGTCGAAGACGGAATCCTCGTTCGTCGTCACTTGCGACGGTTTCACGACCGGCGGATCATTGACCGACGCGAATGTGAGTCGAACCATCGCGATCGGCGACGACGAGACGGCGTCCGACACGCGGTAGGTGAAGGTCACGTCGCCGTAGAAATCGATCGGCGGCGTGTAGGAGAACGCACCGGTTTGCGCGTCGAGTTGCAACTCTCCGCCGACTGGACCCGTGACGATCGAATACGTCAACGGATCTCCGTCCGGATCGAAGCCCGGCAATTGACCCGTGATCGGCTGGTCCTCAAACCCGGACACATTGAGATCCGACGCGACCGGCGGCGCGTTTTGCGATCCCGCCGGCGTGTCGAAGAGCAGGACCACGAGACCGATCGAGTCAAATGTGCCTTCGAGTTGGTCGAGCGAAATCGATTGGCTGCCCTGGGTGACGATCGCGGTCACGTCGAAGGTGTGGATGTCCCAAAGCGAACCGTCTGAGACGCGGCCCGGCCCCATCCTCGGGGTGGACGTTCCGTCGAACAGCGTCGAGTCTTCGTCCTCGAACTCGATCAGACCTCCGGTCGAAGAGGTGAATTGGATCGCGGAATCGCCGGCCGCCTGGCCATCGGCGACGTGCAACTGGGCGCGTACGTCACCGAGGTGGTACTCGAAGTCGTTGAGAGTCGCCGTCCATTCGCGGTCGCTGTTGAAGCCCGCGTTGACGTGGTTCCCGTTGAGCACATACAGATCGCGATCATTCGCCGTGTTGCCGTCCTGATAGACGACGATCAACGACACGCCGTTCGCGAAGTGTCCGGGCTTCGAGGCCAAGCCTTGGATGTTGTAGGTCTGTAGTCCGGTGCGAACGAGGCTCGCCACATCGGCCCGGAACGCCTGGCTTCTCGGCAACGAGCCGCTGACGGCGGCAGGGCCCATTCCGAGCGACGTGCCGGTCACCGCGTTGCCGTCGAAGGCGATCGTCTCGTTGTCGTAGATCCCGTCGGTGCTGCCAGTGGGGCTGAATCCGCGGTCGATGCCTTGCCAGTAGAGATAGGCATGCTCGATCTGGCCGCTGACAGGTCCGATGGTGATCGTCGCCGGTCCGCCATCGGAGCCGCTGATGCCTCCAACCCCGGCGGAGGTCCAATCGACGCTTTCGAACTTCTGGAAGAAGGTCACCGCGCTCAGCAGGGTGCGCGATTCGAGCTGCTCGACGGCGGCTTGAGACTGCCGCCCCGCCGCCCGTCGCCGTCGCGGCTGAGGCCTGGAAGAACGCACCGACCGACGAAACGAACGCAAGGCGTCGATCAACATTGCAGTGCCCTGTTGGAAGCGGCGTGGCTGGGCGATCCGTCGTGATGAACTGCAGAGGAGCGATCAACCTTGCGTTCGCTTTTGCAGTCAGGCAAACGTTTTGAGGCGATTAGGCTGAAGGGAACGGTCCGCCACGACGCGACACACGTGCGGCGTGCATACGTCGCACACGCGGCAAAGGCGGCAGGTCTCGCACGCGTCGTCGTACACCGGCACCGGCTGTTGACGGAACGCAACGCTTTAGCGCTTCGCGCGTTGCTTCGCCTTCGCAAGCACGTCGCCGATCGTCGGCGCGGCCTCGCGAAGCGGCGCAGGCGCCGCTTGGGGAGCCGGAGCGGCGGGTGTTTCGACGGTCTTGTCCCGACGTGCCCGCTGGGAAAGCTCGAACCAACGACGGCGCGCCGGAACTCCGCCGAGGCTCGCATCGGAAACGTCGTCACGAATCACGGGCAGTCGTTCCCACAACGAGAGCCGTCGCCCTGCGATCTCGACCATCAGCAGCACCACCGTGGCCACGGCGATCCACGGAAGCAACGGCGTGAGCCGTCGCGAGGGGGGTGGATCGGCGAACACTCCCAGAACGTCGGTTCGTACCTTCCCGCCGGAGAGTTCCGCGACCTCCGTAAGCACCCGGTCGCCGGTGGGCAGGCCGAGTCGCGGCATGAACTCGGGGGAATAAGGCAGCGTAATCGTCGGACCGCGCGTGTAGTCGCGATTCCCCGTTCTGACGAGCGTGCGATATGTGCCGTCCTCCGTGAGCCGAAAGCTCGCTTCCAGGGTGTCCGGCCCCGTCCAGACGAGATCGGGAGTCATCGGGGCGGCTCGTTCGGAGCCCGGCGGCACGACGACGAGTTCCGGCATCGTCGGTGGTGATGTCTGCTCGCGGTCGAGTTCGACTGTGACAGTCGCTTCGAGACCGTTTCTTTCCGCCGTGACGAAGACCTCGCCGGGTGTCTCGCCGCCCAACAGCCAGCGTGCGTGCGTCACGAAGAAATCCTCGTAGCCGTCCCAGGCACCGATCGGACCGGTGAAGGGTCCGTCGGCCTCGAAAGTCACCGCGGCCGCCCGTCCCAGTCCGCGATACCAGAAGGCACTCCAGGGAGCGGCATATTCGTCGCGCGAGACCGCGGCGAGCGTCGCCTGCGGCTTGAGGTACGACAGGTTGTAGCCGCCGACGTCAGGCAAGACCCCGCTGCCCAACTCTCCCATCAATCGAGCATCGGGCACGAGTTGCCCCGGCAGCGTCGTACCGTCGCCCGTGAGAAACGTGTTGCGGGCGACGCTCATCGTGTCTTGCGTGAACAGCCGCGGCAGCTCTTCGGCGTCGTCCGAGAACATGATGTTCCCCTTGCCCAGCGACGCGATCTCTTCGAGCAACGCCGCGTCGGGATCGGCGGTCGTGCCGAGGCCGATCACGCTCACCGTGATGCCGGCCGCCGCGTACTCCGCGAGCAACGTCTTGTAGTCGCCCGGCTCTTCGCTGTCGGCGGCGTCGGAGAAGAGGATGATATGCCGTGTGGCGTAGTCTTCAGCCTTCAACAGTTCATTGCCGGCGGCGACGAGGGCCTCGTACACGAAGATGCCGCCCCCTTCGCTCTGAATGCGTTTGACGCGAGAGATCATGTCGTCGCGGTTCTTGACGTCGCTCAGCGGCTCGATGACATGCGGCGAACTATCGACGGCGATGACGGCGATCTTGTCGCCCGGCGAGAGCAGCTTGATCACCTCGACCGTGCCCAGGTTCGCGAGGTCCATCTTCACGAGGTCCATCTTCACGAGGCTGCCTTTGACGGGCATCGTCATGCTGCCGCTGCGGTCGAGGGCGATCGCGATCGCGACGCGGTTCTTGCGGTGCTCTTCGCGCAGCTCCATCGACACCGGCAGCACCGCGTCGAGCGGGCTGTTGAAGTACCCGCCGACGCCGAAGCTCTGGCGGCCCCCCGTGACGAGCAGCCCTCCGCCCAGGTCTTCGACGAATTGCGCGAGCCGCTCCATTTTGACGCGACCGAAGCGCTCCGCCGGGACGTTCTCGACGACGACCGCGCGATACGGATCGAGTGCGTCCTGCGTCAGCGGATGAGACGCCGCCGCTACGACATCCACCGGCAGCTTCGCCGCTCGCAGCGCACGGACGAGGTTGTCGTCATTGCCGTCGGAGTTCAGCACGAGCAGCCGCGGGCCGGCGTCGATGCGAATCGCTCCCGCACCGCGATCGTTCGCCGGCTGCGGATCGTTCGGCACGACCAGCTCGACCGTGTAGCCGATGAAGCCCGGCTCGTCGATCACGTCGCGGAACACGACGCGATTCCGCCCGGCGAGCAACCGCACGTCGCGCTTCGCGATCTCTCGCCCGGCCCGCTTCACGATCACCGCGCCGTCGCGGTCGCCGTCGGAAGTCAGCACCGCCGAGAATTGAAACGGCTCGCGGGGGGCCACGACTTCGGGCAATATTACCGCCTCGACTGCGGTGTCGCCGATGGCCGTCCGGGCGAACGATCGCACGTCGATCGGCACGTTCTCTTCGCGGGCGCGTCTTGCGGCGGTCAGCGGATTCCCCCCGTTCGACTCGCCGTCCGAAAGCACGAGCATCCGCGCGGGACGGTCCGGCTCCACCAGCGTCAACGCGCGTTCCAATGCCTCGTTGAGATCGCTGCCGTCGGGCGAGACCTGCTTCGTGAACTCACCGAGCGTCGCCGTTTCAGAGAGCACCCGTTCGATCTGCGAACCGCCTCCGAACGTGACGACGCCCACCCGGTCGCCCGGCCGGCGGTTGCGATCGAGATTGGCGATCAACTCGCGGACGTTCTGGCTCGCCGCGGAGGTCATCGAACGCGACCGGTCGGCGACGACGATCACGTCGGTCCCCCGTCCGCCCGTTCGCAGTTCCGGCCCCGTCAGCGCGAACACCAACAGCAGCGCGATCGCCCCACGCAACCACCCCGTCACCC
>JACCRE010000186.1 GCA_013813775.1 Planctomycetaceae bacterium
GTGCTCGTCTTCAGCCTGGAGCAATCCAAGCTCGAACTCGCCGAACGGTTCCTGTGCATTCGCGGCCAGGTCGACAGCCACAAGCTGCGCAGTGGAATCCTCGATGACGCCGAGCGGCACCGCCTGATGGTCGCCAGCTCCGAGCTCAATGAGATGCCGCTGTTCATCGACGACCGCCCCGGCCGAACCGTGTCACAAATCGCGGCGATCGCCCGGCGACTCAAGCGGCATAATGGCCTGGGCATCGTGATCGTCGACTACCTGCAGCTCATCGAACCCGAGGACAAGCGCGCCCCGCGTGAGCAACAGATCGCCTACATCTCGCGGCGTCTCAAGTTCATCGCCAAGGAGCTCGACATCCCCGTCGTGGCCCTCGCCCAGCTCAACCGCGGCGTCGAACTTCGAGAAGACAAGCGACCGCGCTTGGCCGACCTGCGCGAGAGCGGCGCGATCGAGCAAGACGCCGACCTGATCTCGTTCCTGCACCGCCCCAGCGCCTACGACCCCGAAGACCGCCCCGGCGAAGCCGAGGTCATCATCGCCAAGCATCGAAGCGGCCCGACCGGCATCGTCACGCTCACCTGGCGACCGCAATACATGCGGTTCGAGGATTACGCCGGCATGATGGAACCGGACGGAGGATATTCGTTCGGAGACGACGGATAAGTAAATTGTCCTGTTCAGTAGTAGTCGTATCGGACCATCTGATGCGAAAGATGCCAACCGAACCGACCGAGCACGTCCAGCATCACAAAGACGGCACCCTTTGGGCGACGGGACCGATGCTCGACGGCGTGGCGATCGGCTATTGGGAATGGTTTCGCAAGGACGGAACCAAGCTGCGATCCGGCCGCTTCGACAACGGCGAGCAAGTCGGCGAGTGGACGACGTACGACAAGAGCGGGAATGTGTATAAAGTCACCACGATGAAGCAGAAGCGATAAGATGCGGGCCAGGTTCGATTTCAAGCTCCCCCAGACGCGACTCAGGAGGCGAATCATGCGCACGAATGGAATGGTTTGGGCCGCTCTCGCCGCATCGGTCCTGTGGACTGGATTCGTGCGGGCCGAGGAGGTGCCGCGGGCGGTCAGCGTGACGGGTGAGGGGACCGCGGTCGCCCCGCCCGACATGGCCACCGTTCATACGGGCGTCGTCACGCAGGCCGCGGCTGCGAAAGAGGCGCTCGCCGCCAACAGCAAGGCGATGGAAAGCATTCTGGCGGCGCTGAAGACGCGTAACGTCGCGGTGAAAGACGTGCAGACCTCACAGTTCAGCGTCCAGCCGATGTACGACCACGATGAACGGGGCCTGACGCGCCCCGAGATTTCGGGCTATCAGGTGATGAATCAGGTGCGTGTGCGCGTTCGCGAACTCGATCGACTCGGCGAAGTGCTCGACTCGCTCGTGCAGGCGGGCAGCAACGAAGTCTCTGGCGTCAGCTTCGGCGTCGCGGAGCCCAAAGGCGTGTTCGATGAGGCTCGCAGGGACGCCGTCCGCGACGCGCGGCGTCGCGCCGAACTTTATGCGGAGGCGGCGGGCGTCCGTCTCGGAAAGGTGCGAAGGATCAGCGAGCAAACCATTCGGTTCCCGCAGCCGATCGCGATGTCTCGAGGTTTTGCCGCCGAGTCGTCCGCCGTGCCTGTGGCGCCGGGCGAGGAAGAGTTCCACGTGAGCGTGGATGTCGAGTACGCCTTGGAAGACGCGGAGTAGGTCGAGCGGATTCGTCCGATGTGCCGGGCGCGACGGCGGACGTCCCGCGATGCAGGTTATTCGCCGGCCGTCGTTGTCGGGTCGGCCGCAGGTGCGAATCCGCGTCGCATTGTGTTCTCGGTCACGTTGACCGGGATCAGGAATTGGAGCAGGTAGTCTGGGCCGCCAGCTTTCGCGCCGATGCCGCTCATCTTGAAGCCGCCGAACGGTTGGCGATGAACCATGGCGCCCGTGATGCCGCGATTGAGGTACACGTTGCCGGCGATGAGTTCGCGGCGGGCCTTTCGGAGGTTCTCGGGGCTGCGGCTGAAGACGCCGGCCGTCAGCGCGTAGCTCGTGCCGTTCGCGAGGCGTAAGGCTTCGTCGAATTCCTTCGCTCTGAAGACGGCGAGAACCGGTCCGAAGATCTCCTCGGTCGCCAAGCGGTCCTCGGGCTTCACGTTCGTGAAGATGTGCGGCCCGACGAAGAAGCCCTTTTTCGCCGACGAGCCCGGTTCGATGCCGAGCGCGAGCGTGTGAACCTCGGAACCCAAGGCGACGTATTTCTTGACCCGCTTTCTGGCCTCGTCGTCGATCAGCGGTCCGACGTCGGTGCCTGGATCTTCGGCGGGGCCGATCTTCAGGCTCTTCGTCGCTTCGATCAACCGCTCGACGAATACGTCGTATGCGGCGTCGAGCACAATCACGCGAGAACAAGCCGAGCACTTCTGCCCGGAGTAGCCGAACGCGCTCTGCACGACTCCGGCGACGGCCTCGTCAAGATCGGCGTCGTCGTCGACGATGATCGCGTTCTTGCCGCCCATCTCGGCGACGACGTGCTTGACGCTCGTCTGGCGTGGATCGGTGTCGGCGGCCTTCGCATTGATGCCGAGGCCGACTTCGCGCGAGCCGGTGAACGCGATCAGATCCACCAAGGGACTTCCGACGAGTTCCGGCCCGATCTCTTCGCCGACTCCCGGCAGATAATTGACGACGCCCTCCGGCAAACCGGCATCGCGGAAGACTTCCATCAGCTTCGCCGCGATCACCGGCGATTGCTCGGCCGGCTTCATCACGACGGTGTTGCCGGTGACGAGCGCGGCGGCGGTCATGCCGGTCAAAATCGCGAGTGGGAAGTTCCACGGCGCGATGACGACGGCCACGCCGCGCGGCCGGTAGAAATATGTGTTCTCCTCGCCCGCGATGCGGACTTCCCGTCCCTCCGCGAGCTGTCGCATCCGCAGCGCGTAGTACGTGCAGAAGTCGATGGCTTCCGCGACATCAGCGTCGGCGTCTCGCCAGGGCTTGCCGCATTCGAAGACGATCCACGCCGCCAGCTCGAAGCGGCGGACGCGCATCTCGGCCGCGGCGAGCTCCAGATACTCGGCACGATGGCCGGGGTCGGTTCTCATCCATTGCGGAAAGGCCCGGCGGGCCGCTTCGATGGCATCGGAGGCCTGTTCCGGCGTCGCCGTCGCGACGACGCCGACGATCTCCGAAGGATTCGACGGATTCACCGACGTGATCTTCTTCGTCGTGTCGGTCGCCCGGCCGCCGATGACGAGCGGGTAGTCGCGACCGAACTGCGACCTTACATCTTCGAGCGCCTCGCGCATCGACTCGCGGTTCTCTTCCCTGCTGAAGTCGGTCGGCGGCTCGTTGGCGAACTCGGGCTGCGGATCGGGCGGCAGTGGCGGCGTCTTCGCGCCGACCTTGGCGGGGCTCATCAGTAGTTCCTCGATCGAGGCGGACGCATCGAAGCTGTGCCGCAGAAACGAATCGTTGGATGTGTTTTCCAGAAGCCGTCGGACCAGGTACGCCATGCCGGGGATCAACTCTCCGAACGGCGTATAGATGCGGACGCGATAGCCCTGCTCCGAGAACAGCTCGGCCTGATCTCCGGCCATGCCGTAAAGCATTTGCAGTTCGAAAGCGTCGCGACGCAGATTGAATTGCTTGGCCGCGGCGATCGCGTGCGACAGACTTCGCAGGTTGTGGCTCGCGATCGCCGGCCGCAGCTTGTGATGGTTTTCCATCAAGACGGTGGTCAGCCGCTCGAAATTTTCGTCGGACTGCCACTTCTGGCGATAGACCGGAATCGGCCAGCCATTGGCTTGCGCGACGACCGTCTCGTAGTCCCAGTAGGCGCCTTTGACGAGCCGGACCCACACCGGCGTCTCGCGCTCGTCCACCCAATCGAGCAGCGAGGCGAGATCGTCGCCGCTGTCTCGCAAGTAGGCCTGCACGACGATGCCCACGTCCTTGAAGTCGCGAAACTCTTCTTCAAGAAAGACGCGGCGAAAAATCTCGAGCGTGAGCGGCTTGTACGCGAACTGCTCCATGTCGACATTGACGAACGCGTGCCGATCGCGAGCCTCGCGCAGGATCGGCCGCAGCCGACCGGCGACGCGGTCGAACGTCCCCTCGGGATCGGCGGGATTGAAGCGGGCGTCAAGCGCCGAGAGCTTGAGCGACACGTTCAGTCGCGGAATCGTCCCCTGATCGTCGTTGTCGAGCAGCGGGTCTTCCGGCCAGGCGTTGACCTCGTCCGACAAGCCTTGAAGCAGTTCAAGATACTGCCGCTGATACTTGTCGGCCTCGACTTCGCTGATCACGGCCTCGCCGAGCAGATCGAGCGTGAAAGCGTGACCCGCCTCGCGCAACTCTCGAACCGTTTCGAGAACCTCAGCCGGTTTTTCACCTGCGATGAAGCGTTTCGCCATTCGGAGCGAGTTGTTCTTCGCGCTCACCGCGATCGCACGGCCGATCATCGAGTCGGGTTCGGCCGTCGTGAGCACGAGCCGGGCGGCCAAGGGCAGGTGCCGCCGGACATCGTCGAAGTATTCACGCAGGTGCCGCGTGACCGAGCCGTGCGTTCGGAGCATCGGCAGCACGTCGACGAACCGGAACATCTGGACCTTGACCGACTCGTCGGCCATGGCCCAATCAAGAAGGCGGTCGTCCCACCAGCGGCGTTCGAGAACCGAAGGCCGCCTCCTACCCAGACGCTGCCAGAGCTGCCGACCGATCGCCTGCGCCTCGGCCTCCACAGCGGCCGGATTGATCGGTCGTGTCTTCGTCGCCAAGCGTCACTCCGGCAGCGCGGTTAGAATCCAATCCGCCTCATGCGGCTGACGGGAGATTGTCGCCGCTTACGCCGCCGGTTCAAGTCGGCGCTACGTGGTGTAGTCGGCATTCAGCCGCACGTACTCCGCGGTCAGGTCGCTTGTGAGAATGCGGGCGGAAGCATCGCCCTTCGCGAACGTCAGCAGCAGCGAGGTGTCACGGCTTTCGCGAATCGCGGTCGATAAAGCCTTCGCGTCGAACGGCCGCGGAATCCCGTCGCGATAAACGCTCACCCCGTTCATGTCGAGACTGAGTTCCTGTTCCTCGAAAAAAACGCCGGAGTGACCCGCCGCCGAGATCACGCGGCCCCAGTTCGGATCGGCGCCCGCGATCGCGGTCTTCACGAGTGGACTGTCGGCGACGGCCCTCGCGACCCGGACGGCATCCTCTTCCGTCAAAAGACCTTGAACATCGACCGTCACGAAATGCGTCGCGCCTTCCGCGTCTCGCACAATCGCTTCGCAAAGTTCGCCACAGACCGCGGCGATCGCCGATGCGACCGCATCTTTGGCGACTTCGTTCGTGGTGTCGACACCACTGGCGCCGTTGGCCATCAAGAGCACAGCGTCGCTGGTGCTCGTGTGACCGTCGATGCTGATGCGATTGAACGTGCGTTCGACGGAGGCTCGCAAAATCGCGTCGGCGTCGATCCGCGAAATCACCGCGTCCGTCATCACGACCGCCAGCATCGTCGCCATGTTCGGGGCGATCATCGCCGCCCCCTTCGCCGCACCGGACACGGTGACGGTTCCGCCGCCCATCTCAACCCGCCGCACCGATTGTTTGGGAACCGTGTCGGTCGTCATCATGCCGCGGGCGGCTTGTCTGAAAGCATCTGAAGTGTTCGCCAATTGATTGATAAGCGTCGGAACCCCCGCGGAAAGACTCTCCATCGGCAACAGTCGGCCGATCACGCCTGTCGATAGCACGAGGACATCTTCTTCTTGGCAGTTGAGTCGACTCGAAACATTTTTCGCCGACGACTTCGCATCATCGATGCCCCGCTGCCCCGTGCAGGCGTTCGCGTTGCCTGAATTGATGAGTACGGCTCGGATCGTCGCCGACGGCACCCGCTCGCGGCAAACCGTGATGGGGGCGCCGCAGACCCGGTTCGTCGTAAAGACTCCCGCGGCGACGGACGGCCGCTCGGAGACAAACAGCGACAGGTCATGCTTCTGAGGATCGGACTTGATGCCGCAATGGATGCCGGCGGCGAGGAAGCCGGCGGGCAGGATCGGAGGGTCGGGCATGAGTGGCGAAACTTGAGGCGGAAACGGCAGCGGCGGGATAGACTAGCGGTGTCTCTTTCCTCCCGCCAGATTCGGAACCGAACAGATGCCCGGCCTTGATGAAGCGATGAAGATCGCGATGAATCTCACTGTCGCCGATCGCGCGACGCTTGCCGGCGAACTCCTGCGCAGCCTTCCCGAACCTCCAGCGGTTGATGAAGACGATTTCGGACGAACGTTGATCGAACGCGCGGAGGCTTTCGACCGCGGAAACAGGACGGCGAGCGACTGGAGGGAGTCCGTCGAACGGATCCGGCTCGCACTCGAGCAGGAGACTCGGAATGCCACTCAGGGTTGAGCCAATCGCGGAGGCGGAGGCCGAACAGGCGACCCTATGGTACGAGCGGCAGGAATCCGGGTTGGGATGGAAATTCTTCAAGACTTTCCGTCAGAGGCTCGAATCGATCGAGCGAAGTCCACGGAGCTTTCCGCTTGTCGATGCCGAAAGTGACCGGGAATTCAGGTACTGCCTCCTCAAGCCATATGCCTGCCGGATCGGCTTTGAAGTCCGTCCCGAAGACATCATCGTCTTCGCTGTGGCTCATGTTCGCCGCGGTCCCGCATACTGGAAGAGGCGACTCCGCGATTACGGCGGCTAACTTCACACTTTCACACCAGCCCCGTCGTCTCATCGAACCCGCACATCAGATTGAAGTTCTGCACGGCCACGCCGGCCGCCCCTTTGATCAGGTTGTCGAGCACCGCCAGGATCATCACTCTGCCCTTGGCGACGCAGACGGTGACGTCGCAGAAGTTCGTGAACGCGACGTCCTTCGTTTGCGGCAAGTGATCGACGATCCGCACGAACGGCTTCCCTTCGTAAAACCGCCGCATCGCATCCAGCAGGTCGGGCTGCGACGGACTGCCGATCGGCGAGGCGTAGATCGTGGCGAAGATGCCGCGGTCCATCGGCACGAGGTGCGGCGTGAAGAGCACCTCCACCGCTTTGCCGCTGACCTGCGAAAGCACTTGCTCGATCTCGGGCTGGTGCCGGTGCGTGCCGACGGCGTATGCCGCGAAGTTCTCGTTGCACTCCGAATACAAAGTTCCGAGCTTCGGCGCCCGCCCCGCTCCGCTCACCCCGCTCTTCGCATCGATCACGATGCCCGTCGGCTCGATCAGCGACCCGGCGAGCAAGGGCGCGAGGGCGAGAATCGCCGTGCTGGTATAACAACCGGGATTGGCGATCAGGTCGCGGCCGGGGATTCGATCTCCGAAGAGCTCCGGCAGGCCGTAGACCGTCTCGCCGAGCCGGGTCGGGTCGGTATGCACGAGCTTGTACCACTGCTCGAACACGCCGGGGTCCGAGAGACGATAGTCGGCGCTCAGGTCGATGACTTTCGCACCGTTCGAGAGCAGCTCCGGCACAGCCGCCATGCTCGCGCCATGTGGAACGCAGCAGAACACGACTTCGGCCCTTGAGGCCAGTTCCGCCGGCGTCAGTTCCTCGAAGTCGAGATCGAGACGGCCGAACAGACTCTGATGCACCGCGTGCAACGGCTTGCCGACGTCCTGCCGGCTCGTGACGGCCGTGATGCGCGCGTGAGGATGCCGGATCAGGATCCGAATCAGCTCCAGCGCCGTATATCCGGTCGCTCCGTAAATCGCGACGTCGACCATGCAAGCATCCCGATCGATATCTTCTCACCTTCGGCGGGCCGCATTGTACGGGTGACGGCGAGGCGAACAAGCCGCACGCGGAACTCCGACACGGCAGCGACCGTTCGCGTTCACGGAGTGGTTCGAGGATGCTTTGCATCGACGCATCGACCGCGCACAATACGCTCGCTGTCGCACCAGCCAGGCCTCTTTGGCGGCCTAGTTCCGATCTTAAAACTTGAACGTCCGCTTCCGTAAGAGAGCACTGCTATGCCGAACGTGGCTCGCCTCGCGATCGACGCCCTCACCGAAGGGGGCGGCATCTTCCGATTGGCTCCGACGTGGGTTCCCCGCTCGTTCTTGCAGCCGGGACGAAGGCTGAAGCTGCATCCCGCCGATTACTACGCGCTCGGAACGCATCGCGGAGGCATCGACGAACGCTGGTTCGGCTCGACGACCGCCGCGGCGAACGAAGGGGCACCCGCCGACGAAGGGCTGAGCTACGTCGTCTTCGGCAAAGAGCGATTCACGCTGCGTGATGCCGTGGAAGAGCTGAAAGGCCAGATCATCGGCGACGAAATCTGGTCGAAGTACAAGCGCTGGCCCGTCTACTCCAAGTTCTTCGACAACATGGGGCCGATCCCCCATCACATGCACCAGAACGCTGCGCAGGCGAAGCTCGTCGGGCAAGAGGGCAAGCCGGAGTCGTACTACTTCCCGCCGCAGATGAACGCGATCGGGAACAACTTCCCCTACACGTTCATGGGCCTGGAGCCCGGCACGACCAAGGACGACGTGGTGCGTTGCCTGGAACGCTGGAACGACGGCGACAACGGCATTCTCGATCTCTCGAAAGCCTATCGGCTCAACCCCGGCACCGGCTGGCTCATTCCGCCCTGCGTGTTGCACGCGCCGGGCAGCCTCGTGACCTACGAGCCGCAATGGGGCAGCGACGTGTTCGGCATGTATCAGAGCATGGTCGAAGGCCGGGCGGTGCCGCGGTCGCTGCTCACGAAGGATTTCCCGAAAGACAAGCACGACGACCTTCAATATCTCGTCGACGCCCTCGATTGGGAGCAGAACGTCGACACGCATTTCATGGACAACCATTATCTCGAGCCGATTCCGGTCGCCGACACGCAGGGCGAGGGCTTCGTCGATCGCTGGATCGTTTATGGCGACGTCGGCGGCGAGCAGCTCTTCTCGGCGAAGGAACTGACCGTCGATCCCGGTGCGAAATGCACCATCAAGGACGGCGGCGCTTACGGCTGGATCACCGTGCAAGGCGAGGGCCGCATCGGCAACCTGCGGCTGCAAACACCGGCGATGATCCGCTTCGGAGCCGTGACGGAAGACGAGGTCTTCGTCTGCGCCAAGGCCGCGAAAGAAGGCGTCGTCGTCGAGAACACGGGCAGCGAACCGCTCGTGGGGCTGCGCTATTTGGGTCCAAATGCGAGCTCGAGCGCCCCGAAAGTGGGCGACCACAAGAAGCGACGGTAATAAAGTTCACCGCAGAGGTCGCGAAGGTACGCAGAGGTTGATTTCCGGCGTATCAAGCCGCCTTGAACTGCGAGCTGCGGTCTAGTGGACGAAGTTGAAGTGGCTCTCCCCGTTGTCGTACCTCAGACTCAGCGGAAAGCGACTCGGGCTTCTTATCAACTTCAATGTCATGCACCTTCGCGACGGCATCAAACGATTGAACAACCTTTAGCCTCTGCGCTCCTCCGCGTCCTCCGCGGTGAAGCCTTTTGAGAGCAAACTTCAATGCCACACGCCTTTCCTAAACTCCATAACGC
>JACCRE010000195.1 GCA_013813775.1 Planctomycetaceae bacterium
ATCGGCGACAGCGGCCGCGGCCGCGACCGGCAGGCCGCAGAGAACCGCCGCGGCTCCGACGGGCAATGCCGCGAGCGGCGCGATCGAACCCCCCAGGCCCGCAAGGGCTGCGGTGGCCGCGCCGGAAACCAAAATGTCTTCTCGGGAGGTCTTGGTGGGGGCCATCGCCAACGTCTCACGCAACTTGATAAAGGGGTGGTCGCTCACAGCGACGCGATAGTTCCATGTGTCGTCGCGACGGCGACGGACTCCGCGACGGCGGCGTCCTGCAGCATGTCGGCGACGGCGCCGGCCAGCTCCCTCGGGCTGAAAGGCTTCGCGAACAGACGGAATCGGCCGAATTCCGCTTCGAGCGCCGCTTCGTTGATTTCGAAGCCTTTCGCGGTCAGTAGAACGACGGGAAGCCTTGAATCACCCTCACGAATGAGACGGATCAGGCTCAGCCCGTCGAGCCTCGGCATCTGAAGATCGGTGACCAACATGTCCGGGCGTGCGGCGCAGTACGCCTCCCAGGCGGCTTGGCCGTCGTGGCACGTCTGCACGTCGAAACCGCATTTCGTCAGCTTCATACCGACGGCCTTCGTGATCGGGAACTCGTCGTCGCAGATGAGGATGCGTGAGGTCATGGCTGGTCTCTTGCGAGAGAGTGGCTGTCGGTCTCGGCGCGAGTTCCCCGCTCTCCCCAAGGGAGAGGGGGTGCTGTGAGCGCTATGTCGTTTCAATGGTTTTTTTAGCCGCGTCGCGGCGAGGCAGTTTGTCGAGATGTCCGAACGGCAGTGAGATCGTGAAGGTCGAGCCGGTGTCGACCTCGGTTTGCACCGTGATCGAGCCGTTGTGCAGATCGGTGACGATGTACTTGACGAGCGCAAGTCCCAGTCCGGTGCCGGCCGCCGCGGAGTTGTTCCTCGGAACGCGATAGAAACGTTCGAACAACCGGGGCAGGCACTCCGCCGGGATGCCCATGCCGGAGTCCTTGACTTCGATCACGCATCGGTCGCCGGCGAGTCGACTCCGCAGCCGGACCTCGCCTCCCGCCGGCGTGTATTTGACGGCGTTCGAGAGCAGATTGATGACCGCCTGGCGCAGCAGGTCTTTGTCGGCGTGCACCGCGAGGTACAGGTCGCTCAGCTCGGGAAGGAGGCGGATGTTCTTCTCCTCAGCGAGGTGACGCACCGTTTCGATGGCCGGCTGAAGCACATCGTTCAGCTCGCAATCGTCGCGCTGGACCTTCACCACGCCGCTTTGGATGCGGGCGAGGTTCAACATATTGTTGACGAGCCGCGTGAGTCGATCGACCTGGCTGTCGATGAAGCTGCAGAGTTCCGCGCGTTCCTCGTCGGTCTCGGCGTCGCCGTCTCGAAGCAGTTCGGTATAGGCGCGAATGCTCGCCATCGGCGTTTTGAGTTCGTGACACACGCTCGACACGAATTCGGCATGTCGCTGCCGCTCGGCCGTTTCGTGCTGAACGTCGTCGATCTGCACCGACGTGCCCAGTAGCTGGCCGTCGTCGTCCGTGATCGGTCGCACCACGGCGCGATGCGTCACGCCCGCGGCGCCGTCGACCGAGAACTCGACGGTTCGCGACGCGCCCAGCGGTCGATCGAGAACCTGCCGAATCGCCTGTACGACCGGAGGAATCTCGCTGAGCTCGCTCTCGGTGAGCGTTCCCGTCTTTCGTGCGGCGGTTTCTTCGGGCCGGAAGAGGCGTCCGGCGGCCGGATTCGCGTGCAAGACTCTGCCGGAGGCGTCGGTGAGAATGACCGGCTCACTCGTCGCGTCGATCGTGCCGACGAAATGTCGCAGACGGCGACGGTTCAGATGAACCCTCGCTTCGAGCTCGGTTTTCGCCTGTGCGGCGACCGCGGCCCGTTGTTCCAGTTCTTCGATTTGCAGCAGTGCCTCAGCGAGCAACGGTCTGAAGACGCCGGCCTGATAACCGATTTCGCCGCGCAGTTCGGGACGACGAAGCTGCGCGCTCGCGTCTCGCCGAAATCGCTCGACCACCCATCCCAGCAAGATCGCATCGGCGAGACAGACCGCGAACACGGTCGCCGCCGCCAGAGGGCCGAACATCCAGCCCGCCACCGGCGCGAGCGCAAGTCCGCACGCCGCCGACGGCACGACAAGCGCAGCCCATATCGGTTTCTGGACTGCTCGGTCTGACATGACTACGCTCCGTAGAAGTCACCGGGCGGTGCCCGAGGGGATGTCAGGCAAAACATAGGTCATGGTCGCGCGATGGGTGGAAACCCTCGGGGGGATGCGGGGTCAGAAAACGTCGCACTCTCCGCCTATCCGTTTCGCAAGGCCGGAGCGATGCGACCGACCTTTCGGTCACCTCTCACCGAACCGTCGCAAACGTCATACGACCGCAAGGAATCTCTCGCAGTGGCGTCAAATGCCGCCGCCTGAAGCCGAATCGTGTGGCCGCAGCCATCGCGACTTTCGTCTCACTGACGCAGCGTCGGCCGCCAGAGTTTTCGCAATCCGCGTCGTCGGACGAGCGATCGCCTGTTCGCGGATTCACTTCCGGGAGTCGGCGTTCTTAAGTTGCAACGCCGCCGGCATCGTCGGAAAATGCGTCCGCCGCCGCAGCCTCCGCGGCGAATGCGCCGGCCGACGAAGACCAAATCGACGAGCATGACCGCTCCCTTCGCCTCGAAACACGCTGCCGACCGCGCAGGCACGAAAGCCTTCCCGCCGTTCAGACCTCACCCGCTTCTGAAAAGCGGCCACGCCCAGACGATCGCAGCGAGTTACCTGCACGGCGCTCCGAAAGTTCGCACGGCCGAACGCGACCATCGCGTGCGACTCGACGACGGCGATCATGTCGTGCTGCACGACGACCGACCCGCCGGCTGGGGGCCGGGCGATCCGACCGCCGTGCTGCTGCACGGTCTCGCGGGCTGTCATCGCAGCACCTATATGGTGCGGGCGACTCGCAAGCTGAACGCGGAAAACGTGCGCACGTTCCGCATGGATTACCGCACCTGCGGCGCGGCACGGGAGCTGGCGACTCGCCCGTATCACGCCGGCCAGAGCGGCGACGTGCTCGCCGCGTTGCGGTTCATCGCCCGGTTGTGTCCCGGTTCGCCGCTGAATCTCATCGGTTATTCGATGGGGGGCAACGTCGCGCTCAAGACGCTCGGCGAGAACCCGGGGGCGCTGCCCGACGAGATGCACCGCGCCGTCACCATCAATCCGGCGATCGACCTCGCCGTCTGCTGCGATTTTCTGACGGGGCCGATGCAACGGCTCTACGACCGTCACTTCGCCCGGCACCTCACTCGGCATGTCACGGGACATTCGGCCTTCGCCGAGGTCAGCCGCCACCTTCTCGAATCGCCGGTCGTGCGCATTCGCGATTTCGACGAGCGATTCACCGTGCCCCGCTGGGGCTTCGACGGCATCGAGGACTATTACCGCACCGCGAGTTCGGCGCAATTCATCAAGCAGATCGAGGTGCCGACCCTGATCCTGCACAGTCGCGATGATCCCCTCATTCCGGGCCATCTGTTCGAGACGCTCGATCGCTCGGAGTGCGTGGCGCTCTACCTGAGCGATCACGGCGGCCACCTCGGGTTCATCGGTGTCCGCGGCGTCGATCCCGACCGCCGCTGGATGGACTGGCGCATCGTCGATTGGCTGACCGGCCGCGTCGGCATCAGCGACGTGCCGCAATCGTCGCATCGCGGCTGGCGTCTGAGCATCTCACCGCCGACGGCGATCGGAGCGCCCAGCCTGACGGCGCCGTAATGCCGTTTTCGTCAGATCACGGCCGACGTTTCTGATTCCGACGCCGTCGTGCTGCACGGGACGGGAACCCGTCGTCTGCGGAATGGATGAACGAACTGCCGGAGCCAACCAGCGGGCATCTCGCTTCCGCCGCATAGCCCGTACACCTTCGGCCAGCGGTCGGGCAGGTGATACGTTCCGAACAGCAGATCCCACACCGGCGTGTGCACCGCCTCCGATCTCTCAGAGCCTGTGCCGTGGTCGATCTTGCGCGAGCCGGCAGGGTGACTCATGACGCCGGCTTCGCGTTCGCGGCTTTCTTCTTCGCCCCAAGATCCTTCGGCCACAAGGGCGAGTCGCTCCGGGCCTCGCGGAGCAGCCTTTCCATCGCGGCGATCTCATCGGGATGCGTCGCGGCGACGTCGTTCGTCTCTCCCGGATCGGCCGCGAGATCATAGAGTTCCAGCGCCGCGTTCGGCCCGGGTCGCACGGCCTTCCACTGGCCCTGGATCGCCGCCTGGCTGAACTTGCCTTCGTGCAGCTCCCAATACAGGTAGTCATGCCGTGGAGCCTCGCCTCCCAGCAACGCCGGCACGACCGACAGACCGTCTAACTGAGCGTGTTCGGGAAGGCTCGTCCCCGCCAGCTCGGCGAAGGTCGGCAGCACGTCCCAGAAAGTCCAGACTTCGTCGCTCACTTTCCCCGCCGGCACCACGTCCGGCCAGCGGACGATCATCGGCACGCGCAAGCCGCCTTCGTACATGCTCCGCTTAATGTCGCGCAGCGGTCCCGAGCTGTGAAAGAAGTCCTTCGCGGCCCCGTGATCGCTCGTGAAGAACACGATCGTTTTCTCGTCGAGTTGCAGCTCTTTCAGCAAGTCGAGCAGCCGGCCGACGTCGCCGTCGAGCCGCGAGACCATCGCCGCATACGTCTTCTCTTGTTCCGTGAGCGGCCGACCCTCGAAGGTCGCGTCGTCATAGGCCGAGGCGTCGGGAACCTGGTACTTCCCGTGCGGGATCGTAAAGGGCAGATAGAGAAAGAAGGTCTCATCCCGCTTCTCACGGACCCAGGCCAGGGCATCGGCCATCAGCAGATCCTGCGAGTAGGTCTTGCCGTCGAGCGCGATGCGTCGATCGTCGTCGTAGAGGTAGTCGGTGTAATACTCATGGGCATGTCGCTGGCAGTTGTAGCCGTAGAAGTGATCGAAGCCGCGCTTCAGCGGATCGCCGGTCGAGCCGAACACGCCCAGCCCCCACTTGCCGATGCAGGCGGTCGCGTAGCCGGCGTCCTTCATGATTTGCGGCAGCGTGACGTACCCTTCCGGCAGGGGCATCTGCCCTTCGGGCTGCAACTCACGGTTCGCCCGGATCGGAGCGTGGCCGGTGTGCAGCCCCGTCATCAGCACGCAGCGGGTGGGGGCGCACACGCTCGTGCCGGCGTAGGCATGCGTGAAGCGCAGGCCTTCAGACGCCATCGCATCGAGACGCGGCGTCTGGATGACATTTCCGCCGTAGCAGCCGAGGTCCGCATAGCCCAGATCATCCGCGAGGATGAACACGATGTTCGGCTTGGCCGCTTCGGCGGCGAAAGTCGTTGACAGGCACGCAATCCATGCAAATGAGGCCAGCGCGAGGCGGCGAACGCTCATCAGGAAGTATCCGGCGCAGAAGGAACATGTCGGCGCCGGTCGAAACAGGCGGCAACGTCACCGTAGCGGCCACCGAGCAGGCGTGCAATCGACGCGGATTCTGCAAATGCGCAGCGTTCAGCGCAGGGTGTTGGCGTCGGTGAGACAGTCCAAAGCGACTGTCGGGCGGCCTTCATCGTGGGAGCGCTGACCGGCGGGGAGACCTTGGCGATCATCGCGGCGGTCGCATTCGGCAGCGTCAGCGCGAGCAGTGCGTACGAGAGCACGGCCATCGTGTCGAACTTGTACGTGAGCAGCACGTGCGCGAGGTCGCGGCCGATCACCTCCCTGTGGAAGAACAGAATCGGAATCGCCGCGAAAACGGGAACCCACTTCCGCCATCCGTTCGACGCCGTTGCGCTCAATCGCTCGCGAGCGACGAGGTACGCGCAGGGCAAAGCCATCACCAGATGCTGCCTCCAGCACAAGGGGGACATGATGGCGACGAACAGGCACGCGACCGCCCACTCGGGCGCGAAATCGGCATTCGCGAGCGGCGTCTCCCAAGGCCGTCGCATTCTCCATGCGATGACCGCTCCCAAGGCAAGCACGACTCCCATGACTGTCGCCGCCGCGACTCGTTCCGACATCCTTCCGAACTGGAAGAACAAGGGATGATCGACGTGCAACGAATGTCCCGGCGGATATGTCCGCAGATAGCGTGCGATCAACGCCTTCAGGCTGACGTTCTGCGGCTTCGGCTGCTCAATGCCGGGCGCCGAGGGATACGCCTGCTGATTCCGCAGGATTCCGGCCGCGCGAGAGAACCAGGTCCGCTGCGCCGCGACCGTTTCCTGCCATCCGAGGTACGTCGCGGGCAGCGTCGAGAGAACGATCGTGAATACGATCGTCCAGCCAGCCGCACGCCATTCCCGCTTCCAAATCAAGAGCGGCAGAAACAATAGCGGCGCGGCCTTGTAGACGATCGCGAACCCCAGCCAGAAGCCGCTGAGCCTTTTCCAGCCATGCGCGAACGCGTAGCCCGCTGACGTCAGAAAGAACAGCAAGAGCAGTTGCAACCCGCATTCGTCGAGATCGCGGATGATGAACGGCAACAGCACTGCGACGGTCCAACCGATCGCCGCCGTTCGCTTGTTCGCGGCCATCGGTACGGCTCGGGCCGCCAGTTCACCCCACATCCGCAACGTCACGCCCAGCGAAACGATCGCGGCGACGTAGCAGAGGGCGCGGCCTGTGTAATACTCGATCGAGGCGAAGCTCGCGTTCATCCACAAGCGCCCCAGCGGATAGAACGCCGTGGCCCCGTCCGACTTGAACGGCTCGCCTTCCAGAAAGAACCGGCCGTACTCGAGGTGCACGTTGTAATCGTTCGTCCGCACGAAGACCGCGCGATAGCCTTGCACGAGCACGACGACTGCCGCGACGCCGATCAGCACACGTGTCAGAACGGGCGGCTGGGTGAGACTGCGAACGAAACGGGCTGCGGTCGCCAAAGCGGCCTCCTGCCGGCGGGCGAAAGATGCGGCGGAAAGGTAAATCGCGCCGGGCGATGCGGTCAAGCCGAAGCCTGGGCTTGCATACGGGCCATGAAACCCGCCCTAATGCGGCGATGACGCCTCAAATCGACGACCATTTGCCGCTGTTCGCCTTCGGCACGCTGCGTCGGGGGCACGTGAATCACCATTATCTGGCCGGTCGTTACGAACGGGTAATTGCGGCCCGACTGCCCGACTACGCGGTGGTCGCCCCGCTGATGATTGACCGGAGCCACGGTGGAAGCGTTCCAGGCGAACTCTTCTTTCTCAGGCCCGGTGTTTACGAGGCGGCGATGGCGGACTGCGACGAACTTGAGGGCGTCACGCCGCGACTGTCGCGGTATGCGACGTATCAGCGGCGACGCGTGACCGTCCTGACGGATCAGGGATCGTTCGAGGCCTGGGCCTACGTGCGGCCGACGACGCATTATCGCTTTGTCACAGCCTGATTTGGGGCGCCACTGGCTCCGCCAGTGCGAAGGGCGATCGACGTTCTCCTGAAAAGCACTGGCGGAGCCAGTGGCACCCTGCCCCTATTTCTGACTGTGACTTCGCATTATCGCTTCTCGGTGGAATAGCGGCGCGACACGCCGTGTCGCGTTTGAGCGACGCCGCGCGAGCCGCGAAACACCGGCGACTCGGTGAGGCGCACCACTCGTCTGATCACGCCCGAGCCAGATGATCGCGCAGGGCACGCATCGCTCGCATGAAATAGGCAATGCCGCTGTACGCCGTAAAGGCCGTCATGCCCCAAAGCAGCAGGTCGCGAAACGTCTGGAAGGCCGGGTAGACGATGAACAGTCGCGACATCGACAGCAAGGCGACCGTCACGGCGATGCACTGCAAAACCATTTTCAGTTTGCCGGTCCTGTCGGCCGAGAAGTCGATGCCGTGCTGCTCCATAAAGCCGCGCAGGCTCGTCACGAACATCTCGCGGCCGAGCACGATCAGCACCATCCATGCGCTGACGCCGGCATCATGCCGCATCAGAAACAAAAACGCCCCGCCGACGATGATCTTATCGACGAACGGATCCATGATGCGACCGAGCGTCGTCACCTGACCGTACTTCCGCGCGAAGTAGCCGTCGAGAAAGTCGGTCGAGGCGGCGACGACGAACAAGACCGCCGAAGACATCCACCAGCCGGGATAACCGATCATCGCGAACAGCATGATCGCCAGAATGAGCCGGCTGAGCGTGATCGCGTTCGGGATATTGAGGCTGCGACGATCGATCGGAGCGGGAGCGAGCCGCACCGACGGACCAAATCCTGGTCCTGGCGGCTGCACGGCTGCATCGTCTCGCTCATTCACCGTCGCCATGACTCACTTCGCCCCGGTGAGCACTGCCTCGCGTCCGCATCGGCGAAATCGTCACGACTCGTCGTCGGCGATTTCGCCAATCCAATCGTACCCGTCGCGGCCCGCGAGCACGACCGGAAGTTTTTCGCCGGGCTGAAACTTTTCGCCCGCGACATACACGGTCGCATCAATATCGGGAGCATCGGCATAAGTTCGACCGGCCCACAGGTTTTCCCCGGCGGGACCGTCGATCACGACGTCGAGTTCGTAGCCGAGAAGCGATTCGGCAAACTCGAACGCGATCTCCTGTTGAGTCGCCATGAGCTCATTCTGCCGGGCCTCTTTCAGCTCTTCCGGCAAGTGGCCGTCGAGCCGCATCGCCGGCGTGCCGGGTTCCTGGCTGTACGTGAACACGCCCATTCGCTCGAAACGCGTCGTTTCGACGAAGTCTTTGAGTTCCTCGAAATCCCGGTCCGTTTCGCCCGGGAATCCGACGATGAACGTCGTGCGCAGCACGAGATTCGGAATGCTCCCGCGGAGCTTCTCGACCAGAGCCACGGTTTTGTCGCGATCGATCCGCCGGCTCATGCGTCGCAACACTGATGTGCTGACGTGCTGCAAGGGCAGATCGAGATACGGCAGCACCTTCGTGCTCGACGCGATCTTCTCGATGAGCGGATCGGTGACGTGCACCGGATACAGGTACATCAGCCTGATCCACTCGATGCCTTCGATTTTCTCGAGCTCGTTGAGCAACTGCACGAGGCGGACCTCGCCGTACAGGTCCATGCCGTAGTACGTGAGATCCTGTGCGACGAGAATCAGTTCGCGCGCGCCGTCGGCGGCGAGTTCGCGAGCTTCCGAGACGACAAGCTCGATCGGCTTCGTCGCATGCTTGCCGCGCATCATCGGGATCGAACAGAAGGTGCACGTGCGATTGCAGCCTTCGCTGATCTTGAGATACGCGTAGTGCCGCGGCGTGATCCGCAGTCGCTCGCGATCGTCGAGAGCGCGAATCGGGGCGGGACGGAAGACTTCTCGCTGTTCCTGAGCCAGCTCTTTATGGCGGACACCCACGATTCGATCGGCGGCGCGGGCGATTTCTTCTCGGGCGAACACGCCGACGAGCTGGTCGATCTCGGGCATCTCTTCGAGCAGCTTCGCCCCGCCGAGACGCTGCGGCAGACAACCTGCCACGATCACGCCACCGGTTTTGCCAGACCGCTTTAACGAGAGCATCTCTTCGATGACGTCGCGCGATTCCTTGCGGCTCTGCTCGATGAACCCGCAGGTGTTCACGACGACGAAATCGGCCCCCTCCGGCTCCGAAACGAGCGTGTAACCGTCAATCGCCAGCGTCCCCAGCATCTTCTCGCTGTCGACGAGGTTTTTGGGGCAGCCGAGACTGATGAAGCAAAATCGGCCCTTACTAGGCCGTGGCTCGTCGCCACTTCCCGGTGGAGACATGGCGGAAGTCGATTCCAAGATCGGAAATGGATTCATGTTGCCGTCACTTGCTCCCGCCGAGGCTCTGTAGCCATGCGTCTCGAAACTTCTCTTGCTCATCTACCGATGCCGACTCGACATCAGGGCCGGAGTCGAATACCCGAACTTGGTCTCGCTGGAATGCCTGCCGCCCCATTTCCATCCGGTAGGCCGTGAGGCCACGGCCCATGTCGCAGCACATCCCTGACGGATAGACCTTCCGGCTACTGCCGTAACAGACGGGACGCCATCCCTTCTCTTCGAGTTGCTCCCGTATCCGGCACAGGGCGGCAAAATAGTTCCACTCCTTCGCCGTGAACTCTCCGAGGGAGGACCGCAGGATCAAAGTGCAGTCGTCGCCCGGCTCATCCTCATCGAGAACGAAGACGCCCGCAAGTTCGCCTCCGGTGTGGCTCACGAGCCGCACTGGGTAAAGGTCCTCAGCCATACCGACACCTGCGGGTTTCTTGAGGTACAATCGCCCACACTCTGACGAAGGCGTAAGTGCCCTTGGTGACGGGTTCGGCAAGACTCGCAGACATAGCAACCGTGGGATTGTTGGCCAGAAGAGACCGCGGCCATGGGAAGAGCGCAACGCGGAAGGTCGCACCTAGTTTAGGCAGGCGAAACGCAGGTGCATAGCGTCGGAACGGCCAGGATGGCACCAGTCGCCTGACGGACCGCCGATCAGGAGCGTTTTGCGAGCTGTCGCAGCTCTGGCGTGAATCGGCGGAGTCCCTCTTCGGCGGAAACGGTTGGCCGATACCCGAAATCCCGTTCGGCGGCCTGCACCGAATAGGTGTGCGACTGGCTGAGTTGAGCGGCGAGGAAGCGGGTCATCGGCGGCTCGCCCGGCAGGCGGCCGATCGTCCAGATCGCTTCGCAGGCGGCACCAATCCTGGTTGCCGTGTTTGCGGAAATGCCGTTTCGGACGGGCGGCAGGCCGGCGATCGCGAGAAGCTCGTCGATCCAGCCCCAAAGATTCACCGGTTCTGGTTCGTTGATGAAGTAGGGCTTTCCGGCTGCGGAACCTCCTTCCGAAAGACGATCCGCGGCCTGCAAGTGCGCCGCCGCGGCGTTCTCGACATAGCTCATCGAGATGAGGTTCGATCCGTTCCCCACCCGTCGCAACCGACCGGCTTTCGCCTTCGCGATCAATCTTGGGATCAAATGGTTGTCGCGGGATCCCCAGATCAAGTGGGGGCGGAGGGCCACCGTCGTCAGCCCTCCCTGTCCGTTGGCAGCCAGAACCTCGCGCTCGGCGATCGCCTTCGAATGCGGGTAGTGACACAGAAATGTCTGGGCGTACGGCAGCGACTCATCGGCGTTGAGATGTGATCGTCCGTCGAAGACCACGCTCGGCGAACTCGTATAAATGAGCTTCCGCACGCCGTGTCGCCGGCAGCCGGCGAGCACGTGGCGCGTGCCGAGCGTGTTCGTCTCGAAGTAATGCTGCCACGGTCCCCAGACACCGGGAACGGCGGCGGTGTGATAGACCGTTTCGATGCCGTCGATCGCGCTCACGACCGCCGCTTCGTCATGGATGTCCCCCCGCACCACCTCGCAGCCCAGTTCAGCAAGACGCGGATACTCGCCGCGACAGAAGACGCGAACACGCTCTCCCCGCTCGATGAGCTGCTCGACGATGTACAGGCCGAGGAAGCCGCCGCCGCCCGTGACGAGGGACGTCATTGCGACACCTGCGGTACGCCGAGCGTCTTCGCCGCCCAGCGGCCGAGTCGCTCCCGATCGATTTTGATGTTATGGCGGACGTCGACGGGAAACGAGCGGTGGAACAGAAACGTGTCAACGCTCTCGGTGAGCGGATTCCCGATCGCCAACTGCCGCAGTTCGGACGTAAATCGCTCACGCTGCGGCTTGCCGCGTGGGAAGCATCCGCTCTCCGGTTCGATGACGATCACGGGTCGTGACTGCCCCTTCGGACCGACGCCGACGAGCGCGGATCGGTACACCTGCGGATGCTCATTGAAGATCGCTTCGCAGCAGACCGAGAACATGCGGCCGTGCGGTGATTCGACGACATGGGCCTTGCGGCCGCAGAACCAGAGCCGGCCATGTTCGTCGAGATAGCCCACGTCGCCCATGCGGTGCCAGAATGAATCCCCGTCAGCGATCTTTGCGAGCGACGTTTCTTGGGGCCGGCGGAAGTACTCACGCGTCGCCGATGGGCTTTGCACGATGATCTCGCCGATCGCACCGGCCGGCAGTTCATTGGCGTCTGCCAGCGTCGCGAGGGGTTCCGGCGTGATCTCGATGATTTTTGCGCGGACCTGCTCGAACAGCGGCCCGACGCAAGTTCCCGCCCCCCGCCGCGATAGCTCAGATGTTTCCGAGAGAACTTCGGAGGCCGCAATCGAAGCGACCGGCAAAGCTTCCGTGGCTCCGTAGGGCGTATGAAGATCCGCGCCCGGCTCTGAAAGTGCTTTCGTCATGCGTTGCAGCACATGCCGCGGAACGGGAGCCCCTGCCGACAGCGCTCGCCGCAAATGGGGGATCGTTTCACCGGTTTTTTCGCACTCCCGCCCCACGCGGTTCCAAAGGGCCGGTGAGCCGAATGCCTGAGTCACGCTGTAACGGCGGATGGGGTCGAGGATCTTGCGAGGGTCGACTTTCGCGGGCCGTGTCGGATCGATGTCGGGCACCACGGTCGTCACCTGCATCGCCGCGTTGAACAACGCAAACAGCGGGAAACCCGGCAGGTCGATTTCGCCCGGCTGAATGTTGAACTGATTCCGCAGCATCTCGACCTGAGCGGCGAACATTCCGTGCTCGTACACGACGCCTTTGGGAGAGCCTGTGCCGCCGCTCGTGAAGATGATCGCGGCATGGTCGCTTGCAGCGACCATGGGAGCGCGTCTATTTCCGTCGCCGTCAGGTGTCAGCCGGTCATAGGCGACGGCGTCGCGAAAAATGTTCCGGCCGACGCAAACGTTGAACCTTGCGTGCGGAAAGGTTCTGCGTCTCAGCCGCCGGACGGCATGCACAATCGGAATTGCGGCGAAACCGTCCGGTTCGACTTCCACGAGGCAGCGCATGACACGCTTCAGACCCATGCCGGGGTCGATGAGCACCGCCGTCGCTCCGGAACGGAACAGTCCGAACGTGAGCGCAATGAACTCGATCCCCGGCCGGACCATCAGCACGATGCGGTGTCCATTTTGAACACCGATCGCGGCGAGGCCGTCCGCAATGCGATCGGCTTCGCGGTCCAGGTCGGCGAAGCTGATGCGCCTCTCGGCTCGACGGCTTCGCGGCGGAAGAATGATCGCCGCTTGCGAAGGGGCTGCGCGAGCGGTCTCGCGCAGCCGTTCTGCGATGTTGGCCGACGCCGGTGGCAAGAGCGTCGGCTCGGAAAGCAGGTCGTTCGTCACGATGGAATCTGTGCGCCGGTAAGACCATCCACCGGCGCATAGAGGGCTCCGGTCACTCGGCGAGGTTCTGTTGCGAGAAGTCGGCCAATGCCTTGCCGACCAAACGCAGGATACCCGGTTCCAGAACGATGCTGCCATCGATCGCGTCGCCGTTCTTAGTCATTTCGATCGATGCGCGCCCGTCACCGTTCTCGAAGGCGTCGATCGCCATCTTGCGGAACTTATCGAAGCCCGTCGTGCCCAGCCGACGATCGAGGATCCGCAGTCCCGGCAGAAGTTCTCCACGGAACGACAGGAAGGTCGCCTCAGGTTCGCCGGCTCCGGCCGACTGATCGATCGCCTGTTTCAGCGTTTCTTCCGCCTGCGGACCCGCGGCGTACCAGACCGCATCCTTCGCCGTGCCGACCAGGAGCCGGCCATCGCCGAACAGCTCGATGAAGTCGGGATGCTGCTCTTTGGTCACGACCATTTCGTGGAAAGTCACGCCGGCGTGCTCGCCGACGTTCTCTTTGAACGTCGGGCCATTGCGAAGCTGCGGAACGAGCGACAGCACCGGAATCCATTTCGTGCCGTCAGGCGACTTCAGCCCCCCGACAATCGTGTAGAGCTCGCCGTGGCCCTTCGCCATCTCGATGAAGCCATCGATCAGGCCGGCCGTCAGTCCTTCGTCGATCAGGTCGAAGAACCCGGTCAGGAATTGCTTGCCCGCCTCCTTTTGCGCGGGGTTCGATTCCTGCGACAGGCCGACTTCTTCAATTTCGTTCTCGCGGATCTTCGCGGAAAGGGCGAGGAAGTGCTCCTTTCGCATCGGGTCGAGCGGAAAGTTGATGCGGCCCGTGGTGGCCCCGCCTTCACCGCGCGGGACGCCCGCGAAACGGCTCGCGTTCTGGCTGATCAAGGCGACGGAGTCGGCAAGCGACGTTCCCGGCAACGGTTCGAGGCGAAGCGCGCCCTTCGCCTGGGCGGACTCCGGCGTGACCTGCAATCCGATGAAAACGTCTTTCGCTTCGGCGTAAAGTCGCTCGGTTTCGTCGAACTGCACTCCGGCCGCAAACTTGCGAAGGTTGAAGTCGGAGGCCGATTCATCGGTATCGCGCTTCAGCTTTCCGAGAACGTCCTCACGCTGTGCGGCGAAGTGGGCGTGACGTTCTTCGATGCCTTTCGCCTGATTCCGCAGACTCAAGGCGGCGTCGTGGCCGCTCTTCAACAAGTCCTGCACGCCCGCCGTCGGTACCGGGCCGTTCGGGGGCGGCAGTTCTTTCGCGTCCTCGACAATCGTGGCGTATCCGCCCCGTTGCTTCGGATCGTAGAGCATCAATCCATTGAACGCCGCGCCCGCATTGCCACCCAGCCGGTACAGCCCCGGCTGCTTGGCGTAGCCCTGCACCGGAATTCCCAGCGGCACGAGATTCTCTTTCCAGAAATCCCGGAACTGGCCTTCCGCGATCGGGACATGAAGCCGGTAGCTCGTTTCGTTCTTGCCGGTCAACACGTCGAGGCGCACCGGCTTCTGACGATCGACGCCGATGAGGAACACCTCGATGAAATCTTTGAGGGTCGCATATTGCTCGAACTCCTTATCCGTCGTGAGCTTCATCGCGGTCTGAAGGCGATCAAGCACGATCTCGGACTTGGTGAGTACGCCGCGGATTTCGGGAGCCACTCCCGCAGGAATCCCATCGGCCTTGGCCGCTGGGGCGTCCTGGGCAGCGGACGGGCGCGCGAGGCACGCCGCAGACACGAAAAGCAAAGCGACAAAGGCGGTCCGCGGCGGGTGCGATCCGTACACGGTGACAGACTCCTATTGATAGTGCAGCGAAGGCGGCTCGATGGGACTTGATGCGTCAGACGGCGGAAATTGAAGGACGATCTCCAAATCGCCGGAATGGCCCGGAATCTTATCGTGAAACAGGGAAAGGGTGGAAGTCCGCAGCAGCCGTCGTTTTCCGGAACCGATCGTCAGGGCTGCACTGCGCTCGCGGTTTTCGCGCCCGTTTCCACAGTCGCGTCGGCGTCGACGAGGCCTTCTGTCAGGCCTCGCAGCACCGCGGCCTGCTCGGTCGAACTCAAGCGTGCGTTTCGCGACAGCTTCTCGATTTCGGCTGCCTGGCCCGCTTGCGCGGCGCATGCCGAGAGATATCGCAGAACTTCGAGTCGAGCATTGCCGTCGGGGACGGAAGTCGCGAACTCGAACGCCGTCGTCGCGGACGTCTCCTCGCTGAGCCGGCAGGCGGCGCGAATCGCGATCCCGATTTTCTCGCTGGCGGAGATACCGCTCCAGCGCGATGCGAACAATTCGCGTGCCGCTTCCGCAGCTTTGCCGTCTTTGAGCAGTGGTTCGAGCGTCAACTCCATCGCGGGCACGAGCGGCACATCGCGATTCGTCGCACCGGTCGCTCGAACCGCGTCGGCCGACAGGCGATCTCCGGATTTCTCGAACGCCCCGATCAGTCGTCCGCCGGCCGAGCCGGACAGCAGCGTTTCGGAAACTCCGCCGTCCGCCGCTTCGGTCCGACGTTTCGCTTCCGCCAACGCGAAGCTCCCGAGCTTCCAGGCGACGGCGCGTGCGAGAAGCTCCGCTTGCAGATCCGTCCGCGCCGCGGCGGCGCTTGCGGCACTGTCGATCTTTCGACGATAGGCGTTCGCGGCCGTCTCCGCCTGATCGTCGCTCAGTCCCAGCTCCGACTTGAGTCGGTTGCGGACGCCGGCGATGCCAAGGGACTTGAACTCCTGCGAACGTTCGGCGACGGTCGATCCCGGCGGCACGGCGGCCTTCAAATGATCCAACGCCTGCGTGAGGAACTTCTGTGCGTCGTCGTCCTTTCCCAGGAGCGCCGCAGCGTGCGCCGTCTCACCAAGCCCGACTGCCGCGAGCCGCACCGATGCCTGATCGGGCAACTCGTACCGCGAGAACTCCGCAAGATCGGCCGCCGAGCCCGGGGCGGGAGCCTGCAACTGCCCAGCCGCTTCGGACGCGATTCCGAACAGAGCCTCGGCCACCTGCTTTTCCTCTCCGGAACCCGCCCTGACGGCAGCGCGGGCGGCGACGTACGTTTTCTCGACGGGGTTCACCGAGGAAATCGCCTCGCCGATCGCAGCCGCCCTCGCGGTCGGCCCGCCGGTCGTTTCGAGGCTCTGCGCTTCCGCCCAGGTGGCGAGGTTCTCGGCACGCGACGTTGAATCGGCCGTTGTCGCGGCCCATTCGCGTGCATGGTCGCGTGCACCGCGACCTAGCAGAGAGAATGTCGTGGCCGCTGACTTGGGCTGAGACCACGGAACGATCGGTCGCAGCGGGTACTCCTGGTTCAAATCATGCTGATGGAACAAAGATGCCGCCGCGAGCAGCGCCAGTAACTGATCACCGTCCTGGTCGTCGTCGCGAGACGCTCTCACAAGACGATGTGCCGCATCGGCGTCTCCCAACCGCGCGGCCGTCGCTGACCACACCATGACATTGCGTGCCGGGTCGAACCCCTGCCGCGGGATCTGATTCGTCAGCGCAGCGGATTTCTCGAACGTCGCCTTGGCTGCTCGTTCGTCACCGGTGGCGAGTTCGTGCCACGCAAGCTCGGTGAGCGGAGCGATCTGGTAAAAGGGATCAGCCGACCGGAGCGACGCGAGCTTCTCCAGTTGGGCACGGGCGAGGTCGGGACGACCCGCGATGCCATATGATTCGGCCGCGTAGCGCCGCCGCAGGGGCTGCTGCGCCGGCTGCGTGATGTCCTCCGCGATATTCGGCCAACGGCCCAGCACCGCTGCCAGAGATTCAGCGGGAGTCGGCGGTGCGGGTGCGTTCGGCTGTGCGACCGCTGGAGTTTCACCGCCCACACTTGGAGTTTCGGGAACTGCTGGTTGCGAAGGCGTGTCCACGATCGGAGCGGCGGAACCGGGCACGTCGGGCTTTCGCAGAACAAACCACCAGACCGACGCACCCGCGATCAGGATCAGCAAAACGGCACCGAACGTCAGCAGAGTCGGGCCGAGGCTCGACGGCTGGGGTTCCGGTTCAACGGCCTGGGGCGCCGCGAAATCGGGAGCGGTGAAGACCGGTACGAGGCATTTGCGATTCGCACAGCGGACATCTTTCCCGCTGGCCGAATCGGGCGCCAAGCCGACGGTATCGCACATCGGACAAACGACCTTGTTCGGCCGTTGCGGCGTACGCTTGGGACTGAGCGCGATGGCCCCGGAAGCCGCCGCGGAATCGACCGCGAACGGGTCGTCCGGCACGTCGCTTCGTGCCGCACTTGGCGCCGCCGGCTTTTTTGCGACTGGTTTTGGGGCTGGCTCCGAGCGAACTGCCGGAGATGCGGCTTTCGGCGGCGCGGCCTTGGCGGCTGGCTGCGTCGGTTGGCCTGCCGGCTCGAACCCCCTGGCCTTCGCCGGGTCCATCGGCGATCCGCAGAACGGACAGGTTTCGGTGTCATCGTCGAGAACCGACGCTTGGCAAGAGGGGCAGCGGTTCAGCATTATCGTCACCTGACGGCACCGCAATCGGCAGCCGCATCGAATCTGCGTTGAAGGGATGACGGCGGAAGCTGACGATCCCGAACGGGAGTATCGTCGAAGTTGCAGTTTACCACCTCTCGAATCAGCGAGAACAGCCCCGACGGTTTTCGCCTCCGAATCCTGCGATCTTGTCAAAGTGTGGTTTCTGGTTGGGGAGAAACCGTATTTGATGGCGTTTTCCACCGGTGTTACAATTTTTCTGTCGGCGAAGCCGCTCCGGCCGCGCTGCCGAGTTCGGGATCGCCGCAACCGCCGCTTGTTCCCATGCAGTATCGCGACAGCCTCTACGACTGGGCGTTTCCTTGCGGAACCTGGTTCGGCATCAGGGTCCGCTTCAGCCCTTTGTTTCTGCTGGTGCCGATCGTGTTGGGCATCCAGCGGTGGGATGCACGTCTCGCGGCGCTCGTCGGCCTTTGTCTCGTCGCGTCGGTTCTGCTTCATGAGCTTGCACATGTCTTCGCGATTCGGCTGACGGGCGGAGTCGTCAACGAGACCCTGCTGTGGCCGTTAGGCGGGCTGACGCGGGTCTCGCTTGTGTCCCCCTCGGCGGCCCCGGTGGCAACCGCTCTCGCCGGCCCGCTGATGAGTCTTCTCATCGGGGTGATCTGCCTGTCGGGCTTGATGCGGGCTGACATCCATTGGAAGTTGCTCGACCCGCTCTCGCTGCCGGAGACGAATCTCGAAACCGAATTCGGCCGCGGGCTGCTCGCGATCTTCTTCTACACGAACTGGTTGCTCGTCGCGGCGAATATCCTGCCGGCATTGCCGTTCGACGGCGGGCGGGTGCTCGACCTGGTTCTGTCGAACCGTTTCGGTCCATCGCTCGGCCAACAGACGACGTTGCGGGCCGGGATCTTCGTCGGCTGTTCGGTGATCGTGGCCGCCCTGCTCTCCGAAAGCGTGTGGCTTTGCGCGTTGGGCGCCGGCGTCGTCGCATTCAACCTGCGCGACAGCCTGCGACACCAGATCGCCGACAACTTCGACGAGTCGTTCATGGGCTACGACTTCTCGCAGGGCTACACCAGTCTCGAACGTTCGGTGCCGGCCGAGACTGAGGTTCGGCCCGGGTTGTTCCAGCGCTGGCTCGCCCGGCGACGGGCATGTCGCGAGGAGCGTCAACGCATGCGGGCTCTCGAAGCCGAACGAGAACTCGATTTTCTACTCGCGAAGGTCCACACCTACGGCATCAATTCGCTCACCGATTCCGAACGGCGGACCTTGAAACGAGCGTCGACACGCTACCGCGGCCGGGCGAAGGACTGACGTCGCCGGATTCCTCGTTCCGACCTGCAGAATCGTTCGGATCGGATTGATCCGCGGGATTGGCGGAGACTCATCGCGGTGGGAACGCTCGCACCGCACCCTTTTGACGAGATAGGCGGCACTCCAGCCCCGCCTCCAGTTGCCGTGGCCCCGATGTGACCTAGGTTTGCGGCGCAAACTCAGGTCTACGGAGGCGGCATTATGTTGGCTGCGACGATCGTTGCTCCCGTCGGAGTCACGAAAGCTGATCAATCCTCGCCGCCGTTCGCCGCCGTAGCGCGCCTGGTCCAACAGACGAGTCTGCCATTCTTGTGCGTCGAGGCGAGTCGTGGCGTTTGCTTCGACAGACAGGGGTCCGAGCTGCCTCCCTTTCTGCCGGAGCGGATTCTCTCGCAGCTTCTCGGACTGTCGGAGCCTGCGACGATCGACGACGTCGATGGACTCATCGCGTACGCCGTCCCTCTGCCGTCGCACGGCGGACGGTTCATCGCCTACGGCTACCAACTGGCCGCCGGCGCACCGCTCCCGGCGGAACTCCGGCACGCCGCCAAAGAGGCCGGCTGGTCAGACGCACGTCTCCAGGCTTGGGCGACCGATCAGCCCCGTTGTACCGCGGAGCCGCTGGCCGCTCTGCTGCGGTTTGCCGCTTCAGACATCGCCGGTGATGCCGCAGTTGCGGAGAGTCAGATCCTTGAACTCAGTGAACAACTCGACCGCACCTACGAAGAAATCTCGCTGCTGCATTCGCTCTCGCACAACCTGCAGATATCGACCAGCCCGGCAGAACTCGTCGCGCTGTGCCTTGACCGCCTGCCCGGGCTGATCGACGCGGAATCGCATCTGGTGCAACTGCGTCCGCCGGGAGAGTCGAGTCGAATCTGGTCGAACGGCGACCTGCCGTTTAGTATCGCGGACGCGAATCAATTGCTGATACGCCTTGACGCCCAGGAGTCGTCGCGCCCGATCGTGCGAAATTTCATTGCAGGTTCTCCGCTGGCGGCGAAGTACCCCCGGCTACGCAACTTCGTGGCCGTTCCCGTTCGTGAGGGGCGACACCGCTTCGGTTGGATCATCAGCACGAACCTGTCTGGCGGCCGAGAGTTCGGCACGATCGAGGCGAGCTTCCTGAACACGATTGCGACGATCCTGGGCACGCATGTTCGCAACATCGATCTGCTGCACGAGCAAAACGACCTGCTCGTCGGCTTTGTGCGATCCTTCGTTTCGACGCTCGACGCCAAAGACCCGTACACGCGCGGCCACAGCGAACGAGTCGCGCTCATCGCCAGGAGAATCGGCGAGCAGATGAGGCTTCCGGACGAATATATTGAGGCGATCTATCTCAGCGGCCTGCTGCACGACGTGGGAAAGATCGGAGTCGATGATCAGATTCTTCGGAAGAACGGGCCGCTCACCGACGAAGAGTTCGCGCAGGTCAAGAAGCATCCCGTCATCGGATACAACATCCTTTCGAGCCTCAAGAATCTGCGGCACGTGCTGCCAGGCGTCCGCAACCATCACGAGAGTTTCGACGGAACCGGCTATCCGGACGGACTGGCCGGCGACGACATCCCGTTGCTGGCTCGCGTGCTGGCGGTCGCCGACGCTTACGACGCGATGAGCAGCGATCGGCCCTACCGCAAGGGCATGCCCTCGGAAAAAATCGACGAGGTCTTCCGCCGCGGCCGCAACCGCCAGTGGGACGGCGAAGTTCTTGACGGTTACTTTGACTGCCGCGATGACATTCTGATGATCTGCGCCGCATACAGCTTCGAGAATCGCCGCGCCTTCGGCGACGGGATCTAACGCGCCGCTTCAGGTGTCGATGGTTCAGGCCGGTCCGAGCAGCGCGACCGCGACGTGCCCGCCGAATCCGAGCGAGAGCTTCAAGCCGAGGCCGCTGACCGCGCACGGCTCTCGGGTCAGCGAAAGAGCGCACTTCGGGTCCGGGTCATCGAGGTTGACCGTCGGCGGAAGCATGCCGTCTCGGATGGAAAGCGCGGTGACGGCCAGTTCGGTGGCTCCGGCCGCTCCGAGTTGATGGCCGATCGCTCCCTTGAGGGCCACGCACGGCACGCGGTCGGCGAAAGCCCCGAAGGCGATTCTCAGAGCCGACGCCTCGGCGACGTCGTTCGATCGCGTGGCGGTTCCGTGCAGGTTCACGTGACCGATGTTTTGCGGCGTGACTCCGCAGCGGGCGAGTGTGTCGGTGATCGCTCGAGACGGCGATGCGCCGGTCGGATCGACGTCCGTCATGCCGCACGGATCGGAAAGCACGGCCCCGCCCAACACGCGGGCGACACCTTCCGCGCCGCGCCGCTCGGCATGGTCTCGACGCTCTAGCACGAACACCGCGGCACCTTCGCCGATCGCAAAGCCGTCTCGATCGCGATTGAAGGGACGACACGCTGCCGCCGGCTCGGGGAAGCGCGTCGCAAGAACTCCCATTCTCTTGAACGAGGCGAGCACCGCCGGGTGGAGAGATGCGTCACCGCTGCCGGCGATGACGACGTCGCAAAGGTCCGACTGGATCAGATCGAATGCACGCAGCACACTCACCAGCCCCGTCGCACACGCCGCCACCGGGGCCAGGCAGGCAGCACGCAGTCCGTACGTTCGCGAAATGACGCTGGACGCGACATGCGGCATCACTTCCAGCCAGGCATCGTTTGGTTCGCGGCGGCGTTCGGCGGCTAATGCCTGTGAGAAGGCCGTCAGGCCTCCCTTGCTCGTTCCGATGACGCAGCCGGCGCGATCGGGCGAGTAGGAATCGGCCGACAGCCGGGCATGGGAAACGGCTTCGCTGGCGGCCGCACTGATCAAGCGCAGCACCGGCTCAACGAACACGTCGCCTGCCGGCGTAAACGCGGGGGCTCCGACGAACTGGAAACGATCGTGTGATCCGAGTCCAAGACCGTGGCAATCGGCCGCTGACAAACGTCGCACCGCGCGATCGCCGGCGAGAAGCCTCTCCCAGAACGACTCTCGATCGACGCCGAAGGGACCGACGCAGCCGATGCCTGTGATCAGGACGTCGTCGCCAGAGCAACGCATCGCCGCAAACGAACCGCTCAATTCCGCCGGCTCGACCGGCAGACTGCGAAGAGCACGCCGCCTGCCAACAATGCGAAAAGAACCCCGTTGATGATGATGTCGCGATTCACAAGGACCAAGCGGTTCGATGAGGTTCTAGAGAAATGTTCCGATCGGCGATCGTAACTCGGCGAACGGCTTGCGGGCAACGGAGAACGTTTCCCAGCGCGGCGAACGCGACGTCATCACGGCCTTGTAATCGCAGGCCGTCACGCCGAAGAAGGCGTATCGCTTCTGACGGAAGTCGAAAGTGTCGTCGAAGTCGCCCTCGTGGCCTTCGTCGATGTCATACGCGAAGGCGAACACGGCTCGCGATCCGTCACCGAACACGTCTTCCCACCGCAGCAGACTCTCGACGTCGTCTCCCGTGACCCAGTTCTCCCACCGGCCGCCGTTGCCGGCGGTGGGATATCGCCTTCCCTTCACGTCGACGAGCAGCTTTTCACCGGAGCCGGCGTGCACGATGAAGTCCATCGACTTGAGCGAAGCCTGTTCCAGAAGACTTCGCCGGGCCTCGTCGACGGCGACGTAAGGAATCCGTCGGCGGCGGAGGAACTCTTCGAACGCGGCCTCGTAATGATTTCGGCGAATCGCCATGTCGCTCGACCCGTGCGGCGTCAACGGAAAAAGATGCTCGACATTATCCGGGATTCAGCAACTGGGAAACGGCATCGACAAGCTCAGTGTCGGCAACGGTCGTCTGCTCGCCGGTGGCAAGGGTCTTGATCTGCCAGGTTCGAGCGGCAAACTCGTCGGAACCGGCGACGATGACGAGGCGGTGGCCTTTCCGGTCGGCGTATTTGAACTGCTTTCCGACATTCTTCGCTTCAGGAAAGACTTCAACGGCAATGCCGCGGCCGCGAAGTCTTGCAGCCGCAGCGATGTAATCCCGCAGCCGATTCGGCTCGAACTGCGTCATCAAAACGGTCGCCGGCGTCGCACCGTCGGCCACGAGTCCCAGTTCTTCCATCGCGGCGAGCAGCCGATCGACTCCCAGACTCGCGCCGACACCCGGCAGCGGCAGCTTCGTGAACAGACCAGCCAGATTGTCGTATCGGCCACCCGAGCAGACGCTGCCGATCGCCGGCAGATCGTCGAGGAAGGTTTCGTAGATCGTCCCCGTGTAGTAGTCGAGACCCCGCGCGATCGCGAGGTCGAGTCGCAAGCGACTCGCGGGAACGCCAGCCGCATCGGCGGCTTCGAACAGCCCCCGCAACGTCTGAATACCAAGCCGCGAAATCTCGACACCATCGAGCTGAGTCGCAACTTCGGACAACACCTCGCCCGGCGGCCCTGTTCGAGCGCAGAATCGCAGAATCGATTCCGCGGCGTCGGAAGTCAGCCCAGCGATCTCCACCATTTCTTTGATGACCGCTTCCCGGCCCGCTTTTGCGAGTTTATCGAGCGCCCTCAGGACGCTGGCGGACTTGTCGCGAACGCCGAGCGATTCGAGCAAGCCGTTGAGCACTCCCCGGTGATTGACGCGGATCGAGAACCGCTCGATCCCGAGCGCAACCAGCAAGTCGTGAATCACGAGCAGCGTTTCGGCATCGGACGCGGCGCTGTCGGTGCCGATCGTGTCGAAATCGCACTGCACGAACTCGCGGAAGCGGCCCTTCTGCGGTCTTTCGCCCCGCCAGACGGTGCCGACGTGATACCGCTTGAAGGGCAGGCCGAGTTCCTGCGCATGCTGGGCGGCGAATCGCGCGAACGGCACCGTCAGATCGAACCTCATCGCGACGTCGCGACCCCCCTGGTCTTCGAAGCGGAACATCTGCTTGTCTGATTCGTCCCCGCCTTTTCCCAGCAGAATTTCAGTGTACTCGAGGGCGGGAGTATCGATCGGGGCATAACCGTAACTGCGATAGACGCGCTTCGCCGTATCGATCAATCGCTCGCGGGCGAGAGCCGCCGAGGGCAGGAAATCGCGGAAGCCCTTGAGAGTCTGCGGCTTGATAAGCTTTTCGGACACTGTGTTGAGGACGGAAGAACCGAGAATTGAGGAGTGAGGAGTGAGAATGAGGGCTGGAACGAACTCGGAATCCGTCGGCCACCGCGCCAGTGACGTCTGCGTTGTCTCTCAACCACGTCAGACGCCGTGCAGCACCGGCAGGCCCAACGCATTGGCCTCGTTCCGCTCCCGCGGGGGCAGCACCGCTTCGGCGTATTCCCACACCTGTTCGGCCGTCTCAAAGAATTTGTCGTAGACGCCTTCGTCGCCGTACTCGCAGTCGTCGGTGTTGTAAGTGCGACAGATATTAGGCCGGTTCTCGTACATGCCGCACATGTGGCCGTCGAGATGCACGCAGTCGGCGAAGACGACCAGGAACCAGACGTCATCTTCCACGAACACAGCCGTTTTGCCGTGGATCATGTACCAGCGCATGTGATCGAAGTCGGTCCACGTCGTCGGCGTTTCGATGGGAAGCGCAAAATAGCGACAGCACCGAGCCGTACAGTAACTGCACAAAAACTCGCCGGGCTTCAGATCTTCGCGACGGATCGGCTTGATTTCGGACATCGTGGGGAGCGTGCCGGTTCGGACAGGAAGCGGCGATTGTAACGCGCTGAAACCGTGAAACCCACGAAACCGGGTCCGATGGCGGTCGGCGGCTCAACGCAACGACTCTTAAACGAATGCACCGGGGTTCGGGATGGCACACAGATGGACGCCCAGGGTCGGGTACTTGAAAATCACGACAGACACGAATCACACGAAAAGTCTGAAACCACGGGAAGGCACGGAAAGGACGGAAGCGTCTTGATTTTCACGTTTCGCCGCGATCAGGAGCCGGTTGTTCCGAACACAATTTTTTTCGTGTGTTCCGTGTCTTTCGTGGTTCCTCGTTTCCGTGTCGTGCGGTCGTTCCTCCGCGATCCATAAGTGTCTCGAAGTCGTGGAAGTCCGAACCGGTCGTAGCAGCCGTGTTGGCCTTCCGCACGCGTCTTTCGACCGTTCATCTCGCAGAACCCCGAGCATCGGCGCCATCGGTACGATCGCGATGTTCGCCGCGAGTCGCGCCAAGCATTTCCCCGCTGCCGACCGCCCCCGTTCCTCCTTGACCGCTGTTCCCATGGGGACTTACGATTGTTTTACGGCGTCCCGTTGACCGATGCTTTGCCGAGGGACCGCCCGCCTAGAGACCCATCGATGCATACGCTTGGTAAAGTCTTTCTCGGGATCAACGTGATTCTCGTCGTGGCGGCGTTATTGCTGACCTCGAAGTTGGTCAACACGCGCAACTACTGGATGCAGCAGGTCGGTCTGCGCGAGAAGACGATCGAGCAGAACGACGTGCAGATCGCCGAGAAGACGAAGCAGCTCCAACAGTTGCAGGCGAATCTCGTCCAACAGCGGTTGTCCTGGGACACGATGTTCCTTGCTCCCAATTCGCGGCCAGACGCTCAGGGCAATATCACGGTCGGCGTGGGGCCCGATCAGGGATTCGGCATCCCGCCCGAGGGATCGCCGCCGCCGATCGTGCATGTGTTCGTGCCTTCGGGCGAAAACTCGTCAGTTTACGTCGGCCCGTTTCAAGTCACGGCCGCCCGGGGACCTCAGACGCAACTGGCCCCGATGTTTCGCGTGTTTGAAGGCGAGCCGACGACGTGGACGCCGGGCACATGGCGGCTCTGGCAAATCGTGCCCTCTCAGGCCCCGAGCCGGGTCGTTGAACTGACGAACGACATCGTCAAGAAGCGCGAAGCGGTGACGTCTCGCCAGAACACGCTCGCGTTGCAGCAGAAAGCCGTCGAACAGGCGCAGGAACACCTTGCCAGCCACCAGCAGGAACTCCTCGGCAATCCACAAGCGACCGAAATCGCTGAAGTTCCGGAAGTCAGAGCCGGCCTCGTCGCGGCCCTCCGCGACGCCGAGGCGAGCAGAAATGCATCGCTCGCCGAACTCGATCGACTTCGCCGCGAGGTCGATCAGGCGTATGATCGTTTGACGCGTCTCGTCGCGCAGAACGGTCGGCTCGTCCAGGATGAGGCGGCGGCAACGCCGGAGCTCTCGTCGGCCCGCTGACGTTTCATCGCTATGGCGAACGCGGGAACCCTCACGCACAGGACTCGCCCCGCCGCGACGGACCGACCCGATGGGCTTTGAAGACCGCGACTATTACCGCTCTGAGACCGGTGGCAATTTCTTCGCCGGCGCCGGCTCTGCGGTCAAAGGCTTGATCGCGGTCAACCTCGTCGTGTTCCTGTTGCAGATCCTGACGACGGGCGGCGGGACTTCCAAAGTCGACGACGCGCTGGCGTTCTTTCCTGACGAGGTACTTCACGGCGAAGTCTGGCGCCTGCTGACGTACGGCTTCGGATACGGCGGAAGCCCGCTCGTCTTCTTCTTCAACATGTACTTCCTGTGGATTTTCGGGAAGACGGTCGAAGAGATGCACGGCACGCGGGAGCTTGTGCTGTTCTACGTGGCGGCCGTTCTGCTCGGCGGCGCTGCGTGTACGATCGCCGCACTGCTAACGGGCCAGAACGTCTCCATGATGGGCTCTTCCGTCCCGTCTCTCGCGGTGACGGTGGTCTTTGCCTGGCATCATCCGAAGCAGCAGATCCTGCTGTTCTTCCTGATCCCCGTCGAAATCTGGATCGTGGTGACGTTCATCGTGCTGATGAACTTCTACAACGCCGCGATGTCGAGCTTCGCCGGCGGTCTCTTCATCGCGGAGCTCACCGCCGTCGCCTTCGCCCTGCTCTACGGATGGGGCGGAAAGCGCATTGAGGATCTCGTGCCGGCCGGCCGGCCGCGGTTGCGAATGCCGAAGCCGAAACCGAAGCTGCGCGTGTTCGAGCCCGAGCAGAAAGTGAATCTCGATCGGCAGGTCGACGAGATCCTGGCGAAGATTCACGAGCAAGGGGAATCGAGCTTGACTGATCGCGAGCGGAAAACGCTACAGGAAGCCAGCCGCCGCTACAAGAAGACGTAGGGCGTCAACCGGGAGACACGGTGCAGGACTTCGAGGGGCACGGCATTCGCTTCCGCTATCCCGCGTCTTGGACGGTCACCGACGAGTCCACCGCCGAGAAGGTCGCGGTCACCGTGCAAAGCGACGGGACCGCGTTCTGGACGGTTGCGGTGTTCCCCGACGCGCCCCGACCCGAGCGTGTCGTCGAATCCGCGATCGCCGCCTATCGCGAGGACTACACCGAGATCGACGTGTACCCCGTCGAGATCAAGACGGGACCGCGAGGCTCGGTCGTCACGCGCGACCTTGAATTCGTCTGTCTTGAACTGATCGCCGCGGCTCACGTCGAATCGTTCGAGACCGGCGGCAAGACGGTGCTCGTGCTGTTCCAGGCCTCCGACGCCGAGCTTGAATCGAGCCGCCCCGTGCTCGACGCGATGACGGCGAGCCTCGAAGTCGCCGAGTCGAGCGCACCTGCCTGGCCGGACGAGTTCTTCTCAGAGTGAAACCCGGAAGTTCGCTTCCAGCGGCCCAGCCGCGAATCTTCTTGCCGTTCCGGCTCCCGACGCGCTATACTCGCGCAGTGAGACAGTGCTGGCAGGCGAGGGACGAACCATGTCGTACGAAGAGAATCTCGCCGCAGCAAGGCGCCACGTCCGCCACGGCCGGTATGACGAAGCCATCGAACTTTTTCAGCGGCTTCTCACCGAGAACGACATCGACCCGGCGCTGCACGACGCCATCGGTTCAGCATATTTTCTTGCCGGGCGGAATGAAGAAGCGGCGAAGCACTTCGAGCGGATCATCCGCCTGACGACGAATCCCGGGAAGGCTTTGATCAATCTCGGAGCCGTCTACAACCGCATCGGCGAGCATCAGAAGGCCGTCGATTCGATCCGCAAGGGCATCCAGTACGAGAAGCGCAGCGTCGAAGGGTACTACAACCTCGGCGTCGGCCATCGGAAGCTCGGTCAGCACGCGATGGCCGTCACGGCGTACAAAGAGGCCCTGCGGCTCGATCCAAAGTTTGCTGAGGCGCATCAGAACCTCGGCAACGTCTATCTCGATCAGGGTCTGCCCGAGCAGGCGGCCGCTCATTATCGTAAGGCACTGGAACTACGCCCCGATCTCGAACGCGCCGCTCGTGGACTGGCGGACGCCGAACGGGCCGCGGCGCTGGCGAAGCAGGCCGTCAGCCCCTTCGGCCGCTTGGTCGACACGCAGTCAGGACAGCACGCCGGTGACGACGGGCTTCGCCCCCTGACGAATGAGGAACGCGAGATCGACCGCCGTCGCCTGCACGACCTGTCAAAGGATATCGAAGCGGCTGCCGGAGAGTGGCTGACAACGTTGCATCAGGATCTTGAAGCGGCCCTGGCGACGCTTGAAAAGCGAATCGCCGTGGGTCGAATCGACGGCGCGTTGCTGGAAGCCAGCGACAATTTTTCGGCGGCGATCACAGCCGCGGAGGCTTCCCGACGCCAGCTTCGCCGAAAAGTGCTTGAACTCGTCGCTCACGAAGAGCTGCAACACTCGCCCGGTTAGCGCAACTTTTTCGAATCGCCTGCGTCATTCGGTTCGATCGATACTGCGCCGTCGGCATCGAACTCCACGATCACGGCACCCGTTCGTGAAGTGAAATGAAGTTGCGAAGCTGGATAAATGCCTGAGAGCGCCGTCGCGTTCACGCGATCGCCACAGCTCACAACGACCTCGCGAGGATTCGACCACTCCGAAAATCGGGGCGTGTTCGCCTTCAGCCCGCCATGATGTGGCGCGATGACGACGTCGTAGGATCTTGTGGCGTGCTCAGCCATCACCTCTTCTTGACCCGAGCCTTCGAGGTCGCCCGTCAGGAGCAACGTGCGGCCGGCGAACTCAATGCGCAGGACGATGGAGTTCGCGTTGTCGTCGTCGCCCGGAGGACGGTCTGGAGGATGCAACGTCGAGATCGACACGTTCGGGTCAAGCGACAGGCGATCTCCAGCGGCGATGAGACGAATCGGCACCCGGGCTTCGCGCGCCGCCTCGCAGGTTTCCTCGACGACGCGTTGTTCGAAGTCCAGAAACGATCGCGCGACGAGCAGCGAACCGACGGGGCCGCCTCTCAGCAGGGCTGGCGCATTGTTGCAGTGGTCGAGATCGGCGTGCGAGATGACGGCGGCGTCGAGCGAGATGCGACCACGCTCTCGCATCTCGCGCCAGACGGCATCGGCCGCTCGGCGGTCGTCTTCCATGCTGCCGCAATCGAACAGCAGCGTTCGTCCGTTGGCTGCCTCGATGAGGATCGCGCCGCCGTGCCCGACATCAAGCACGACGACTCGCAACTCCGGCTCGTCGGCCGCAGTCGGAATCCAGCCGACGACGAGACCGCAAGCACCCCAGACAAGCAGAACCGAACCTGCACGCAGTCGCCTGCCGAACCATCTAGGTCGGACCAGCCCTACGAACAATAACGAGTAGAAGCCGCACAGCCACCACGTCGGCGGGCTGGACGTCGCGAAGTGACCGAGGTTCCATTCGCCGGCTGTGATCACAAGCCAGTTCACGCCGGAGAGACCCAGATCGAAAAGCATGCCGGGCGGTCCGGCCGCGATCGGAACGGCGAGGCACGCTCCGAAGAAGGCATATCCCGCCCACATCACGGCGGTCGCCAGCGGCAAGAGCACGACGTTCAGCAGGAAGCCCACCGGCGAAACGATCTGAAACTCCGCGGCGATGAGCGGTGCCGTGAACAGCCAGATGCCGAATCCTAGGATCTGAGCCGAGATGATCGGTCGGGCGACTTTCGTGATCCGAGAACTCTCCTCGGAGTAAGTCAATAATTGCTTTGCGGCAGGAAACATCTGCCGCGACCAACTCATGCCCAGCACCGCCAGGAATGAAAGCTGCGCGCCGACGTCGAACAGCAACAGCGGGTTCCACAACAGCAGCAAGAGAGCGGTCACGGTGGCGACGTTGAGCAGGGAGGTACGCCGCAGCAGCACGGTTCCAAGTGCCCAGATCGTGAAGAAGACGCTCGCCCGCACGACGGGTGGACCGAAGTTTGTGAGGGCCGCGTAGAGCCACACGATGGCGGCGACGGTGATCGCGGCTGTCGACGTCGACACGTGCAGAAGTCGCAGCCCAACAAGCACGCATGCCGCGAGGATGCCCACATGCAATCCAGAGATCGCGAGGATATGCATCGCTCCGCTCGCGACGTACGCGTCGCGAACTTCGACAGGAATCGCCGATCGGTCACCCAGGATCATGGCGGTGCCGATGGCGGCGTTCTCGTGCGAGAGATGTTCGGCGAACTGATATCCGACGTGCTCGCGGAGCCGATTGATCGCCCGGATCGGGCGGAAGCCGCTGACCGCGAGGTGACGAACGGCATCCGGATGGTCGGCATACAGGAATGCGTCGACGCGGCGCAGCCGGAGGTATCGCTCAGCATCGAAGCCGCCTGGGTTTCTCGCTCGGCCTGGCCGGCCGAGCCATCCGGTGATTTCGATGCGGTCACCGACGCCGATGCCGATGAGATGTCCCGCCGTCGTGAGTTGGATCTGACCTGTCAACCGTCGAGGGACGTCTGACGAATCCGACACGACCGACTCGCATTCGACGATGACTCGCGTTCTGTCATCGAGCGGCCACGCCGCTTTGCGGCCGGCGTCGCGGCGGCGTTCAACGGCGGGATGTGTCGCAACAGTGCCCGTCAACCGCACGAGCCGATTTTCGGCGCGCAGTAATCGCGCTACGGAGTCAGTACCGCGGTCGCTCCAGGCGGTGTGATGCGATGCTGCGCCGAGCGTGGCGACCAGCAACAGAAGAGACGCGACCCGGAGCGCGCGGCTGGCTCGCCGCCCGAGTGCCAGCGAGACCAGCAATATGCCCGCCATGGCAAAAACCAAAGCTCGTGGAAGATGCCAGGTGTGATCCGCCACGATGCCGGCAGCGAAAGCTGCGACGACGGGCAGACACGGACAGCGACCAGCGGTTTCGTTGGTATCCGAAGTGTCCGGCGGCATTAAATGACCTTCGCGGTGAACGTCCGTCGCTCCATCTTGCCCGACAGCCGACCCGTTGTCTCGCCAGAACTCATTGGAGACGGCGTCCGCGAGCTTCCGTCGACTCGCATGACACGAAATGTCGATGAAGAGGCGAGACCACGCCGCGGGATGGAGCGAAGGATCGCGGATGACGGATCAGTCAATCACCGAAATCGCCGCTCAAGCCGCCCACGAAGTGCTGGTGTGGGTGGGGTTCGGAACGCTCGTCGGGCTTGCCGCGAAAGCGGTCATGCCCGGACGTGATCCAGGCGGAGCAGTGGCGACGTTGATGATGGGCATCGCGGGCAGCGTCGTCGGCTGTGGCGCGATGACGTTCTTCGCCTCCGATCAGCGCGTGACTCCGATCAGCCTGATGGGCTTCCTGCTCGCGACGGCCGGCGCGTTCGTGTTGCTCTTCTTCCACCGATTGCTGGCGGGTTCCCTGTTCCAGGAAGGACAGGATCGCAACCTGGCGCGGTGGTGGCCGCTTCGCCGCCGTCGGCGTCGAGTGCTCGTGCAAGAGCTGGAGTGAGTCCGCATCGGCTTGAGATGCCGGGCCATTCGCCGGACGATCTTCGACCTCCAGGCAACTCGGCTGCCGGCGGCAGCCGGTTGCTTTCCTTGGCGCTCGAATCAATGGTCGGACCGTCATGCACGGAAGCTTCAGATCGCTCCTACTCGCTTGGGTGACGCTCGCCTGTGGCCCGGCATTCGCCGACGAGCCGGCCGTCCCTCCGGAACTCGCCCGGTTCGAGCCGTACAACAGCCGGCCAGTCTTCGGCGGGGCCGGCGAGGGCCATTGGGACGCGAAGATTCGCGAGCGAGGCTGGATCTTGCGCGCGGGCGAATCCTGGAGGCTCTGGTACACCGGGTACGACGGCACCCGCGAGGGCATCAAGCGGCTCGGGCTCGCCACTTCAACCGACGGCTTGCACTGGAAGCGCTATCCGCACAATCCGTTGAGCGAGGAATGGATCGAAGACGCGATGGTCGTCCGTCACGAGGGTCGGCTCTACATGTTCGCCGAAGGCGAGCGGGATCAGGTTCAATTCCTCGTCTCGGACGACGGACTCAACTGGCAGTCGCGGGGCAGGCTCGATGTCCGCCTCACGGACGGCGAGCGGATTCCGCCTGGCCCCGTCGGAACGCCCACCGTCTTCCGTCGAGATGGCGTCTGGCACCTCTTCTACGAACGCCGCGACGAAGGCGTGTGGCTGGCGACTTCAGCGGACCTGCGCGTATGGACGAACGTCGCCGACGACCCCGTGTTGCGCCCGGGTCCAGACGCGTACGATGTGTCGCGAATCGCCCTGAATCAGATTGTCGAGCATGATGGGCGCTTCTACGGTCTCTATCATGGTACCGACGATCAAGACGTTCCCGCGTTGTGGACGAGCAGCCTCGCCGTCTCGGATGACCTGCGCACATGGACGAAGTACGGCGACAATCCGCTCTTCCCGAAGTCGGCGAACAGATCGAGCAACATCCTGGTGCCGATGAGCGAGAGGCGCTACCGGCTTTACACGATGCACGACAAAGTGGAAGCGTTTCTGCCGACGAACGCGAACGCACGAGAGTGATTCTGCTCGGGGCGAGCAACGTCACACTCGGATTTGGCGTACTGACGCGTCTGATCCGCCACGGCTTCGCGGGACCGCTCGACGTGCGAGCCGCTCTTGGGCATGGCCGTTCGTATGGGGCCTGGAGCACCGTCGTCGCTCGCAGTTTGCCGCCGATCGCGACGTGCGGCCTTTGGGAGAGCCTTCAGACTCCAACGCCGGTTCGGACGTACGCGTTGCTCACCGACGTCGGCAACGATCTGATGTACGGCTTTTCGCCGGAGCAGATTGCCGGCTGGGTCGCGACATGCCTCGATCGGCTGTGTGAGTTGGACGCGAAGATCGTCGTCACGCGGCTGCCGATCGCCCGCGTCGAACAGCTCGGCTCGTTCCGCTATCACGCGACGCGGATGTCCTTCTTTCCCAGGCACCAACCGATCAGTTGGAGTGAGATGCTCCGCCGCGCTCGGGAACTCGATGACCGAACGCACGAGGCTGCCGTCAAGTGCGGTGCCAGCGTTCTGACCCCGCCGATCGAATGGTACGGCTTCGACCCGATCCACATCCGCTGGACCCGCCGCGCGAGCGCCTGGGACGAAGTGCTTTCGAAATGGTCGGACTATCAGCGATCGTCGCGCGGGCTGCCATCGCAAGGCCTGCCACTGCTCGGCCGCTTCCCGGAACGCATGCGGCTCTTCGGCCGCGAGCGAGAAACCACGCAACCGGTCGCGACGCGAGGAGACATGACCTTGTCGCTGTATTGAGGACCGCGTTGGGAGTTGAACCACGAAGAGCACAAAGAGCACGAAGGTGAAGACTCATCAGCCGAGATCGTTCGGCGGTACAGACCTTTGCGCTCTTGGTGCTCTTCGCGGTTCCATTTTCAGCCGAAGGCAAGCAGTCCCTCTTCCCTTACACGGACCTTGCCGTCATGGACGAGCGGGAATGACTACAGGTGCCCCAACCGGCTGTTCAATCGGTGGAACGGCCGCGTCCACCCACGTCCGCATCCAAAGTTCAGCGATCAGCAGCGTCCAGAGTCGGTAACCGTGGTCCCAGCGGCCGGACGTGTGTTCGGCGATGTAGCGTTCAAGCTCGTCTCGCCGAAACAACCCACGTTCACTCGTGCGGCGATCGAGAAGCACGTCTTTGACGAAGTCGTTCAGGCTGCCGCGAAACCAGGGAGCGAGCGGCACTCCGAATCCCATCTTCGGGCGGCTCTGAATCTGGTGCGGAAGCAAGTCCGAGAACGTCTCGATCAAAATCCGCTTGCCGCCCGCAGCGGTCTGTTTCAGTTCAATCGGCATGAGCGCCGCCAGTTCGGCCACCTGGTGGTCGAGGAACGGGCTTCGGGCTTCAAGCCCGACGGCCATGCTCGCGATATCGACTTTCGTCAGGATGTCGCACGGCAAGTAGGTCAACGTGTCGACGCAAGTTGTGCGCGTGATGAAATCCCGTTCGGGACACGCAGCATAAGCCTCGGACAGAAACTGGAAGCTGTCGTAATCCGCGACCTGTTCGGCAAACTCGGGCGTGTAGAGCCTTGCACGCGATTCAGAATCGAACGTGCCGATCCAGCGCAGGTACTGCCGTTCCGGCGGCGCGGCGAGCGCGGCGACGAATCGCTTGAGGCGTCGGCGAAACGATCTCTGGCGCGTCGATGCCGGCAACTTCTGCCACAGCGGAGACGCGAGCATCGCGCGAATCGGCTTCGGCCAGTTGGCGATCCGCAGAGCGAGCCGAACAGCTTTGTAGCGATCGTAGCCGCAGAACAGTTCGTCGCCGCCATCGCCGGAGAGAGCGACGGTGACGTGCCGCCGCGTGAACTCCGACAGGATCATCGTTGGCACGGCCGATGAGTCGGCGAACGGCTCGTCGTAGTGCCACACGAGCCGCGGCAGGATCGACATCGCGTCGGGATCGACGACCTGCTCGTGGTGATCGGTGCCCAGATGCTCCGCCGCTTGCCGCGCATATTTTCTTTCGTCGTATTCCGCGACGGGAAAGCCGATCGAGAACGTCATCGCCCGCTGGCCGCCCTCCTCGCGCAAGACCTGTTGCATCAGCCCGGCGATGATCGTGCTGTCGACGCCGCCCGAAAGAAACGCACCCAGGGGAACGTCGCTCCGCAGCCGCAAACGAACGGCTTCCGTCAATCGCCGCCGCAACTCGCTTCGCCATTCGCTCGGCGACCAGCGTGCTGTTTCGGCCGGATCGATCGTGAGGCCTTCGTCGCTCCCTGTGGCACGATCGAACGGCGGCGACCAATATCGGCTGACCTTGAGACGACCGCCCTCGTAGACCGCGGCATGACCCGGCGGCAGCTTCGCATAGCCGCGAAAGACGCACTTTGGATACGGCACGTACTGATACGTGAGAAAATCATCGATTGCGGTTGCGTCGAGTTCCCGCGGCGCGTCATCGACCTGAAGCAGCGACTTCAATTCGCTCGCGAACAGCAGTCGGCCGTTCTCTTCGCGGTAAAACAGCGGCTTCTGCCCGAGCCGATCGCGTGCGAGAAACAACGTGTGACCATCCCAGATCGCGAACGCGAACATGCCGCGCAGGTGCGTCACGCAATCTGTCCCGAAGGCCTTGTACGCCTCCAGCAGCACCTCGGTGTCGCTCGAGGTGCGAAAGACGTGGCCATTGCCTTCGAGACGCTGCCGCAGTTCGCGATAGTTGTAGATTTCGCCGTTGAAGACGACCCAGAAGCGACCGGTGGCGTCGGACATCGGCTGATGCCCTCCGCCCAGATCAATGATCGACAGCCGACGAAAGCCAAGAGCGACACCTGAAGCACGCTCAATTTCATCACGCATCGTCTCCAAGCGGGACGGATGGCATCCAGCGTCGTCAGGTCCGCGATGAGCGATCGCGGCGACCATCCGACGGAGCTCCTCTTCGCCGAGAGGCTTCCCCGCCGCCGTCCACGCCGCTCCGGTGATGCCGCACATGGTTTATGGACGACGAACGTCGTGTTTGGACTCGGGACCGCGATTTGGCGGCGAGAAACTCGTCCTTCAGAGCCGCGACCGTCAGAAAGCCTCTCGGGGCGTCCCAGACGCTCCCTGACGGCCGCGGCTCTGTTTTGCGAATGATTCATAGAGCGCCGCGTATCCATTCACCATTGCATCGACGGAATGATGTTCGGCGAGATGCCGCCGAGCGGCCTCACCGAACCGTCCCGCCAGTTCGCGATCCACGAGCAAACGGTCTGCGTATTGTGCGAATGCGACGCTATCGCCCGGACGCACGAGGTAGCCGGTTCGACCATTCTCGATGAGTTCGCGATTCGCCGGAATGTCGCTGGCGATCACCGGCAATCCGGCGGCCATGGCTTCCATCACGCTGTTGGACTGCCCCTCGAAATCGCTCGCGAGCCAGAAGACGTCGACGCAGGACAACAATCGGCTGACGTCGCTGCGATGGCCGAGGAACCTCGTCACATCGTCGCAGGTGAAGTGCTTCGCCAATCGTTCGAGAGAGCCCCGCTGCGGTCCGTCGCCCACGATCAGGTGGTATACGTTGTTCGTCAACTGGCGCAGCAACTGCATCGCCCAGACGAGCACATCGACTCGCTTCTGCTTCGCCAGACGCCCGATGGATGCCACGATCTTGGCGTCGCGCGGCAGACCGAGTTCGGCGAGGACGCTGGAGCGGTCGGCGACTGCCGGCGGCGGCACTTCGATGCCGTTCGGGATGACGTGAACCTTCTCGGACGGAATTCCCGCGTTCCGGTAGAACGTCGCGACGCTTTCAGAGTTCGCGACCAATGCCGCCGTGCGTCCCACAAGCTTCCGATCGAGCCACAACTGCCAGCCGCTCTTCCAGGAATCGACGCATCGCTCGGAAACGATGATCGCAGGCGACCCGTCGCCACCGACGGCAAGCCGGCCATAAGCATTTGCGGCGAACAGCCACGTGTGCATGACCTGCGGCTGAAATTGCCGAACAAGCCTGCGCAGTCTCGCACAGGCGATCGGGTCGGCTTTGAATCTCTTGCCGAGCACCGTCACGGGAACGCCAGCGCTTCGAATCATGCGCTCATATGGTCCGCTTCGCGTAAGCACCGCGACGTGAAGCTCGAAGCGATCGCGAGGCAGCCGGGTTGCCAGCAATGCGAACTGCTTCTCGGCTCCGGAGGCATCCAAAGTCGGAATGACGAGCAAGACGCGAATCACGGAAATCCCGCCGACGAACTTGAGGTTGATCGGAACGATCGCCTCAAGCTGGTTACGATGGCCGAGAGGCCCGGGGATTATTCGTGTCGGAAAGTCTCTTTGCAAACCTGCGAAAGGAAGGCATGTTCCGCCAGGTCGGCCGAAACCGCATCGAACTCGTGCAGGGCGACATCACCCGACAACAGGTCGATGCGATCGTCAATGCCGCAAACAGTGCGCTCGCTGGCGGCGGAGGAGTGGACGGCGCGATCCATCAGGCCGCCGGGCCCAGCATCTTGGAAGAAACTCGCCGCAGATACCCAGAAGGTTGTCCGACAGGCAGCGCCGTCGCGACGCGGGCTGGGCGGCTGTCGGCGAAATACCTCTTTCACGCCGTCGGTCCGATCTGGCGAGGTGGCACTTCCGGCGAGGATGAACTGCTGCGTTCGACGATTTCCGCCTGCCTCGATCTTGCCGAGGCGTATTCGTGCGAGAGCGTCGCCTTTCCCGCGATCAGCACGGGTGCGTATCGCTATCCGCTCGATCTCGCGGCCCAGGCGACGTTGGAGACGATTTCCGCCCGGCTCGCGGCGTCCGAAAACCTGAAGCTCGTCCGCATGGTGCTGTTCGGCGAGGGGGCGTACGGTCAGTTCTCGCGTGTTCTGGAATCATTGGCTCTTACCGACGTCTCGAACTTTCGCGAGGGTGGCGCCGTAGGATCAGACGTCGACTCGACTCCGAAACGCCCGCTGCCTTCAGAATGAACATAACGCCGCCGCTTCTTCCCCCGCAGTCGCCACCGTTGCCGGAACCGACGCGAATTAGCGTGTCCGACGGCTTTGAACTCGCGTATCGCTTGTGGAGGCCGGCGACCGAGGCGCGGGGCCTTGTCGTGGCCCTGCACGGCATCCAGAGTCATTCCGGCTGGTACGGAGCCTCTTCATCGTTTCTGGCCGAGGCCGGCTATGTGGTTGCATTCCTCGACCGCAGAGGGTCGGGCGTAAACACTTGGAAGCGTGGAGACGCGTCTCACGTCGATCGTCTGGTTCATGACGTCGTGCAAGCGCAATCGCACCTCGCGCGTCATGGCTTCGCGAACATGCCGAAGATTCTGCTGGCGATCAGTTGGGGAGGAAAACTCGCTTCTTTGATCGCCGCCCGCAGGCCGGAGCTGTTCGATGGTCTCGCGCTGTTGGCCCCCGGGCTATGCACTCATATGCGTGCCAATGCGGTCCAACAGGCGGCTCTGAAGTTCGCCGACGCAGCCGGCTTCGGCGACCGTGAGATCGCCATCCCGCTCGATGATCCGTCGCTGTTCGCAGACGATCCGGCGTACCAGGAGTTCATCCGAAGCGATCCTCTGACCTTGCGTCGGGTGACGGTTCGGTTTCTCAGGATCAGCCTCGACATCGATGATGAGATTCACCGCTCGTCGAGCCGCATTCATTGTCCGACGCTGCTCATGCTCGCGAAGCGCGACCGCATCATCGACAATGACGCGACACGGCGACTCGTTGAATCATTTGGCTCGCCCTGCAAGACCGTCCTGGAGTATCCGGACGCTTGTCACACCTTCGAATTCGAGAAAGACCGGGAACCCATCCTCAAGGATCTTGCGTCTTGGTTGGACACAACGACCCAGGTCGCGCGAAAAGGAATGAGAGCATGAAACTTCTCTCTGTGGCTCTGTTGGGACTCTTGATGGGCGGTTGGGCGGCGATCGCAGTGTCTCAGGACGCGACGGAGGTGCGTCTTGAGAAGCCGGCTGCGGACAACAAGACGCCGAACGTCGCGAAAGGCGAGGTTCCGCTCAACAAAGAAGGCACGGTGCTGCTCGACGCGAAGGCGAAGAAGCTGATCGTCAAGAGCGAGGTCGTCTTGCGCGAAGGCATGCTCGAAATGCTGCTCTGCAAGCGCCATACGAAAGAGCACGAGTCGATTCTGGCGTTCGACGGCAAAGCTTACGTCCTGCACGCCGGTCTGGTCGCGCTGGGCATTGATCCGGGCCAACCCGTTTCGTTCGATCCCAAGTACGTCGCGCCGCAGGGGCGAAAACTCAAGATCGAGGTCGTCTGGACAGGCGAGGACGGGAAGGAACATCGCGAGGACGCGCGGCAGTGGATTCGTTATGCGATCCATCGTTTCTTCGGCGAACCGCTCGCGACTTTGCCGGCCGGACTCGCGATTCCGGAGGACAGCGAGCTGCGTCACGACGACGTCAATAAAGAGCTGTCGTGGTATGGTCCGATGACCGAGTCGCAGCGCGATAAGCTGCTCGCTCTCAGTGAGGACGAATCGTTTCAGACGGCGATCAGATCCTTCTCCAAGCGGAGCCAGCCGCGGCCGATGGACGCCGACTGGGTCTTCGCAGGCAGCGGATTCGTCCAGGACGAGACATCCGGGGCGAAGATCTATCTCGCGGAATCGGGCGACGTGATCTGCGTCGCCAATTTTCCGTCCGCGATGATCGATGTCGCGAAGCAGAGTTCCGCCGAGGGGCAGGAGAACCTGATGTTCGAGGCCTGGACAGAACGCCTACCGCCCGTGGGCACTGCTGTTCGCTTGGAAATCACTCCGGTCGCGAAGAAACCGACCGACGCCGGTAAAGAGGCAAACGGCGCAGCCGCAAGCCAAGCAACGTCGCGGCCCTAGCATCATTTCCTCCGGCGATGCCGCGCATTGCAGAAGAAGGCGCAGGTTATTCAGGGCAGTCAAACATTGAGGGGAGGGCAAAGGCCGCCGCGGCACGATTTTTTCTTATCCGCAGTGCGTCAAAACGACCGATCTGGAAGGTGTGAGTCGGAGTGCTTCCCGGGCACGGATGCGGCGGGCCGCCGTGAAGTTTGCGTGCGGACCGTCAGGCAATCGGCGCTTCTCGCCGGACGAACGGAGTACGCCACGCCGGGTGGATCCCCGACGGATCGCCTTCCCTTCCGTCGTGCGGAGAACGAGATCGTGAGCCGAGCCGTATCGCCCGTGAGTCAGAATGCGCCGCCCACTCCGAATCGGCGCCGGATGTTATGGGCGGCGATCACAGGTTCAGGGCTGCTGACCGGCGTCTACTGGACGTTCCCTCCGATCTTCGCGGAAGCCGAGCGCTACGACAGCGCGATGCACGCGACTTCGGTTCTGCCGGCGAATGAGTTGGCTCGCACCGCGTCGATCGACTCGAGCACTTTGCCCGACATCCCGATCACGCCGTCGATCGCCGCGCACCGCCGCTCGATCCTGCTGCTGGAAGAGGGCGTCCGGAAGCTGCAAGGGGTCTCAGGATACACAGCGCGCTTCAGCAAGAAGGAAGTCGTCGGAGGCACGTTGACCGAGTCGCAAACGATGCGGCTCAAGCTGCGTCACGCACCGTTCAGCGTCTATATGAAATGGATCGAAGGCAAGCCGGGGCAGGAAGCCCTGTACGTTGACGGCGAGCACGACGGCGAGATGATCGTCCGCCCTGGCGGCCTCAAGGGACGCATCCTCGGCGCCATCAAGCTCAACCCGACCGGCACGATGGCGATGGGTGAGTCGCGGCATCCGATCACGCAAGTCGGCCTGCTGCGGTTGAGCCAGAAAATCCTCGACTCTCGATACAACGAATCAAGTTGGACCAGCGGCTATCGCTGCTTTGAGGAAGCCGCCGAAGTCGACGGTCGCCCTTGCTGCTGCTTCACGATTGTTTACGACAGCCCCGAACGCCGCGCCGACTACCGCAAGTCGGTGATCTGGATCGATCAGGAACAACTCGTCGTCACCAAGATCGAGAACTACGGCTGGCCGGGCGAAGAGAACATTCCGCCGGCCCGTCTCGACGCCGAGACGCTCATCGAAGCCTACAGCTACACGTCGATCGATTTCGACACGCAGCTCGCCGCGATCGACTTCAACACGGCGAACGATGCCTACGGCCTGCGGCGGCGATAAGCGAGGCTTGACCCGAACCATCGAAGCCCACGGGCGTGCCCGTGGGCCTTTTCATTGGCACCGTTCAAATCCGCAAGTGCGCGAGCGCCTCAACAGGCGGCATCACGTATCCCAGATAGAACGGCCCAAACTCGGCGTAGCGCGCCGAAGCCGTATCGAACCGCATGGTGTAGACGATGTTCTTGATGTCTTCGGGAGTGCGCGACCAGAGCGTCACCCCCCATTCCCAGTCGTCGAAGCCGGTTGACGCCGTAATGACCTGGCTCACGCGGCCGGCGAATTTGATTCCGCTTGTCGCATGCTCGGCCATCAGATCGCTGCGTTGCGAGAAGGGCGCTTCGTACCAGTTCGCGAGCGGGCGCCGCGCCTTGTTCATCGGGTAGAAGCAGTAGACCGGCAATGGCGGCAGATCGGGGTACAGCCGCTGCTGATTCATCATCGGCAAGCGTTTTTCGTACGCCGCCAGCTTGGCTCGATACGCCGGATCGTCTTCGGTCGCCCCTTCGCGGCGCAGCCGCTCGGAATACTGTTCGACGGTCGGCACGTATTCCGAGACCTCGGTGATCGAGACGAACGACCAGGCCGGAACCAGCGCCGTGCCGAGTTTGCTCGCCCGGATCGCCTGCCGCAAGGCGTCGATCTTCAGCGGATCGGCATCCATCGCCAGCACCGACAAATCGGCCTTATGGCCTGAGTTGACGGCCGTCTGTAGCCGTTCGGGCGCGCCGTCGCGATCGGGATCGAGCAGTTGAGCGACCTCCTCGCGGCCGGCGGCGAGTTCCGCCTCCGAGAGGGCATTCAACTCTTTCTGATCGACGCGGTAAAAGATGTGCAGGCAATGCCAGCCCTCCGACATGCGGACGGTCGGCTCGGGCAGATTCGCGGGAGCGGCGGGACGATTCACGGGCAGCGCGGCTTTCGTGTTCGGTCTCCGTTCGCGCGGAACGGACAGGTACGGGCTTCGCCGTTATGCTAGAACCCGCGTCCCTGCGGAACAACGCCGCGGCGTTGCAAACGGCGTCACGAAAATCACGCAAATGAGGCCTCCCGCAACGGGACGCCGGACTAGAATGCCCTCGTGAGCGACCCCTCGAACCTCTCTCCGATCCCGATCGCCCGAGCGCACGACGCCGAACCTGCGACCGACGTGACGGAGTTCTTCGACCGTCAACTCGACCAACACCGCGAGCGGGCCGTCCGCAGCCGTCGCCGATTCTTTCGGCGACGAACGAAGCTGACGGTCGGGCTGTTCCTTGCGACCTGTTTGAGCACGTTCCTGGTCGGGTTGCAAGTCGGCGACATTGAAGGCATTTTCGCCGGGCAGTTGGGGGTCTTATTCGCGGTCGGAATGCACCTGCTTCAGACCGGCCAATTGCTTCCGGGTTTCTGGCCCTACGTCGCGAACGGCCTCGTCTTTTCGGGCTGCGTGATGGGCATTCTGCTGGCCCACGAGATGGGGCACTTCGTGCAGGCGTTGCGACACAAGGTGCCCGCGACGCTGCCCTTCTTCATCCCGTTTCCCATCAGCCCGTTCGGCACGATGGGCGCGGTCATCATTCAAGATGGCGCGCGAGCGAACCGTCGGCAGCTCTTCGACATCGCCGTTTCGGGACCGATCGCGGGCCTTGTCGTCGCGATCCCGGTGCTTTGCTACGGCATCGCGACGTCCCGCTTGGGCATCATCGGACCGCCACCTCCAGGGGAGATGAACGTCATCTATGGCGATCCATTGCTCATCAGATGGATCGTTCAGGCTTTCCACGGCCCGTATGGCCCCGGCATAGACATCGGCCTCAACGCTCCTCTCTTCGCCGGCTGGGTGGGCATCTTCATTACGGCGTTGAACCTGTTGCCGGTGGGTCAGCTCGACGGTGGGCACATCCTCTACACGTTGATCGGCCGCAAGGCTCACTACGTGGCCTATGTGATTCTGGGAACGGCCTTCGCCTGGATGGCGTACACGCAACAACTGCATTACGCGCTGATCGTCGTGTTGCTGCTCGTCTTCGGGCCGCGGCATCCGCCGACGGCGAATGATCACGTTCCGCTGGGCGTCTGGCGGACCGTGCTCGGTTGGGCGGTGCTGGCGTTCGTGATCGTGGGCTTTACGCCGACGCCGATCATGATGTGAAAATGCCCACCGGCGAGGCCGGTGGGCTTCGACGCTTCTCACTTCCCTTCCCAGTTCCGCTTCATGAAGGCGAGCCCCTTCGTCGCGAGATGCTCTTCGTTCGGGAACATGCGTCGCCAGATTTTGGTGGCCGCGGCGATCTCGGGCAGCGCGAGACCGAAGGCTTCGATCATCAGCCAGCCGTCGTAGTTGACCTCTTTGAGAGCCTTGAAGGTTTCGTCCCAATGGACGTGCCCTTCGCCCGGCGTCGAGCGATCGTTCTCGGAAATATGCACATGCACCATCTGATCGGCGCAAGTGCGAATCGCTTCCGTGATGCCCTTCTCTTCGATGTTCGCATGGAAGGTGTCGTACATCATCTTCAGGTTCGGATGATTCACCTCGCGAGTGAACTTCGCGGCGTCGGCAGCGCAATTCGCGAAGTAGCACTCGAAGCGATTGAGATACTCGAACACGAGCATCACGTTGTTCGCCTTCGCGTGGTCGGCGGCCTGTGAGAGCGTTTCTTTCGCCCAGTTCCATTCGTCCGTCGTGCGTCCCTGTCCCGTGAAGCGACCGATCGCCGAGTGAATCGGCCCCACGAGATGCGTGCAGCCGGCCGCAGCGCAGCAATCGACGGCCTTCTTCAGACGTTCCAGCCCGGCTTTACGCAATGCCGGAGCTTCGCCGATCGGATTCTCGTCGTCGGTGCAGATCGTGACGGCGGTGCGTTCGAGACCGAGGTCGTCGAGCTTCTTGCCGACCTTCACGTAACGCTCGGGCGTGAGATCGAAGAAGGGCAGCTCGACGCCGTCGTAGCCCCAGCCTTTGATCTTCTCGAGCAGCGGAAAGTGCTCTTCGGTGACGTCTCCGGTCCACAGCAGCAAGTTCATGCCGTACTTCATCGCGGTCTCCCGGTGTGTGGCGTGGAGCCGGCGTTGGCACCGGCCGGTCTGGTGTCGTTGGCGTTCGTTGGAGATACGTTCAAACCGTCATTCGTCTGATGCGGCTCGCGAGTCCGGTCCCCCTCTCCTCTGGGGAGAGGGGACAGGGGTGAGGGGATGTCTCACGGCCACATCTTTGTGATTCATCAGCCACCACCACGCGAGCCAACGCAAGCGACGTGGCACGTCCACCCCGTCCCCTCACCCCCGGCCCCTCTCCCGAGGGAGAGGGGAGTCTTGTCTTAGGCGCCGCCAACTTGGCTGCAAGGTTCTGAAACCACTTCTACCAAAATGAACGGCGTGAAGATCGCTGCGACGGAATCCGTTTCGTTCTGACGGGCCGTTGTACCGGTGAAACGGGCCTGTCACCAGCGGAAGGGCCACGGGCGTGCCGCAGCGAGTCCGGCGATCCACAATTCGATCCCGTTTGACGGCCAGCGACCCGCTCGTGAGAATCGCTGCTCGCCCACGCCGCTTATGGTCGGACGCCGCAGTGAGATTCCGACGGCTTGAGCGGATGCGATGCACTCTCGCCGGAGCCGTCATGACGCCTTCCCCGCACCGCCTCTCATATCGACGTCTCGCGGTTCTCGTCGGTTGCGCCGTCACGTGCCTCTCGTGGCGGACCGCGAACGCGGCGACTCCGCCGGCCCGGCCGAACGTCGTGGTCATCTTGTGCGATGACCTCGGTTACGGCGACCTCGCCTGCTTCGGTCATCCCGCGATACGGACTCCGCATCTGGATCGCCTCGCGTCGGAGGGCGTGCGGCTGACGTCGTGTTACTCGGCGGCTCCCGTCTGCTCCTCGTCGCGCGCGGGGCTGATGACGGGCCGCATGCCGAGCCGGACCGGCGTCTATGACTGGATTCCGGAAGGGCACGTCATGCATCTGCGGTCGTCGGAGGTCACCATCGCGAAACTGCTCGATCAGGCGAACTACGACACCTGTCATGTCGGCAAGTGGCATCTCAACGGCAAGTTCAACCAACCCGATCAACCTCAGCCCGGCGATCACGGCTTCGACCACTGGATGAGCACGCAGAACAACGCCGGCCCGTCACACGAAAACCCGAAGAACTTCGTTCGCAACGGCGAGCCGGTCGGACCTCAAGAAGGCTTCTCGTGCCAGCTCGTCGCCGACGAAGCGTTGCGCTGGCTCGATGATCGGAAAAGCGACGATCCGTTCTTCTTATATGTCTGCTTTCACGAGCCTCATGAACCAGTGGCATCGCCGCGCGATCTCGTGGCGACGTACCTCGACGACGATGGCCCCAAAGCTCGCAACGAAGACGAAGCGCAGTACTTCGCGAACGTGACGAACCTCGATCTCGCCGTCGGCCGACTGATGGACTCGCTCAAGGAACGCGGGATCGAGAAAGAGACGCTCGTCGTCTTTACCTCCGACAACGGCCCCGAAACCTTGAAGCGATACCCACGCGGAACGAGATCGTATGGCTCGCCCGGGCCGCTGCGCGGGATGAAGTTATGGCTCTACGAGGCCGGCATTCGCGTCCCCGGCATCGCACGCTGGCCCGGAGTCATTGAACCTGGGCAGGTCAGCGACGTGCCGGTCTGCTCCGTCGATCTGCTGCCCACGCTTTGCGAGCTTGCCGGCGTTGAACCGCCACGCGATCGGCCGCTGGACGGCACGAGCCTCGTACCGTTGCTCACGGGTCAGTCGTTCAAGCGGAAGAAGCCGCTCACTTGGGACTACTTCAACGCGCTCGGGGGGGCGAAAGCGGTCATGCGGCTCGGCGACTTCACGCTGCTCGCCAAACGCGCCGCGCCCGACGTGGAAACCACCGACGGACGCGGCAACCCGAACGTCAGCCCGGTGACGATGCCCATCATCAAGACCGAAACGCTTGGTGGCTTCGAGCTCTACGACGTGACGAACGACATCGGCCAGACGCATGATCTGGCGGCGTCGAAACCCGATTTCGTGGCGAAGCACGCACCTCAACTCGTGAAGAAGCATCGAGAGGTGCGCGACGAAGGCCCGACGTGGGAGTTCAAAACCCAAGAGTGACGCGGGCGATGAGAAGAAGCGGAGGGGTTGCAACCCCTCCGCTTCTTCGCTTTGATCGATGACCCCAGCGATTGATCCATCCCGCCTCGATGAGAACCCGCAATGTCACGACACGCTTCGCGTCGAACGTTCCTCAAGTCCGCCGCTGCGATCGGCGTCGGGCTCTATGTCGGCCGGCCCGCAGCCGCGTGGGCGAGCAAGTCGCCGAATGAAAAGCTCGACGTCGCGTGCGTCGGCATCGGCGGACGCGGCTGGGAGAACGTGCAAGGCGTCGCGACCGAGAACATCGTCGCCCTGTGCGACGTCGATCAGGTCAGAGCCAAAGGCGCCTTTGAGGCGTATCCGAACGCAACGAGATACGCCGACTTCCGCGAGATGCTCGACGCCGAAACGCTCGACGCCGTCGTGGTCGCCACGACCGATCACCTGCACTTGCCGGTGGCGGTGAATGCGATGCGACGGGGCCTGCCGGTGTATGTCGAAAAGCCTCTCGGCCACAACGTGTGGGAAGTGCGACTCGCGACCGAACTCGCCAAAGAGAAGAACCTGGCGACCCAGATGGGCACCCAGATCCACGCCGGCAAGAACTATCGCCGCGTGGTCGAGGCGATCCAGTCGGGTGCGATCGGCCCCGTTCGCGAAGTGCATGTCTTCATGAATAAGGACTGGGGCGGCAGGAACGGCGGCTCAGATGCGCCGCTGCCCGCGGAGCCGGTTCCGCCGACGATGGATTGGGATCTCTGGCTCGGTCCGGCAGCCGAACGGCCGCATAACACCGCTTATTATCCCGCCGAGTGGCGTCGCTGGTGGGCGTTCGGCTCGGGCACGCTCGGCGACATGGGCTGCCATTACATGGACCTCGTTTTCTGGGCGCTCGGCCTCGATGCCCCGACGAAGATCGCCACAGAAGGCCCTGACGCCCGCAAAGAAACGGCTCCCACGGGCCTGACCGTCCACTACGACTTCCCCGCGAAGGACGATCGCCCCGCGGTGAAGATGCACTGGTCCGACGGCGATCGGGCACCCTCCGAGATCGACGGCATCAAGGTGCCAGGCGCGGGTGTGCTGTTTGTCGGCGACGAAGGCAAGATGTTCGCCGACTACACCAGGTTCAAGCTCTATCCGGAGGAGAAGTTCGCCGACTGGAAGGCTCCCGAGCCGACGATTCCCGATTCGATCGGCCATCACGCCGAGTGGATCAACGCCTGCAAGACCGGCGATCCGACGACCTGCCACTTCGGTTACTCGGGACCGATCACCGAGACCGTTCTGCTGGGCGTCGTCTCGCACCGCCTTGGCAAGACGCTCGAATGGGACGCCGCCAATCTGAAGGTGATGAACGTTCCTGAAGCGGCGGCGTTCATCCACCCGGAATATCGGAGTGGCTGGGAAATCGGGTGACGCGGGTTTTGCCTGCGATTGTAAGTTGGCGTCCCCTCTCAGCACTGAAGAGGGGACGCCTTTTTTGGGATCGCGGCCGACCGGACGCTACGAAATCTCGCGGACGATCACGCGGTTGCCTTCGCGTCGCACGATCTCGACGGGCGTGCCGGCTTCGATGTAGACGCCGTCGCTGAACACGTCGAGGTACTCGCCGTCGATTTCCGCCTTGCCGGCCGGACGCAACGAACTCGCCGCCCTTCCCTGTTTGCCGACGACGGCCGTCTCTCCGTCTTCGTAAGGTCGAAGTCGAGGACCATGGTCGATTTCGGCTCCGGGCGGAGCGAGGATCATGCTTCCGAGGAACGGCATGTGCGGCAGAAAGCGACTCATGGCGACCGCGGACACGACGGTGACGATGATCGCCCCCGAGAGCACGCCGATCGTTTGCGTCATCTGCCGCACGTCGGTTCCCGGTGCGAAATTGCCGAAAGTCTGGCTGGCCATGATGAGCGCTCCGAGCAGCAGCAGTCCGCCGGAAACGCCGAAGACGCCGAAGCCGGGGATCACGAACACTTCCAGCCCGATGCAGGCGATGCCGAGCATGAACAGCACGACTTCGAGCCAGCCGGCGGTCCCGCCGAGGAACTTCGACCAGAAAAAGATCGCGAAGCAGGTCGCCGACATGATCCCGAGCAAGCCGGTCATGAAATGCAGCTCGAGATAGATCAACACGATGCCCAACGCGATCAGCGCCCCCGCGATGACCGGCCGATTGAGCAGAAAGATCAGCGAATCGACCCAGGTGCGGCCGACGGGGCGCAACGCGACGTTCGCCGGCACGCCGAGCCGATTCTTGAGTTCGTCGAGATCGACCACGGGCGGTTCGGCGAGCTTGAGCTCATGAGCCCGTTCTCCGCGGACCGTCAGCAGATTGTCGTTGCGTGATTCATGCACGAGCGGGCCTTTCGTCCACTCGTCGGCCGCGTTGTGCAATTCGTCGTCGCTCATGTACCAGGTGCGACCGGTCTTCTGATTGGTCACCTCGTAGACGAGCAGGTCCTTGTCGGCCATCGCCTCGCAGACGGCGGTGGGACGGCCCTTCTGTTCCGCCAGCCGACGCAACGTTTCGCGCAACACCGACAGAACTTTCTCGGGAGCCCGCTCGAACGCCTGTCCGTCGCGCGTTTCGATCGGAGCCGCGTCGCCGATTCTCGCGCCGGGTCTGAGATAGATTTCGTCGCATCCCAGCGAGATGAGCGCCGCTCCCGAAAGAGCCTGCTCGGGAATGTAAGCGACGGTGCGGACCTTCTTCGGATCGAGGTCGGCGATATGAAACGCCAACTGCTCGCTCGACAGCAATAAGCCGCCGGGCGAATCGATCTCGAAAATGATCAGATCGGCTCCCGACGCGACCGCCCGGTCCACCTGCCGGATCACGAACTGCTCGAGGATCGGCTCGATCACTCCGTCGATCTTGATAAAGGCGACCTTGGGAGCTTTTCCGGCCGTCGGATCGGAACGTAACGCCGCGCTCGGCAGGTTGTAGATCGCGGCGAGGTCCTGTCGTGTTTCGGCGGTGCCGGTCACGAGCAAATCGAGACGTCGCGCCTTGCTGCCGGAGAACCGGCCCGGCACGCCTGCGTCCTTCACGGTTTCGGTCGTGATCGGCTCGGTCGTGGTTTCGCGAAGCTGCTTGAGTTCGTCGGCAGTCACGACCTTCACGCTTGCGTTCGGCCCTTCCCCGATCTTCGCCCGCAGCAATGCGACCTGCGGATCGAGCATGCCCCGCGCGATCGCCGCGTTGACCTTGGGATTGTGACGCTTATCGACGAGATCGAGCACGAAGCTCGCATCGGCGGCGTCGACGGCCTGTCCGCGACCGATGTCGCCCAGTTCGGCGTCCGGGTGCAGCACAATTTCATTGCAGGCGAGCGCGACGATCGTGTTGTTGCCGTCGACCGTTTCGGGAACCCAGGCGACGGTGCGGACGCGAGAGATTTGCGCCGAGGTCAGAAACTGCGCGAGATCCCGAACCGCACCGAACTTGCTCGACCCGGCGGGAATCTCCAGCACAAGGACGGCCTGCCGGTCCGCCTTCACCGCCGCAGCTTGCAGTTGCAACGCCACATTCTGGACGCGTCCCGCCCCGCCGTCGTCGATCGGACTCGACAGCGCGACAACCTTTGCGGGAGGAGGCGACGCCTTTTCCGGCGCATCCTGCCCGAGCGCGACGCCGCTCACGAACCACAGCACGGCGATCGCGGCCCACACGGCGGCGCTGGGCCAACACGTCCGCACCGCGAGATCGTCAAACCAGGCGACCGACGAACGCATCGCACCTCCTACGAACGGGAACCGCACGGCGCATTTCCTGCGGCACATTGATTATACCGCGCGGCGAAAACTACGGGCAAAGGCGCACCCGATGACGTCTCTGAACCGATCCGCACTCAGGACAACGTCAGAAGGGGAAACGCTGAAACCTCGCTTGCGGTTCACGGTGACCGAGAGGCGATGCTTTCGGCGGCCATTATTTCGCCTTCAATCTGCCAGCAGGTGTCATTTGCCGTTTGCTCAACGAGCACTTCAAGAGCGACGATTGAATCATCCTGCGGATTCCAATGGATGCTTTCTCCTCTGCGGAAAAGCAGCCGTCACGGACCCATCGCGGCGGCCTCGGCATCGTTCAGGAATCGCGAGGCATCTTTCGCAGTAATCCTCAACCGCGCTCCAAGTCGGCGGCTCAATTCCTCAACGTCGGTCCGGTCGTGTGCGTGCAGTGCGGAAATTACGCCGTCAGCCAACGGTTTAATGATGTCGGCAACTCGCACACGCCCGTCAGGCGGCATGCTCAACCGAAGAACAAGAGCCAAAGGCCGAAGATCGTCCGTAGATCGGAAGGCGCGAACGCGGCCAAGTTTCATCGAATGCCAAACGGACGAGCAATGCTTGAGACTCGCACCGCCAAGGCAGTCAAACGACCACTCGGCGAAGCATTCTCCTGTCGTCCACGACGGGAACCCCGCATCGAGGCGTTGCAGCGAATAGCGAGGTAATGCTTCGGATGCTCGGCCAGTTGCTCCGGACTGTCTGGCCCGGCGTGGAATGACCTTTCGATCCGAATGCCATTGCGTGTTGCGGATGCGAAATGACCCGGACCGACGTTGTACAGGACGATGTTTTCAACATCACAATGTTGTTTAACCTCGGAGGCATAGAAACCGTGAAGCACTTCCCCGTCTTCTACCTTCAGACGCTTCACGGCTTCTCGAAGTTGATGGCGGTAATCGAGAAGCCACTCTTTCGGCTCAAAAGGGAGGCGAATGACGCTCCAACCCTCTACCGTCTCCGAGTCCGACCGAACGTGGTAAAACCTCTCTGTGTTCATTTGCCATTCGCAGTCGGAGGCTCTCGCCAATCCTCCGGCAGCCCTTCCTTCGTCTCTCGCAAAATTTCGAGAATCGCGACTAGATCGGCGGAGGAGAGGTGCGAGTACTTCTTGTCGTCGTCCTCGCCCGAAAGAACCTCAAGCAGGCGCGCAGACACCCGCGATTTCACCGTCTCGTGCAGCGCCTCGAACGCTTCACTGTAGATGAGGTAGCTGCACGGGTACTTGAACAGTCGCGTGGTGAGGTCGAGGTCGCGAAGCGAACGGCCGTCAGGGTCTCTTGGACCTTTCGCCGCGAACGACTCGGCGAAGCCGGACGTGCCTTGGATCGGCGCGATCAGCTTGGCCTCGCCGGAAAAGAGCAGACACTCGACAACCGACTCGGCGGCGTTGTCGATCCGGCGGATCGTGCTCTCGCGGAGCGTTTCGGGCGAGTCGCCGAAGGCCTCGTCGAGCACCCGTTCATCCCACAACGCTCGTTTCGTCGCGTAATTCGCCTGAGTGAGGGCGTTATGCATCGCCGTCTGATGCTCAAAAACCATCAGCGCGACGATGTCACTGTGTGGCGTGAGGTATCCGTCGGCGTTGAACCGGTTTGAGACGTCGGTGACGTTCAGATTCTCGGACAGAAACTCGGCAGGCTGTTTTTCGTTGCGGGCGATCAGGTTGCCGAGGTGCTTCTGATCGCCGTGCGTGCCCGTTACGTACCAGCCCCCCCAGCGCTGCTCGATGGGGCTGGTGTGGTCGATGTGGAACGAACCTGCCGACAGGATCGGCAATCCGCTCGCATCGGCATAGACGCTGCGAACGACGTGACCGGGAACGCCGTCGGTATGGGCCGACGAGGCGTGGCAGGCGATGCAGTTATCGATCTGCCGGGTGAGCACCGGCCGGTGGCGCTCTTGCTGATCGAGCGAGTAGAAGACCGCGCCGAGTTCCGGATCGGCGGCCGTCACTTCCAGGACCGTGCCGTTGCGGCAGAAACCGACGTACACGTCGTCGTTGAAATAGATGGCACGCGGCGTTTCGGGACCGATGCGGCTACGTTGCAGGCTCGTCTTCGAGTAGACGAGCATTTGCGAAGATTCGTAGACGCCGAGCTCCCGCAGGACCGAGCGCAACCAACCGCTTCCGTCCTCGTCGTAGCTCAGGCTCGCGTCGCCGGCTTCAATCCGCTGCTGGAGCCTCGACACGGCGTTCCGAGGCGTCGCCGTTGTGTAACCGATGGCGTCATGTTCGTACTCGGCGTCGCTCGCGATTGCCGACCCGCGCATGAGGATCGCCCCGATCGCCACCATCAGCGATCGGCGACCGGCGCCGTTACCGGTTCTGAGAAGCATCCGCAGCCTTCCTGGGCATCTTTGAATATCGGACAGGCACGTCCTGTATTTTTAGCACATGCGAGAGAGCACTCAACCGTGGCACGCCGCCTTTTTGTCGCAGGTCGGTCTCGACGGAACGCCGTCTCGATATCGGCAGTAACGATACCGGCGATGAATGAGGACGAGCGGCAAGCGCCTTTCAGAGCGCGCATGAAAAAAGCGCAGGCGATGCTTTGCAGCCTCGCCTGCGCCCGTCGCATCTCGATCGCTCATCCATGAGCCGTGGCTTTCACAGGCCGGAGTACAGGAACTTCGGCACGTTGATGTTGTAGAACTCGGCCTCGAGGTATTCGAGAGCCAGCGCGAAGTTCAGGATGGCGACGTCGTTCTCAAACGACTTCGTGGTCGTCGAGAAGGCGAGCGGCGGGCCGCCGTTCAGATCCCGGATGAAGGGGCCGGCGAGCGCAACGACTTCTTCTTGAACCAGCGCTCGCTCGAAGCTTTGCTCTTCGCCCAGAACGTTCATCGTGATCCGGTCGCCGCGCCGTGTGTTCAACCAGCCGGCGTGGCGAGCTTCGATGAAGGCGATCTCCGCCGCCCGTGCCAGCACCTCGGGATTGAGGATGAAACCGGCCGCCCCGAGATACGCCCCTACGCCCGTGTTCTCAAGCGCCTGGGCCGCCTGGGTGAAGCTCAGGAAGTCGGGCAGTTCGAGGTTGTTGAAATTGGGCTTGGGCCGGGCGTCGGCCCCCAGAACGACTTGCAATCGAGCGACGTGTTGATTCTCGTGAATCAAAAGGTCGGTGAAGTTCGTCACATCGCTATCGCTGATGTGGTTCGCGCTCGCCGTGTCGGGTGACATGGCGACCATCGCAGCGGGCACCGCCACCCCGGCGACCGCGGCCTTGCGCAGGAAGCTGCGGCGATCGCCGCGAGCGACCGGGATCGTGGTCTCCAGATCCGTCGCGAGATTACGAGATTCGCCCGCTCCCCCAAACAAAGGGAATGACTTCACGTTGCAGCTCCTTGGATAATGACCTGAAAGGGTGGAGTGCGTTCCTGCTCCGGACGCTCGCAACAAATCGCGGTGACGGGAGCAACTGACGCATCCTCACGGAACCAAGGCATCGTGACGATGGTTTCGATAAGAAACGACCGGGGCTTTCAGATTACGCCGCATGGGACGATTTCCTAGATAAGGAGGATTGGGCAGGCAGTGATGAGAAGGCGGCTTACGCCGCCAACAAGAAATGCGCGGATTATAGGGGAGAACGGCAGCAACGAACGGAGGCGCGGTCATCGCTGTGTAAACACAACCCGCTGCTGCTCTTCGGAAGCGTTCACGCCACTGGAACCTGTTCTTCTCGTGACCCGCCGGCTAAACTGTTCCATCCAAGTAGGGTCCATAGCCCGATCTCCGTTAGGAGAGCCTCTCCCGGCCTCCACCTGCTTTGATGGCGAACCGACGTGGACCGTCCGTGTCGAAGTTCGGTCGCACGCCCGCCCCCGCGGGTTTCCGCCGCTCTTTCTTATTGCTGCCACCGCCGCGATGTCCGATCGCCGAAATCTCTTCAACAAGGTCTGGGATCTTCACACCGTTCGGGAATTGCCGAGCGGGCAGACGCAGCTCTTCATCGGGCTGCATCTCGTTCACGAGGTCACAAGCCCGCAGGCGTTCGCGATGCTTCGCGAGCGTGGCCTCAAGGTGGCCTATCCCGAGCGGACGTTCGCGACGGTCGATCACATCGTGCCGACCGACAATCAGGCTCGGCCGTTCGCGGATTCGCTCGCCGAGCAAATGATGTCGGCGATCGAGAAGAACTGCCGCGAATTCGGCGTGACGCTGCTCGATCTCGGCAGCGGTCGGCAGGGGATTGTGCATGTCGTCGGGCCGGAACTCGGCCTCACGCAACCCGGCCTCACGATCGTGTGCGGCGACAGCCATACGAGCACGCACGGGGCGTTCGGCACGATCGCGCTCGGCATCGGCACGAGCCAGGTGGCCCATGTGCTGTCGACCCAGACGATGGCGCTGAATCGCCCGAAGGTCCGTCGTATCGAGGTCAACGGCGAACTTCGGCCCGGCGTGTACGCGAAAGACGTGATCCTGCACATCATCCGCATCTTGGGCGTGCAAGGCGGACAGGGCTACGCCTATGAATACGCCGGCGAAATCTTCGATCGGATGACGATGGAGGAACGCATGACGGTCTGCAACATGAGCATCGAAGGCGGTGCCCGTTGCGGTTACGTCAACCCCGACCAAACGACTGTCGATTATTTGCGAGGCCGGCCGCATATCCCGACGGGTGCCGCGTTCGAACGGGCGGCGGAATGGTGGCTGAGCCTGGCTTCGCCCGCCGACGCTCAATATGACGACGTTGTTCGCATCGACGGCCGGCGGATCGAGCCGACCGTGACGTGGGGCATCAATCCCGGCCAGAGCGTCGGCGTCACCGAGCGTTTGCCGTTCCTTTCCGACCTGCCCGAGGAGGCCCGCAATGGGGCCGCCGAGGCGCTGGAGTTCATGGGATTGGAAGAAGGCCAGCCAATTGAAGGAATGAAGATCGATGTCGCGTTCGTCGGCTCATGCACGAACGGCCGCATCAGCGATCTGCGCGAAGCCGCCGAGCTCGTCCAGGGACGCCGCGTCGCCGAAGGCGTGAGGGCGCTGGTCGTCCCCGGCTCGCAGCAAGTGCGTCAACAGGCTCAGGAAGAAGGCCTCGACCGCATCTTCACGGAAGCCGGCTTCGAATGGCGCGCGGCCGGCTGCTCGATGTGCCTCGCCATGAATCCCGACAAGCTGCGCGGTCGCGAAGTGTGCGCCTCGAGCAGCAACCGCAATTTCAAGGGCCGGCAGGGCAGCCCGACGGGCCGCACGCTGCTGATGAGCCCCGCCATGGTCATTGCCGCGGCGATTGAAGGCAAAGTGACCGACGTTCGGCACATGCTGGAACCCGTTGCGGTGTAGGATCCCAACTTAACTGACGGCGGAACAGTCGGATTGATTGTTATGAACACGACGTCGGCTATTGAGATCACCGAGCGGATACGGCAGACGCAGATCGCCGACAGAGTCGTAGCGGCCGCAGAGGCGGTCTCACGCCTCGTGAGTTCGGGAATTAGCCAAGAATGGGATCTCGCCAAAGATTCAGAAGGTCGAGAGGGGGTACGCCTCCGGCTCACCGATGGATTCGGTGGAGAGGCGACCACCGATTTCCTTCCCGGTGAACTCTCGATTGTTCGGCATGTTGAAGAGAAAACGCGTCGCCTCGCAGATGCTCTCGGTGCCGTCACCATCTGGCAATCTGAGGTCCACACGCTTTGCGTCCGGATTCGCGAGTGGATTCGCGAACTAGGCGAGGACGTTTATATCGAAGCCGAAACGGTCGCACTTCACGAGCCGCAGGCTGGTCATTATCGCGCCGACGGCCTTCGTATTCGTTTCGGGGTCGGCGAGATGGTCGTTCGACCGGTCGCGCGTTGGGTGGTGGGAGCCAATGGCCGCGTCGATTTTCTGGGAAGCGAAGAGCGATTCACTCTCATCCTTATCGAAAGTGAGTGGTTATGGGTTGACGATATGGCGATCCTGGATCGCGATCTCTTCTTGAAGCTCGCCCGTGACTGCCTCGGTTTGGCATGAGCAATCCTCTCGATCCAGTGATCGCATGGTTCACCACGGCCCGAGACGCTCTTCGCATCGCGAAGCGTTCGATCACGAGGAAGCCTTTGGGGCTCATTACTGACCGTCATACCCAGTTCTTCGGAATACCCGCAGAACAGGCGACCGATAACGTCGTAGCGGCAGAGGAGGAACTGAACCGACTGGTGGTGCTCGCGCTCGTCGCGGTATTCGAACGTACGTTGAGGGACTCAATCATTAATCGGTCGACGCCACATTTGCCGAATGCCTCACTGACCGACAGGCGAATCATCGACCAGATCACCCAGGACATCGAGTTCTGGCATTTCTCACAGCGTCTGCTCGAAGTATTCGATACGGTGGAGTTGGCGCTTCGAGGTCAAGTCCGACAGCTCGTCGAGTACCGCAACTGGGTCGCGCACGGCCGATCCGCCGTCGCACCGCCACCTGTCAACGTACTGCCACAATTAGCATATGAGAGACTTTCGAAGTTCCTCCAAGAAGCCGGAATCATCACAGTTTGAGAGTCCCCCATGCCTGAAATCAAGCACGTCACCGGCCGCGGCGTTCCGTTGTTGCTCGACGACATCGATACCGACCGCATCATTCCCGCACGCTACTTGCGATGCGTGACGTTCGACGGCCTGGGCGAGCACGCCTTTGAAGACGACCGCGCCCAGGACCCGTCGCACCCGTTCAACGATTCCCGTTACGGGGGCGGACACGTGCTGGTTTCCGGCCGCAACTTCGGGTGCGGTTCATCGCGCGAGCACGCGCCGCAGTCGCTCAGGCGGTGGGGGATTCAGGCGGTCGTCGCCGAGAGCTTCGCCGAGATCTTTTTCGGCAACTGCACGTCGCTGGGGATTCCCTGCGTGACGGCGAGTCGTGCCGATCTCGAAGGCCTGGCGGCCGCGATCCGCACCTGCCCCGAAACGCAGATCACCGTCGATCTCCAAACCTGCGAAATCCGCTATGGCGACGAGGTCGTCGCGATCAACATCCCGGCGAGCACCCGCAACGCCTTGATGACAGGTCGATACGACTTCCTCGGCCAGTTGCTCGATGCCGCCCCGCAGGTGCGTGAGACGGCCGATCGCCTGCCCTACATGGCAGCGTTCGCAAGTTGACGCACGCCGCGGCTACGGCTGAACGAACGCGACGCATACGGGCTTGTCGACCGAGACCCTGTTCGGGCCGGGCGAGAGCTTGCCGGTCTTGGGGTCGATGGCCAGAGCAGTAAGATCGTTGCTCTTTTGACCCGCCGCGACCAGCCAGCGACCGCTCGGATCGATGCCGAAGCCGCGAGGCACGGACACGCCCGCGGAAGCGATCTCGATCAACGACAGTTCGCCGTCTTGTCCGACGTTGAAGGCGGCGATGCTGTCGTGGCCGCGGTTCGAGACGTAGAGCCATTTTCCGTTGGGATGCAGAAAGATCTCGGCGGTCGAGTTGCCCGGCACAGGCTTCCCGTCGGGCAACGTCGAGACGGTCTGCTTCGGGCTGAGGGCTCCCGACTTCGGATCCCGGCTGAAGGCGGTGACGGCGCTCGTCATTTCATTGTTCGCGAAAGCGAAGCGACCGTTCGGATGCATTGCCAAGTGCCGCGGCCCGCCGCCCGGCGGCACTTTGGCCGAGCGCGGCTCGGTCGGCGTCAGCGTTCCCTCTTCCGAATTCAGTCGGAAGATGAGCACCTCGTCGGTGCCGAGATCGCAGGCATAGACGAAGCTGTTTTCGCCGTCCGCGTAGATCGCGTGCAGGTGCGGCCCCTCTTGCCGCGCCTTGTCCGGGCCGCTGCCGGTGTTCTCGATGACCGCCGAGGCTTCGTCGAGCGATCCATCAGCCTTGAGAGGCAGACACGCAAGGCTGCCGGCGCCGTAGCTCGCCGTGAAGACGTTGCGACCGTCGGGAGACACCGAGACGTGGCATGGGCCGCCTCCTCCGGATGATTGAGTGTTCAGTTTCTTGAGTTTGCCGTCGGCGTCGATCGCGTACGCGCTGACGTCCCCCTCCGTCGGTTCATGAACGGCATAGAGGAATTGGCCGTTCGGATGAATGGCGACGAAACTCGGCCCCGGAGCTTCCGCAGCGAGTTCGGGCTGCGAGAGTTCTCCGGTCTCCACGTCGAGCACGGCGCGATAAATTCCCTGGCTGCCGCCGGGAGACGTGTAGGTGCCGATGTAGAACGGCACGCCGTCGGCCGCTTGAGCAGCGCTCGTGACGAAGGCAAAGATCAGAAAAAGGCGTTTCATGGCGAAGCATCCCTCGACGAGCGGCGATGGTCTGACGCCGGAATATCGTAACGACTCTCTCATCCAACCGTCACTGAATCCGTTCCGGTGATCTTTTGCCTTCGAACGCCCGATTGTGTAAGATCAACGAAGCTGGATTCGTTGAAGCGGCAGATGAATTCTGACGGCTGAGACGGAATCCCGTCCCTCCTCAAGAATGGCACCGAGTTCGGCTCTCGGGTGACGTGCCTCCTACCATTGCTGCCGCGCCGAATCACCGGCGTTCCGGCGGCTGGAAGTCGAAACGATGCGTTTGCGGCTGACCTGCAGGTCCTGCGGGACCAGTTTTCTCGTCGATGCGCGGCATTCCGGTAAGACCGGACGGTGCCCGAAGTCCGATTGTGCCGCGCCCATCAAGGTGCCTGCGGCCAAGAAATCCACCGATAAACCGTCGATCGCTCAACCTGAAACAGTTTCCGTTCTGCCGGCTCGCCGTTCAAACAATCCTGTTCGTAGGCAGCCGACGCGGAAACCGAGACGCCCCGCACTGCCCTATGTCGCCGTTGGCGGGATTCTGACGCTGACGGTCGGAACGGTGCTGTTGCTGGATGTGATGGCCCCGTCGGGCTCGCCCGTGGCTTCGGTCGTTCCTGCCACAGGCCTCTTGCTGGCTTCCGATGCGGTCGCCGCCGCTCAGCCGGTCTCGGTTCCCGAAGATCCGGAATACAAGAAGACGATCGCGCCGTTCTTCACGCAGTTTTGCATCGACTGTCACGGCCCCGACTATGCGGAGGCCGACCTGAACCTCGCCTCCTATGAGTCGGTCGCTTCGCTGAAGGCCGATCGCAAAAAGTGGAACCAGATCCTGGGGATCGTGCGCATCGGCGCGATGCCGCCCTCCGACCATGAGCCGCAGCCATCGATGGAGCTGCGCCGGACCGTCACCGACTGGCTCGATCGCACGATCAATCACGTCGATTGCAACGTCGTGAACGATCCCGGTCGTGTCACGATCCGTCGGCTCAACCGCGTCGAATACAACAACACGATCCGCGATCTTGTCGGCGTCGATTTCGAGCCGGCGGCTGATTTTCCGTCCGACGACGTCGGCAATGGCTTCGACAACCAGGGCGACGTGCTGACGTTGCCCCCGTTGCTGATGGAAAAATACCTCGACGCCGCGGAACAGATCACCGACAAAGCGATCGTCGCCAAGACAGATGCGAAACTCGCCGAGCGCAAGGACGGCGAGAGACTCGCGACCACCGGCGAAGCCGCGAGACGGTTCGAGTTCAAGAAGGGCGAGTACCTGCTGCGTGCCGAAGTGCAGGCCGATCAGGCCGGCGAGGAGCTCGCGAAGGCGGAGCTCCGGCTGGACGGCGAGCCGCTGCAAACGTTTGAAGTACAAGGCCACGATCAGGCCAACGTCTTTGAAGTCTCCGTCACCATCGATGAAGACGATCGCAAGCGGTTCGGCGTCGCCTTCCTGAACGACTTCTACGATCCCAAGGCGGACGATCCCGAACACCGCGATCGCAATCTCGACGTGAATTGGCTGGAAGTTCAGGGTCCAAAGGGAGCGACGCCGGAACTGCCCGAGACGCACACGAAGCTCGTGTTCGTCACTCCGACCGAAGGGAAAACGGTCCGCGAAGTCGCCGAAGAGCTGTTCAATCGCTTCACCGCCCGTGCTTACCGTCGTCCCGCTGACCCGGTCGAGGTGAACAGGCTCGCGAATCTCGTCGAGATGGCGGTCGGTCAGGGCGAAACGTTCGAGCAAGCCGTGGCCTATGGCGTGCAGGCGGTTCTCGTTTCACCGCACTTTCTCTTCCGAGTGGAAGACGATGCGAAGCCGGCCGACAGCGAGAATCTCGCACTCGCCGATTACGAACTTGCGAGCCGGCTGAGCTACTTCCTCTGGTCGAGCATGCCCGATGCGGTGTTGTTCGACCTCGCCGCGAAAGGGGAGCTCTCGAAGCCGGAGGTGACGTCGGCCCAGATCAAGCGGATGCTGGCGGACGAGAAATCCACTTCGCTCGTCGAGAACTTTTTCGGGCAGTGGTTGAACCTGCGAAACCTCGACGAAATCAGCCCGGATACGCGTGAGTTTCGGTGGTGGACGACGCAGCTCAAGACCGCGATGCGGAAGGAAACGGAACTCTTCTGCAAGGCGATCGTTTCCGAAGACCGCAGCATTCTCGACGTGCTCGACGCCGACTTCACCTTCGTGAATCCGCGCCTCGCCGAGTTGTACGGCATCAAATGGCAGGACCAGGATCCGCAAGACCTCTACTTCGCCTATAAGGGCAATCGCAACGATGGCGATTACCGCGGCCGTGGCCGGTCGGGCCATTACGACAAGGAAGACGAGTTCGTTCGCGTCTCGTTGCCCGAACATCGACGGGGCGTGTTGACTCACGCGAGCATCCTCGCGCTGACGTCCAATCCCGGTGAAACCTCGCCCGTCAAACGCGGGAAGTGGATTCTCGAAAACTTGTTGGGCACTCCGCCGCCGCCCGCGCCGCCGGGCGTGCCCGCGTTCGACGACGCCAAGAAGGCGAAGCCCGACGCGACGCTGCGGCAGCAACTGGAGCTGCACCGCTCGAACCCGAGTTGCGCGAGCTGCCATAATGTGATGGACCCGCTCGGTCTCGGCTTCGAGAATTTCGACGTGATCGGCCAATGGCGCGACAAAGACGGCGAGCTTGAGATCGATTCGTCTGGTAAGCTTGAGACCGGGCAGGAGTTCAAAGGCGCGATCGAACTCATCGCCCTGCTCAAGGCGCGCGATCAGGAGATCGCTCGACACTTTGTGGAGAAGCTGATGACGTTCGCGTTAGGTCGCGGTCTCGAACCCTACGACCAGTGCGCCGTCGACACGATTGTAGAAGCCGCTCGGAAAGACGATTTTCGATTTTCGTCGATCGTCACCGCGATCGTCGGAAGTGACCCGTTCCGCATGCGTCGGCAAGACGGAGGACAGCCATGAGCAAGTTCAGCAGCCTTTCCCGCCGGACGTTTCTTCGGGGGGCCGGTGCCGTCATCGCCCTGCCCGCTCTCGAGAAAATGGCCCTGTCGCCGTCGTTCGCTGCGGCGAGCGAAACGGCAAGCGCGTCTCCCGTGCGCATGGCGTGGGTCTTCTTTCCCAACGGCACGATCCCGGATCGCTGGCAGCCGACGACCGCCGGCGCCGATTGGGAGATGACGCCGAGCCTCGAGCCGCTCGCCGACCTTCGCAAGGACTTCTCGATCTTCACCGGGCTGGCGCAGCACAACGCGAAGTCGCTCGGCGACGGCGCGGGCGATCATGCCCGCAGCGCCGCGAGCTTTCTCACCGGAGCGCACCCCGTCAAAACCGACGGTGCGAACATCCGCGTCGGCAAGAGCATCGACCAGTTCGCCGCCGAGCATCTCGGCCGCGAGACGCGCCTGCCGTCGATCGAACTGGGCACCGAGGCCGGCCGCAACGCCGGCAGTTGCGATTCGGGCTATAGCTGCGCGTACTCCAACAGCATCTCCTGGAAAAGCCCCACGCAGCCGATGGCGAAGGAGATCAATCCGCGCCTCGCGTTCGAACGCCTGTTCGGCAACGGAGGGGGAAGCGGCGCGGCCCGCGAGAAGCGGATGTTCTACCGCAAGAGCATTCTCGACATGGTCGCCGCCGACGCCGCGGAACTGAAGAAGTCGGTGGGCCAGAACGATCGGCAGAAGCTCGACGAATACTTCACGAGCGTGCGCGAGATCGAACAGCGCATCGAGCGGCTTCGCCACGCACCCAAGATCGCCCCGCCCGATTTCACCACCCCCGAACAGCCGCCCAAAGACACGCGTGAGCACATCCGCCTAATGTTCGACCTGATGGTGCTGGCGTTTCAGTCGGACGTGACGCGCATCGCCACCTTCATGCTGGCCAACGAGGGGAGCAACCGGACCTACCCCATGGTCGGCGTGTCCGACGCTCACCACGGCCTGTCGCATCACCAGAACGACAAGGAGAAGATCGAGAAGATCGCGCAAATCGACCGCTTCTTCGTCGAAGAGTTCGCGTACTTCCTGAAACGCCTCCGTGAGACGAAAGACGGCGAGAAGAACCTCCTCGACAACTCGCTCGTGCTTTACGGCTGTGCGATCGGCGACGGAAACCGCCACAATCACGACCAGTTGCCGATCATCCTCGCGGGACGCGGCGGCGGCAAAGTCCGCCCCGGCCGCCACATCAAGCTGGAGCACGAAACCCCGCTCAACAACCTCTTCCTCTCGATGGTCGGAACGGCGGGCCTCGAGGCGAAGGAATTCGGCGACTCGACGGGGCCGCTGAAGGGGCTCGACGGCTGACGCGATGCGCCGGCAGGGCTCATCCTACGCCTCAGTTGAAAGTCGGCATTGAAGCGCGGCACTTCAATCTGACGTCCAAGGCCGTCGGAGGCTTCACGGTACCATCCGATGTGGCGATGGAAGCGACCGATCATGGAATGTGATCGGCGCGGGGAGTCGGACGATGGCGAGCATTCTTGATGCGATTGACCACGCGGCGCATGAGTTGCTCGCGCCGATCGATGGCATGACCGTCGGTGACCTGTTCGATCGCTTCGGCCCGATTCCGTTGTGGCGGATCGTGCGTGATCCGGTCCCCGGGACGGCGGCGCTCGAGGATGTGCTGATCCATCAGGAACGCACCGGGCGATTCTGCGAACTCGTCGACGGCGTCCTCGTGGAGAAGGACTTGAGCTACAAAGCCTCGCGGATCGCGATCGAACTGGCAGCGCGAATCCTCCAATTCGTCAAGTTGAGCAACCTCGGGCTCGTCACCGGCGAGCAGGGCTTCATCCGATTGACGACGGGACGCGTCCGCGGGCCGGACGTCGCGTTCGTGGCTTGGGGCCGCCTGCCGGGCGGCCGTGAGCCGCGGGAACCGGTTCCGAATCTCGCTCCGACGCTCGCCGTCGAGGTGATCAGCCCCGGCAACACGAAGCGCGAGATGGACGACAAACTCGACGACTACTTCCGTTCGGGAGTCGAACTCGTCTGGTACGTTTATCCCGATCGCGAGGAGGTCGAGATCTTCACGAGTCCCAAAGAGAAAGCCGTGCTCGGCCGCGCCGACGTTCTCGACGGCGGCACCGCTCTGCCGGGATTCACGCTCTCGCTCGCGGAACTCTTCGCCGAACCCGTCGGCGGCTGACCGCCGTCACGTTGCCGCTGCGGGCTTGCGTTCCGGAAACAGCTCCCGGACCGAACACTTGAACCCCGGCAGCACGGCTTCGCCCGTCAGTTCGTCGCCTTCGTGAAGGCGGCTGTCGGTGCCGTCGGGGCGGTGCACGGTCAGCGTTCGGGATTGCGGATCGATCACCCACACGAGCTTGGCCCCGGCGCTAAGATACTCCTCGACTTTCGCCTTCAACTCGTACGCGAGATCGTTCGGCGACACGACCTCGATCGCGAGATCGGGTGCGACGGAGACGTACCCCGACTCCAACTCCTCCAGGGAAACGCGGTCCGCCCGGATGAACGATCCGTCGGGACGACGCACCTTGCCGGGATCGAAGGGATAGCACTGATAACTACAATCTTGGCCGAACGTATAGCCAAGCCCGCTCTGATCAGTGAACTCTCCGACTCGCCCGGAAATCTTACGTGCGACAAGGCTGGAGAGTCCGCTCACGTTCCGCTCCATGAGGTCGCCGTCGACGAGTTCATAGCGCTCTCCGTCCTGCATCTTGAGCAGGTCGTCGGGAGTGTAGCGGCGGGTCGTCTCGGCCGTGCTCATCGCATCGTTTCCTTTCGCGTCGAGAGAGGAATCACCGCATTCTACGACGCCCGACGATCTCGCGGCAGCCCGCTTACGGCAGCTTCGTGTCGCCCATCAGATAGCGGTCGCACTCGCGGGCGGCTCCGCGGCCCTCGTTGATCGCCCACACGATGAGGCTTTGACCGCGGCGGCAATCGCCGGCGGCGAACACGCCTGCGACGTTCGTCGAATACCGTTCGTACTCGGCCTTGAAGTTCGTGCGAACGTCGAGTTCCAGCCCGAGTTGCTCGGCGATCGTCGGTTCAGGACCGGTAAAACCCAGGGCAAGTAGCACGAGGTCGCACTCGAAGACCCGCTCGCTGCCGGGAATCCGCACGAACGGCGGACCGCCTTCGGTGACTTGGTTCCAATCGAGGTCACAGGTCTTGAGAGCCTTGACGTTCCCATGCTCATCGCCGATGAACTCCAGCGTTTCGATCGCGAACTCACGCGGGTCGTCGCCGAACTTGGTGGCGGCCTCCTCGTGCCCGTAATCGACGCGGAACACGCGCGGCCATTGCGGCCAGGGGTTGTTCGGCGCGCGCTCCATCGGCGGCTGCGGCACGATCTCGAAGTTGACGAGGCTTTCGCAGCCTTGCCGCATCGACGTTCCCAGGCAATCGTTGCCCGTGTCCCCGCCGCCGATGACGACGACCTTTTTGCCTTCCGCCGAGATGAAGTCGGGCGGCGAGTCGCCCAGCACGGCCTTGGTGTTCGGCCGCAGGAAGTCCATCGCGAATTCGACGCCCTTCAGTTCGCGACCGGGAATCTTTAGATCGCGCGGCCGCGTCGCGCCGGTGGCGAGCACGATCGCGTCGAACTTCTTTTTCAATTCGTCCGCCGAAATATCGACGCCGATCTGGCAGCTGACGACGAACTCAATGCCTTCGGACCGCAGCAGATCGACGCGGCGATCGACGATCCATTTCTCGAGCTTCATGTTCGGAATGCCGTACATGAGCAGCCCGCCGACGCGATCGTCGCGCTCGTAAACGGTCACCAGGTGACCCGCCTGATTGAGCTGCGTGGCGGCGGCGAGCCCCGCCGGCCCGGAGCCGATGACGGCGACCGTTTTGCCGGTTCTCGATTTCGGCGGGTTCGGCTTGACCCAGCCCTCTTCGAAGCCCCGATCGATGATCGAGCATTCGATGTTCTTGATCGTCACGGGCGGGCTGGTGATGCCGAGCACGCACGAGCCTTCGCACGGCGCCGGGCAGACGCGTCCCGTGAACTCCGGAAAGTTGTTCGTCTTGTGAAGTCGGTCGAGCGCGTCGCGCCAACGCCCGCGATAGACGAGGTCGTTCCACTCGGGGATCAGGTTCTTCACCGGGCATCCCGCCGCCATGTTGGCGATGAGATCGCCGGTATGGCAGAACGGCACGCCGCAATCCATGCAGCGGGCGCCCTGCGAGCGCAGCTCGCCCTCGGGCATGTGATCGTGAAACTCGTTCCAGTCGAGAATCCGCAGCAGCGGATCGCGATCCGTGGGAACGATACGATCGATCGTCTTGAAACCGGTTGGATTGCCCATCGTAATTAAAACTCAAAAAGATCAAAGGCGAGTGCGATCGGCTGCGAACGACCGTCAGCCGCGTTGGGGGCACATGGTCGACCGCAGCCTGAATTGCGATCGTACCCTTTCAGAGTGTGACTGATCTGATCTATCCGACGGACAAGACGTCCTTTGCAGACCTGGACAGTGCAACCGGCATGAAAAACTCACTTGGATAGAGGTAGTCTTCACCCGACTCATCGATCACACGAATCCGATCACGCGCCGCTGCGACCTCGTCGGGAAGGACGAGATAAACCGTTCCCACGTCCAGATCAGCTTCGTAACCCTCGTTCTTGAGGCACAGCATGAACGTTTTTCCGACGATGTCTGCTTGTGTCATGAGTCGCCTCGGATCAATCGAGATAGCGTTTGATCTTCCAGCCGTGTCGGCCGACGCCGTGCGCCTCATACCAATGAAGCTCGGCAAATCGCATTGTACCGTCCACTTCTTCGATGTCGGCTTCACCTTTCATCTTCCGCCACCGTCCCGCTCCGAACAGCGCTCGTAAGCGAGCCGCACTCCTGACGCCGCGACCAGACGCTATGACCTCGATGTTCTTGATCTGGCCGACGACCCTGAAATCGCCACTACCCATCACAATCTTCCCGGACCGGAACGATCAGCCGCGCCGCCTGCTCAATCCCGCCCGCCGGGAGTCGCGAGGGCCTCGGCCTGGGGTTCGTGCTCCAACGCCGATTGTTCCTCGGAAGCCAGTTCGGCGAGGGCGCGCTTGTAGTCGATCGGCATCACCTTCACGAACCGCTTCACGGCGTCGTCCCACTCATCGAGGATCGACGCGGCGACCGCCGAGCCCGTGTAGCGACGATGACTCTCGATCAGGTCGCGCAGCTCGGCCTCGTCTTCGTCCGTCTCGATCCGTTCGAGCTCGACCGTTTCGAGGTTGCAGTTCGGCAGCAGTTGATCGCGCGGGTCGTAGACGTAGGCGACGCCGCCGGACATGCCCGCCGCGAAGTTCCGGCCCGTCGGACCAAGCACGACGGCGTGCCCGCCGGTCATGTATTCGAAGGCGTGGTCGCCCACGCCTTCGACGACGGCCCGCGCTCCCGAATTGCGAACGCAGAACCGCTCGGCGGCGATGCCGCGGGCATAAAGCTCGCCCGCGATGGCGCCGTAGAGAGCCACGTTGCCGATGATGATGTTCTCTTCGGCGACGAACGTCGAAGCCTTCGGCGGAGAGACGATGATCCGGCCGCCCGAGAGGCCCTTGCCCACGTAGTCGTTCGCGTCGCCCTCGACCTCGATCGTGACGCCGGTCGCCAGCCAGGCTCCCAGGCTCTGCCCGGCGGAACCTGTGCAGCGGATGTGAATGCAGTCCTCCGGCAGCCCCTGCGGTCCCCACTTCTTGGAAACGTGGTGACTGAGCATCGTGCCGAACGCGCGGTCGATGTTCTGGATCGGCGTCTCGATCTCGACCCGTTCGCCGCGTTCCAAAGCCGGCTCGGCCTGCGCGATCAGCTTATGATCGAGAACGGCGTCGAGCGCATGATTCTGGTCGCGGCTGCAATAGGTCTGCACGGCGGGATGCGGCTTCTTCGCCGGCGTCAGGATCGGCGTCAGATCGAGCCCCTGGGCCTTCCAGTGTCGCACGGCGTCGTCGACCTTCAGCAGATCGCTGCGGCCGACCATCTCGTTAATCGTCCTGATTCCGAGCCGCGCCATGATCTCGCGGCACTCCTCGGCGACCATGAACAGGTAGTTGACGACGTGCTCGGGCTTGCCGGCGAACTTCTTGCGCAGCTCGGGATCCTGAGTGGCGATGCCAACCGGGCATGTGTTGAGATGGCACTTCCGCATCATGATGCAGCCGAGCGTGATCAGCGGCGCCGTCGCGAAGCCGAATTCTTCGGCCCCCAGCAGACAGGCGATCGCGACGTCGCGACCCGTCTTCAACTGACCATCGGTTTGCAGCCGCACGCGGCTGCGCAGGTCGTTCATGACGAGCGTCTGGTGCGTCTCGGCGATGCCGAGCTCCCAGGGCAATCCGGCGTGCTTGATGCTCGTCAGCGGGCTGGCCCCCGTGCCGCCTTCGCAGCCGGAGATCAAAATGTTGTCGGCATGACCTTTGGCGACGCCGGCGGCGATCGTGCCGACTCCGACTTCGCTCACCAGCTTCACGCTGATGCGCGCCGTCGGATTGCTGTTCTTCAGGTCGAAGATGAGCTGCGACAAATCCTCGATCGAATAGATGTCGTGGTGCGGCGGCGGGCTGATGAGACCCACGCCCGGCGTGCTGTGCCGGGTGGCCGCGATGATCTTGTCGACCTTGTGCCCGGGAAGCTCACCGCCCTCGCCGGGCTTCGCGCCCTGGCTGATCTTGATCTGGAGTTCGTCGGCGTTCGTGAGGTAGTAGATCGTGACGCCGAAACGGCCGCTCGCGACCTGCTTGATCGCACTCCGCTTGCTGTCGCCGTTCTCCAGCGGCTGGAAGCGAGCGTAGCTTTCGCCGCCTTCGCCCGTGTTGCTCTTACCGCCGATGCGGTTCATGGCGATGGCGAGCGCCTCGTGCGACTCGGCGCTGATCGAGCCGTAGCTCATCGCACCGGTGCAGAAACGTCGCACGATGTCTTCGGTCTTCTCGACCTCTTCGAGCGGAATCGGCGTCGCGTTCTCGAAGCGGAAGGCCAGCATGCCGCGCAGGTGGCATTCGCGACTCGTCTGGCTGTTGACGAGTTGCGAGAACTCCTTGTAAGCATGCTTGTCGCCGCTGCGGGCCGCGGCTTGGATCGTCGCGATCGTGTGCGGATTCCAGGCGTGCTTCTCGCCTTCCTTCCGCCAATGGAACAGCCCCTGGTTGGCCAGAACCATCGAGTCGTCCGACTCTTTGCGAGACGGATAACCGAGCCGATGCCGACGGAGAGCCTCTTCCCCCAGCACGTCGAATCCGACGCCGCGAATCCGGCTCGGCGTACCGACGAACGAGGTCGAAATCACTTCTTCATTCAGGCCGACCGCTTCGAAGATCTGCGCGCCCTTGTAGCTCTGAAGGGTTGAAATCCCCATCTTCGCCATGACTTTGAGCATGCCCTTGGCGACGCCCTTGCGATAGCCGGCGACGATCTTCTCGTCGCTCCACTCGCTCGCGAGGATGCCGTCGCGGCGGGCCTGCGACAGCGCCTCGAACGACAGATAGGGATTGATCGCGTCGGCACCATAGCCGATCAGCAGGCAATGGTGATGCACCTCGCGGGCTTCGCCCGATTCCAGGACGATGCCGATTCGCGTGCGTTGCTCGATGCGGACCAGATGATGATGAACGGCGCCACAGGCCAGCAGGCTGGAGACGCTGACCCGGTCGGGACCGAGCTTGCGATCGGACAGCACGACGAGGCTGTAACCGCCGGCGATCGCCTCTTCGGCCTCACCGGCGATGCGAGACAACGCGGTCTTCAGTCCGGCGACGCCTTCGCTGCGCGGGTAGGTGATGTCGATCGTCTTCGTCGTCCAGCCGCGATGATTCATCTGTTTGAGCGCCGCGAGTTCCTCGTTCGTGAGGATCGGGTGCGGCACGAGCAACCGATGGCACTGGGCTTCGGTCGTTTCGAGCAGATTGCCCTCCGGCCCGATGAAGCACTCGAGCGACATGATGACTTCTTCGCGAATCGAATCGATCGCGGGGTTCGTCACCTGGGCGAAGAGCTGCTTGAAGTAGTCGTACAGCATGCGCGGCTGGTCGGACAGGCAGGCCAGCGCCGCGTCGTCGCCCATCGAGCCGATGGGATCTTTGCCGCTCGTCACCAGCGGCACGAGCATGAAGCTCATCGTTTCGGTCGTGTAACCGAACGCTTGCATCCGCCGCACGAGTTCGTCGGGCGAGTAGTGCTCGACGAGGCTCGCCGCGTCGGGCAACTCACCCAGATGGATGCGTTGATTGCCGAGCCACTCGCCGTAAGGACGAGCGGTCGCGTAGCCGTTCTTCAGTTCTTCGTCGGAGACGATCCGGCCTTCCTCGAAGTTGACGAGGAACATCTTGCCGGGCTGCAGGCGGCCCTTGAACTTCACGTTCGCCGGTTCGATGTCGAGAACGCCGACTTCACTCGCCATGACGACGCGATCGTCGTGCGTGACGTAGTAACGGCTCGGACGGAGCCCGTTTCGATCCAACACGGCGCCGATATAGCGACCGTCGGTGAAGCTGACGCTCGCGGGGCCGTCCCACGGCTCCATGAGGGCCGAGTGGTACTCGTAGAAGGCGCGCTTCGGCTCCGACATGGCGTGGTGGTTCTGCCACGCTTCCGGAATCATCATCATCACGGCTTCGGGAACGCTTCGGCCGGCCTGAATCAACAGTTCGAGGCAGTTGTCGAAGTTGCCCGAGTCGGAACACTCGGGCTCGATGATCGGGAAGAGATCTTCGAGGCTCTCGCCGAACGATTCCGAGGCCATCATGCCCTGCCGGGCGAACGTCCAGTTCGCGTTGCCGCGCAGCGTGTTGATCTCGCCGTTGTGGGCCATGTACCGCAGCGGTTGTGCGCGGTCCCAGCTCGGAAACGTGTTCGTCGAGAACCGGCTATGCACCATCGCGAGGTGCGTGGTGTAATCCTCGGCCGACAGGTCCGGGAAGTACGGCATCACCTGATGCGGCGTGAGCATTCCCTTGTAGATGATGATGCGGGCCGATAACGAGCAGACGTAGAACGCCAGCCGCTGCTCGAGATCGCTTTCGAGACGAACGGCGTTGCTGGCCCGTTTGCGGATGAGATACAGCTTTCGCTCGAAGGCCGCTTCGTCGATGCCGTCGGCCGCGGCGACGAACAGTTGCTCCATATTCGGTTCGCAGGCGCGAGCCGAAGGACCGATGTCGGCGAGGTCAGGCCGCTGCGGCACCTTCCGCCAGCCGAGCAACTTCTGGCCGTGCTTTGCGACGAGATCATTGACGATCTTCTTGCAAGCTTCGCGCTCCGAAGGATCGCGGGGCAAGAAGATGATGCCCGCCGCGTATCGACCCGGCTCAGGCAGCGAGACCTTTAGTTCCTTTCGGGCGACGCGCACGCAGAAGTCGTGCGGCAGCGCGGTGAGCATGCCGGCGCCGTCACCGGTGTTCTCTTCGCAGCCGCAGGCTCCGCGGTGCTCCATGTGCCGCAGGATGCGATCGGCGTCGTCGACGATGCCGTGCGACCGCTCGCCCTTGATGTGCGCGACGAACCCCACGCCGCAGTTTTCGTGCTCGTTGCGGGGATCGTAGAGACCGTAGGGACCGGGGGCGCTCGTCAGGCTGTAGTCTTGCCCGGCGGTTCGCGATGTGTCGGTCATGGCACGGCTTTCTGAAAACAGGTCGCTTCTAGTCACGCAGCCCTTTCCGCGTCGTTCGAGATCACCGTGGGCGATCCAGACGCAGAAAGATTCACTCGACGCAGAAAGGCTCACTCGAAACGAAGTCAGTGAGGCGGTTGAGGCTTTGCGTGAGCAGGAACTCACGCCCGTTTCCGCCGTCACGGGGTCCACCACGATCGCTCACTCGCCGCTCAGACGCTGCCGGCGACCGTGGGTTCGGCCGCCGGCTCCGCCTTGGCAGGCGATCCGGCCTCCGACCGGAGCAACTCGACGAATGACTTCGCCGCCGCCGACAGCTTCTTGTGGCGGCGTTGAACGATTCCCATGGGCCTCGTCCAGCGCGCGTCGGCCAGAGCGATCGCGACGAGGCTGCCGAGTTCGAGTTCGCGAGCCAGCGTCGGTCTTGGCAACAGCGCGATGCCGGCCCCGACCTCCACGGCACGTTTCGCGTTCTCGATATTGTCGAACGCATGCGAGACGTTCACCGAGACCCCCGCCGCCCTCAGCCAGCGATCGATCTGTCTGCGGACCGCGAGGCCGGTGTCGAAGGTCACGAAATCTTCACCGTCGAGGTCGGCGGCCCTCAGCGAATCCATCGCGGCAAAGCGGTGCGTCGGCGGAACGACGACGACCATCTCCTGTTCTTGCCAAGACACGCTCGCGAAATCGCCGCCGTCTCGCGGAAACGAAACCAGCCCCAAATGCGCTTCGCCCGAGCGAACCGCCTCGTAAACTTCGTCGGGATGTCGATATTCGACGCGGACTTCGACGTCGGGAAAGGCTTCCTCGAAGCGTCGAATCAGGACGTCCATCTGCAACAAGCCGACCGAGTAAATCGCGGCGACTCGGACCACGCCCGACACCCGGTTCTCGAGTCCTTGCACCCGATCCTCAACAGCCCTAAACGCCCGCAGCATCTCGCGGCAGCCCTCGTAATAGATCCGCCCGGCAGGAGTCAGTTCGAGCGGCCGCTTTGAACGATCGATGAGCTGCTTCCCAAGTCTGCGCTCGAGAGCGTTCACCGCATGGCTCGCCGAGGATTGCGACATATTGTGTGCCTCGGCAGCCTTGGAGAAGCTGCACCGCGACGCCACTTCGCAGAAGATTTCAACGTCTTTCAGGTACATCGCCGCGGAAGCCGAGCCAGCAGTATGAACGAAACGAATGGGATATCCAGACGACTATCGACAGTTCAGTGTGGAGCAGTCTAGGCCGGGCGAGAAGACATCGTCAAGCCTCCAGACACCAGCGGCGGTACTTGGCTCTCGTGAAGCCGCTACCGAGATCGCGAAGTCCTGCGTTGCCAGAACGGCATAACCCTCATAGATAACAAGCGTTACGACGCTGGATCGCGTCAAGCCGTGTGATGATTCGCGAAACGAGGCAGACGCGGCGGTCAACGGGGGATACCGCCGCCGGTCTTCAATGCTCGGTGCCCGAAGCTTGCCAGGCGAACCTTTGCGGCACTCTGAGACAGCCGCGCCGCGCGGCCGATCAAAAGCGGCGGGTCGATGATCAACGTCGCGGAGGCGACAAACCGGCGATCGTCGGCCGGCTCAGTTCGATGAGCATCATCTGGCGGTAGTGGCCAAGCTCGACGGCTGGCAAATCGGGGTAGTCGGCAAACCGCTCGACGATTTGCAAGTCGCCCAGTTCCGAGAGGAGCGATTGGTGCTCTGCGAGCGTGATGAGCCGCAGCCGCGAGGTCGACTTCAACCGCGCGGCGATTTGCGACGGTGTCTCGGCCCGGAAGAGGGGTTCGCCGAGATGCCAGACGGCGGCATCCTGGTCCATTCCGTAAATGCCGATCTCGACGTTGCCGCCGTAGCGCTTACGGGCGTCTTCCGCGAAACGATAGGCTCCCAGCCGATGATCCTGCGCAGGAATGAGCTGCATCGCAGCGAATCCGTACGCCAGCATCCACGCTGCAAGCAATGTCACCGACGCGATGCGATGCAAGCGGAAGTACAGCAGCCACCCCGCCACCGCGACTCCGACGCCCGCCGTCCCCATGACGGCGGCCAACATCGGGGGCGTCACTCCGCTCGGCAGCTTGCCGCTCAGCGCGAACGGCACGATTCCACCGCAGATTGCGAGCAAGGTCAGCAAGACCGCGAGTGATGCCGGCAAGATGCGCTCGCCGCGTTGAGCCTGCTCATGCAGTTGGCGTAACCGCTGCGCCGTCCACAGCGAAAACGCCGGTAGTGCCGGCAAGACATAGTGCGGATGTTTGTTCGCGGAGATCGTCACCATCGCGAATGTCATAATGAACCAAACCCATAAAAATCGTTCGCGAGAATCACCCGCTGAAACGATCCGCCGCCATTCCCGATCGAGCTCGGAAAGAAACCTCACGCTGTGAGGATGTGACACTCGCGACACGGCTCCCGAGAGTCCCCGGAATGCCGCTCTCGCACTCGCCGGCCATGCGAGAACGGCGAACAGCGTCCAAGGCAGCGTCCATGCTGCGAGGTGCGGCACGTAGTACCAGAAAGGCTGACGTCCTAATTCGCCCACCGCCCTGCCGATCGTTTCTTCCTGCCAGATGTCCCACGCCTGCGGCAGTCGTTGCAAGATCAGCGCAGGCCAAATGCCCGCGGCGGCTGCGAACACCAGCAAACCGATTGGGTTGAAGAGACCGAGCAGCATCCGCCAGCGGCGTTCAAACACCAGCCATGCGACCGCTGGCACGAAGATCATCGCGGGACCGAAATGAAACTTTCCCAGCCACGCGATCGCGGCGCAGGCCCACAAGCCGAGCCAGCGCAAGAAACTGGTTGCGCGCGATTCGCTAGGTCGATGCGAAGCGATGATCGCCAGTGATGCCGCGATCAACAGCACGAGGATCATGTCTGCTTCGGCCCGCCGAGCGAACACGAGCACGTACACACTCGTAAGTTGGGCAGCCGCGGCACCGATCGCGGCGGCGCGTCCATACCAGCGGAAGGCCCACGCCGACATCAATCCGGCCAGTGCCAGCCCTGACAACGCCGCCGGAAGGCGAGCCGTGGCGATATCCAAGCCACCGGTCACTTTCGCCGCGGCAATGATCGACCAATAGATCAGCGGAGGCTTCTTGAGCCGCGGCATCTCACCGAACCGCGGCACGATGTAATCGCCCGAGAGCAGCATCTCGCGCGCGGGAACGATCGCGTATCCCTCGTGCGATCCGAGACTTTTCGCCTCGCCCAAGCGGAAGAAAATCGAGAAGCCGCCGGCCACAAAGGTCGCGAGCAAGATCAGATGCCAGGCGCGAATCGTGGGCCAAGGCTTGTGAGCAGCCGCTGGGCCGTGCTTTCCGACGGGTCGATCGAGAACAGAAGCCATCGCGAGAGATTCACGCAGCGCGGCGGACCATCAACTCAGGAGGGTCGAAGTTCAGCGTTTCGCGAATCGTGTACGGTTCACCGCCGCGAACTTCGTAAAAGATTCGCGTGCCCAACTCGCCGAGCAAACCCAGCGCGAGAAACTGCACGCCGAGCATCGCCGCAAGAACCGTCAGCATCAGCAACGGATTACCGGTCATATCGACGCGTCCGACCAGCTTCATCCCGACGGTCGTGGCGGCCGCC
>JACCRE010000214.1 GCA_013813775.1 Planctomycetaceae bacterium
CTTTCTGGCCTCTCACCTCTGGCCTCTCACCTCAACAACATTCCTTTTGACAGTCTGGGACCGGTCAACTATCTTCCCGCCGCCGCATGGAGCGCTTTCCTGCGGCGGATGAGGCCGAAGGGGGGCATCGGCTCTGGAGAAGGATTGCCGTGACGAGCGGACAATGTGTCGTCATCATCGACGGGATGCCGGAGACCGCCGAGGTCTTGCAGGCCGTGTTCGAGCCGCGCGGACATCGCGTCGAGCGAGTTCGCGACTTCGCGTTCGGCAAGGATCGGCCCGCGAAAGACAGCGTGCTCGTGCTGCACGATGACGGTGCCGCCGATGCGAGCCGGCGATCCAAGTACGGCCAGGCGCCGCGCGTGGTCATCGGTTCGATGACGACGCGCGATCTGCCGCCGAACGAGAAACATCTGTCGCCGATCTTCCAGTACGCCGAGTTAATCAGAGCCGTCGAAGGTCTTCTGAACGAACAAAGCTCGAGGTCGCGCAAAGTGGCGTGACGTCGGAGTGATTGTGGTCCGTTTCTCATCGTGCAGGCGGCTACCCGCCCCAATTCGCGCCGTGTATGATGCGGTCGCGGGGGCGTCCGCGAACGGGTCCGGTTCCGTCCGCCGCAACCGGTTCGACGTGACGACCGCGGGATGAGCCGCGCGACGCTGCTGGTCATTCAGGGTCAGGATCAGGGAGCCCGGTTCCAGGTCGGCGATGATCCGATCGGGATTGGTCGCGGCGTGCGGAACGAAATCCGCCTGCTCGACACCGAGGTGTCGCGACAGCATGCGCATGTCCTTCGCGACGGTGGACGCTGCGTGCTCCTCGATCGCGGCAGCAGCAACGGTACGTTTCTCAACGGCCGCCCGATCAAGAGCGCTCCGCTCGTCGACGGCGACCGCATTCAGATCGGCCGCAGCGTCATTCTCTTTTCAGACTCGCGCGGCGATGAATCGAAATACGCAGCGAGCGTGATCGATCTGGTCGGACGCGAAGAAGCCGGCGATTCGTCGCGCATCGTCGGTCGCGTCTCGCACGAGACTTCGTCCGCCGCCGGCCCTTCGACGCTCTTCGTCCGTCCGGCCGATACGAGCGTGTTGTATCGCATCGCCGAGGAAGCCGTCAGCCCTTCCAGCAGCGTCGAGCAACTGCTCGTGCGGGTGCTCGATCTCACGATCGCGGCGGTCTCGGCGAACCGCGGTTGCGTGCTGCTGCGCGAGATCGAATCGGACGAACTCACGCCGGTCGCGGCCCGGCATCGCCAGTCCGGCGGCTCCGAGAAGATGCCCGTCAGCCGCAGCATCGTCGATTACGTGCTGCGTTCGGGGCACGGCGTGCGCACGAGCGACGCCCGACGCGACGCCCGCTTCGACGCGGGGCAAAGCATCCTGCAGGCCGGCGTCCGCGAGGCCCTCTGCGTGCCGATGCAGGGACGCTACGAAACGATCGGCGTGATCTACGTCGATACGACGACGGCGGCCGACGCCTGGCTGGCCGGCGGCGGAAAGACCGAAGTTTTCAGCGACGAGCACTTGCGACTGCTGATCGCGATCGGACGACAAGCCGCTCTCGCCGTCGAGAACAATCGCTACCAGCAAGCTCTGGTGAAAGCCGAACGACTGGCCGCGATGGGTCAGACGATCGCGCTGCTGAGCCATCACATCAAGAACATCCTGCAAGGCGTTCGCGGAGGCAGCTATCTCATCGACATGGGTCTCGGCGGTCACAACGAAGAGATGATCCGCAAGGGCTGGAACATCGTCGAGAAGAACCAAGGCAAGATCTATCACCTCGTGATGGACATGCTCACCTTCAGCAAAGATCGCCGGCCGACGCTCGAAGCCGGCAGCGTGAACCAGACGATCGGCGACGTGTGCGAACTCATGCAGGCCCGGGCCGAAGAATGCGGCGTCCGCCTCGACTGTCGCTTCGACCCCCATCTCACCGATGCGGTCTTCGATGAAGAGGGCATCCATCGCGCGGCCCTGAACGTCGTCATCAACGCGATCGACGCCGTCGAAGGCACCGACGGCGGACTCGTCTCGGTGGAGACCGGCCGCATCGCCGACGGCGATCTCGTGTTCATCGCCGTCAGCGACAACGGACCGGGCATTCCCGCCGACAAGCTCGCCTCGATCTTCAACATCTTCGAATCGACCAAAGGCTTGCGCGGCACGGGCCTGGGGCTTGCCGTCAGCCGCAAGATCCTCCGTGAGCACGGCGGCGAAATCAGCGTCGAAAGCCAGCCCGGCGGCGGAAGCCGCTTCCTGCTCTCCTGGCCGCGGCACCCCGACGAAGAGCACCGCGCCTTCGACAACAAGACGAGCTATTGACGAAGGAGAGAACGGAAGAACGGCGAAACAAGCTGAGAGAGCAGTGACATCGCCTTACCGAGTTCTCCGCGAACCGTGGCGTGCCGGCTTGGTTGCATCATCGATCGCAAGTGGATCGGCGGCGGATTGTCGCGGCGAATCGCAATCGCTTTCCAGGCGGAGTAGAATGGCCGCACGGTCTCGCACCGCTGCGTCTTCCCCGCACTTGCCCCACGAGTCTTCTGCCCGATGCCCGCCAAGATTCTGCTGATCGAAGACGATCGCGAGATTCAGTCGACGCTGTCGGGCGTGTTGCAGGCCGCGGGTTATGACGTGCGGATCGCGCCGAACGGCATCGAGGGGCAGAAGCGCATCGAGGAAGACCGGCCCGATCTCATCATCACCGACATGATGATGCCGCGGATGGGCGGTTTTCCGGTGCTCGAATACCTGAAGAGCCTCTCCGACGCGCCGCCCGTGATCATGATCACCGCGAACGAAGGCGGCCGTCACAAGGCCTATGCCGAAATGCTGGGCGTCTCCGACTATCTGCGCAAGCCGTTCGCGATGGACGTGATGCTTGAAGCCGTCGCGAAGGCTCTGAAGGCCGCGGAGGCCAAAGGCGGGTCCAGCGAAGCCGCCACCGGCGGAGATCGCCTCCGCCGCGCCGTGCGCAAGAAGGCCCTCAAGAAAGACGAAGAGGAATAAGGGACGGGTGGGAGTCGATCGTTGAGAGTTGAGGGTCACAAGGTGCAATCCCGCGACCTTTCGCTCTCATCCCTCAACCCTACTCAAATCCCAGGTTCTCTTCGATCGATCGAGCTTTCTCGCTCATGATGTACTTGCGGTACCACTGGTCGGGGTCTTTTTCGATCTCCTGACCGCGCCGGCCTTCTTCGCCGACGAATTCCCAGGCTTCTTGCGACTCCTCGGTGTAATCCCGGCCGTCGGCGCCGCTCGGCTTGGCGGCCTGCCGCACGTCGTGCCAGAAATTGCCCCACGGCTCGACGAGGAGACAGCCCGTGAGCATGGGAAGCGAGGCCGTTGCGAGACCGAAGATCAGACTCCGCCGACTGGACATGGCGGTACCCTTACGAGGCCGCAGGGCGACTCGGCCTGTGAGTGGAGAGATGGAGATGTATCGCGTGGAGAGAGGAGCGGCCTTGTAGCACGCTCTGCGGAAGCCCGTCCAGATGAACCTGTGCTGCGGTCGCCGCCGACGATGACGTGACGGGGCTTGTCAGACTTCTCGACTATTTTCATGCCAGGCTCCGAACACCGAGTCTGCCCCAGGTTCTGTGGACAGCGAGAGTCGGTATAATCGCGGCGGTTTTGAAAACGGCCCTGAGTGTCCGCCGCCGAAAGCGGCGGTTTTTATCGGAAGAGCGCCATGTCGGATCATGTCGACGTCGGCGGAGTGAACCTGTATCTGTCGTGCCCCGATATGTCGTCGGGCGAGTGGATCGGCCAGTCCGAGATCTTGCGGCAGATTCTCGCCTGCTGGATCGTGCTCGACGAGCGCGACCTGCCGCTCACGCCGCGACTCGTCGGCGCCCCCGGCATCGGCAAGACGACGCTCGGCATCGCCGCGGCGCGGGCGCGCAAGCAGGAGCTTTACATCTATCAATGCACAAGCGACACGCGGCCGGAAGACCTGCTCGTCACGCCGGTGCTGAGTGAAGCGGGCTCGATCAAATACCATGCGTCGCCGCTCGTGACGGCGATGATCCGCGGCGGGATCTGCCTGCTCGACGAAGGCAATCGCATGAACGAGAAGAGCTGGGCGAGCCTCGCCCCGCTGCTCGATCATCGCCGCTACGTCGAAAGCATCGTCGCGGGCGTGACGATTCCCGCTCATCGCGACTTCCGCTGCGCGGTGACGATGAACGATGACGAATCGACGTTCGAGATTCCCGACTACATCCTCAGCCGCTTGCAGCCGACGCTCAAACTCGGTCACCCGGCGCGTGAGGACGAGCTCGCGATCTTGCGGTATCACCTGCCGTTCGCCGAAGCCGAGATGCTGAACCTCACCGTCGAGTTCCTGCAACAGTCGCACGAACTGAAGCTCGACTTCTCGACTCGCGACGGCATCAACGTGCTGCGGTACGCGATGAAGCGGCTCGCCGCCGATCCCAATCATCCCGTCGGCAAAGACGAGGCGTGGCATGAGTCGCTCGAAAAGTGTCTCGGCGACGACGCGCTCGATCTGCAAACGCTCGCCGAGCGGAAAAGCCGCACCCTCGGCGGCAACGCGGTTCCGATGGGCCTCGGCGACTTCTTCTTCAACCCCGACGACCCGCTGCATCCCGATGCCGACGAGGAGGACGAGGACGAGCTGTGAGAGATCGCACATTAGAACCGCAGAGGCGCGGAGGACGATAAAGCTGATTTGCCCGCTCGGTGGAATGAAGTTTCGGGAGAAATCGTTGACGCGGCAATCGCGGTTCATCGGGCACTTGGTCCGGGCTTGCTCGAATCGGTCTATGAATCTTGCCTCCATCACGAATTGACAGGACGCGGCTTGTCGGTGAGTCGGCAAATTCCAGTGACGGTTTTCTATCGCGATCTGGCTCTTGAATGCGGTTTGAAGCTTGATCTTCTCGTCGACGATCTGGTGATTGTCGAACTGAAGGCCGTCGAACAGATGATTCCGCTTTACGATGCGCAACTTCTGACCTATCTCAAGCTCTCCAAGAAGCAATTGGGATTGCTGATCAACTTCAATGTTCCCCTCCTCAAAAACGGAATCAAGCGGATCGCTCTCACAACCTGTCACGTAGGGGTTCTCTGCGTCCTCCGCGCCTCCGCGGTTTCATTCCCGATGTCCCAAGCCCACCCACGCCTGACGCTCGCGGTCTTTGCGCGACGAAAGATTCAGACATGCGAACGCGTTGCCGGAATGCGTTTTCCGTTCTCCTGGGCTTTGCAATCGCCGCGTTCGCTTCGGCGGCTCCGGCTGCCGAGAGGCCGAGCTTCGTCTTCTTTCTCGTCGATGATCTCGGCTGGGCCGACGTCGGCTGCTTCGGCAGCACGTTTTATGAGACGCCCCACATCGATCGGCTCGCCGCGTCGGGCATGCGGTTCGCGCAGGGCTACGCGGCCTGCCCTGTCTGTTCGCCGACGCGCGCCAGCATTCTGACGGGGCGGCATCCGGTGCGGGTGGGGATCACCGACTGGATTCCCGGCCTGCCGACGACGCGCGTGCCCGACGCGAAGTTCGAGCATGTCGAGGATCGAGACAAACTCGCGCTCGAAGAAGTGACGATCGCCGAAGTGCTGAAGCAAAACGACTACCGCACCTTCTTCGCCGGCAAGTGGCATCTGGGAGATCGGGGGCATTGGCCGACCGATCAAGGGTTCGATGTGAACATCGGCGGCACCCACGCCGGCTCACCTCCCGGCGGCTACTACGCGCCCTGGAACAATCCCAATCTGGAGGCGAAGAAACCGAACGAATATCTCACCGAACGGCTGACGGAAGAGTCGGTGGCGTTTCTCGAAGACCAGAGCGGTGAGCGGCCCTTCTTGCTGTACCTGTCGTACTACAACGTGCACACGCCGATCACGCCCTATGGGAAGCGGTTTGCTCATTTCCAGGAGAAGAAGTCGAAGCTGTTCGGTGATCCCACGCCCTTCCAGCCCGAACACGAAGGTCGCTCGCGAACTCGCCAGGACAACGCGGAATACGCGTCGATGATCCAGGCCGTCGACGACAGCGTCGGTGCCATCCTCGACAAGCTCGATGCGTTGGACCTCGCCGAAAACACGGTCGTGCTTTTCTTTTCCGATAACGGCGGGCTGTGCACGACGCGAACAGGCGGCCCGACCAGCAACCTGCCGCTGCGAAGCGGCAAGGGCTGGCTTTATGAGGGGGGCGTGCGCGAGCCGCTGATCGTGCGAGTTCCCGGCGTCACGCCGGCGAACAGTGTTTGCACCACGCCGGTCGTGAGCATGGATTTCTTTCCGACGATCCTCGAGCTCGCGAAGCTGCCGCAGATGCCCGACCAGCACGCCGACGGCGTCAGCCTCGTCCCTCTGCTACGGGGCGAGACGCCTTCAGCCGACCGCACCTTCTACTGGCACTACCCCCATTACCACGGTTCGACTTGGGCGCCGGGCGCTTCCATTCGCGACGGGAATTGGAAACTCATTGAGTTCTATCACGACGAGAAGGTCGAGTTGTACGACCTCGCCGCCGACCCCGGCGAGACAGACGACTTGAGCGAGAGCCATTCGGGCAGGGTTCAGGAACTCCGCAACAAACTTCGCGAGTGGCAAACGTCGATGGGCGCGCGGATGCCCGTGCCGATGAGCAAGTGAAAGACAGCCCCTTCCGTGAGGCGTTGGCCGGCGAGCCGCAGGCCACTACTCGTCGTCGCCGTTGCCGCGGGCCTTTTCGAGCAGCACGCGGTTGCCGCGGCCCTGGTAATCGACGCGGGTCATGAAGGCCCGCATGAGCATGATGCCCCGGCCGGAGGGCTTTTCGAGATTCTCTTCCGCCGTGGGATCAGGCACGTCCTGCGGCTCGAAGCCGGGGCCTTCGTCTTCGATCTCGATCGCGAAGCTCTCGGCGCCGATGCAGCATTTGACCCGCACGCTTTTGGACGGATCGTTGTCGTTGCCGTGCTTGATCGCATTGACGAGCGCCTCCTCCAACGCCAAGCGGCAGCCGAACACGTCGCGGGGGGGATAGCCCAATTCTTCAAGCCGGGAGACGATCCGCTCCTGCACTTCGATCGCAGCGGCGGTGTCGTTCGGGATCGTCGTCTCGAACTGTTCGACCCAGGCCATAGCGGGCTTTCACGGGGCATCACACTAGGGCCGGCAGAGTCGGCCGGGAACGCAAACGGGGCCGAAGTCGGCCGAGACGCGGGAACCCGGCCGTCAACGCCGGCCCTGCACGTTCGTCAGAAGCCTTCCAGGGCCTTCTCCTGATCGTCGTACATATCAAACAGCTTGTTCAATCGCGTGATGGCAAAGACTTCGTAGATCTCGGGCCGAACGCTGCACAACCGCAGCTTACCGCCGTTCGCCTTCACCTTTTTGTCGAGGGTGATGAGCTTGCCGAGCGCGGCGCTCGAAAGGTATTCAACATTATTGAAGTCGAGCACGATCTTGCGACGCCCCTCGTCGTCGACGAGCGTGAAGAGCTGATTCCCGACGATCTGAATATTAGTTTCGTCGAGAATCTTACGATCGACGAAACGCGCGACGGTCACGTCGCCGATTTCTTCGACATCGATCTTACGGTGGCTGGTGCTCGCCATCAGTCTCTCCGGTTCATTCTGCGCCTGGTGCACTCGACGGACCCGTCCACAGGTATCCGTCCAGTTCAAGCTCTCGACCACGGGGCGACGGCCGCAAATACAGTCTGGCTGCCCGCTTTGCCGCAGAAGGGCCCATGCCGATCTTCCCCCGCGCCGACTCCCAAGTCAAGAAGTCAGCCGCCGACACCGCCCGGATGGTGACGTCGACGCTCCGTAAGCACCCCGTTGTGCCGGACTCGCATCACGGGCAGACTGGATGCGAAGCGATCACTCGTAACGGTCATCCGCGTGGCGTCGGGTCGCATCCACGTGGCGTCCGGGCGACACCAACGCCTCTGGCGTGTTGCCGCCACGCATCGGCCGAACCCGACGAGCAGCCATTTTCACAGTAAAAGCCCGAGCCTTAGCCGTAGTTTCCGCATTTTCCAGCGGTTGGCCCGCCGCTTGCCTATCCCATCACGACCGCAATCAGGACTTCCCACACCGACGGACCTGTCATGCCTCGCCCGCCGCTGAAACTGATCCTTGCCGCTCTGCTGGCCCTCTGGGCCGTCGCACCGGCCTTCGGTGCCGGGCCGCAGCTCACGCTGCAACTCACCGACGGCTCTCGCGTTCATGTCGGCGAAATCGCCGACGTCAACGAAGCCGGGCTGACCGTCGCCGCGGTCGGCGAGGGCATCCGCATCGAACGCACGCTTGCCTGGCATCGCATCGCCGACGCGAGCCTGCATGGTCAACGCTACTCGTTGCGTGAACTCCAGCTCGCCGCGGGACTGTCGCCGAAGCAGGTGCAAAGCGTCTCGTATGCCGGGATGGAGCAGCTTCCGGCTCCGCATCCGATCCTGCTGGACCCGACGGCTTACGCCGGCGGCTCGCCTGTGTTTCATTCTCCATTCGCCATTCCCTATTCCCCGTTCCTCACCGTCGGTCGCGTCATCGGCGTGCGAGCCGATCCGCTCTCGGCCTACGCCGATCTCGAGCCGGCGATCTATCCGAACGGCATCCCCTCGATCGAAGCGCCGTTCGCGCTGGGACTGTTGCGTGAGCGTCGCCGGGTGGAAACGATCGGTCCTTTTCTCGGCCCCGTTGCGCCGACCTTCGGCCCCACGTTTCCCGTTCCGACCGGTGACGCGACGCCGGGCGATCTGTCGCAGATCGAAGCCCGCGTCATCCCGATCCGTCGCGGCGGAACGGCCGACATCAACGCATTGGGCGTGGAACTGGTCGGCTTCGACGAGGCGGGACGCCCCGTTCCGGTCGACGGCACGGGGCAATTCTTTCTGTACGCCGGTGAGCAGCGACTCGTGCGGGCCTTCGACAATGCCTACGCCGCGCAGCCGGAAGGCCTCGTGCGCCTCGCCGAATGGACGCGAAACGTCACGCCCGATGCGAGCCTCGTCCTGCGACTGCCGGAACCGCTGCCCGAGCATGATCCCACGATCTCGCCGATCGGCACGCTGCGCGTCCGACTCAGCGTCCCAGGCCGCGGCGTCTTCGAAACGATCGCCGAGCCGGTGACGCTCCGACCGGCATCGCCGCTGCGGGACAGCCTTCGCGGAGAGACGGGCTCGCGCTTCCTGCCCGACGAGAAGACCAGCGGTCGACCAAATACGGCGTGGCCAAGGCAGCCGGACCTGAGTCGCATCGAATGATGGCGAGCCGATTCCGCGGAAGGCCGTGAAGCGATGTCCGAACTCGACAAGATGCTGGCCGGGGAACTCTACCGACCCTACGATCCCGAACTCGTCACGATGCGGAAAGCGGCGCGTCTCCTGACGGCGGAATTCAACGCTTCGTCTCCTGTCGACGAGGCTCTGCGACGAGGACTCCTGCCGCGGCTCTTCGGCCGTTGCGGCGAGAACGTGTACGTCGAGCCGCCGTTTCGGTGCGATTACGGCATTCATATCTCGCTCGGCAACCGCGTCTACCTCAACTTCGACTGCGTCTTTCTCGACTGCGCCCGCATCACGATCGGCGACGACGTGATGTTCGCTCCCGGCGTGCATCTGTACGCCGCGACGCATCCGCTGAACGCCGCCGAACGCATCAAAGGCCCGGAGCTCGCCGCCCCGATCACGATCGGCGACCGCTGCTGGATCGGCGGTCGCTCGCTCGTGCTGCCCGGCGTCACGATCGGCGAAAACACGACGATCGGCGCAGGCAGCGTCGTCACACGCGACATCCCATCGAACGTCGTCGCCGCGGGAAATCCATGCCGGGTTTTGAGAAGGCTCGAAGGCTGATCAAGCCAGGCCATCGTTAGTTTTCCGCCCACGACCAACCGCACTTCGGGCAGGCGTCGGTATCGCACATTTCGGTTCCGCACGCGAGGCATTGTTGGTCATCGGCGGCGTCTCTTCCGTCGTCTTCGTCCGCTTCACGCGCTGCACGGCGGCGACGGCGTTCTACGGCGATCAATTCGATGAGGGCCGCCGCGGCCTCGGCACGCGATTCCGGCACTTGAAGCTTGATGTAGCCGACGGCGTTGCCGAGCAGCCAATCCATGTTGACGATCTCCGCGTCGACGATGTTGACGGGGATGCCCTCGGACTGAAGATGAAGCTTCGCCGCTTCGGCTTCCGGCAGAGTGGTGAAAGTCGCCACCGTCACGAATGTTTCCGACATCGGCAGGCCTTCGTCACGAGCGGTTCAGTAAGGGATTCAAGTTGGCGTCAGCGTGCGAAGCCTGCGGTCGTCTGGACGAACGCGGTTCCGCCTCGGCGACGGTCCCAGCGTAGGGCACGCCGCCGAGATTCGCCACGGCCGTCATGATCACGTCGGTGACTTCGCGGAGCAATTCCTGGTTCTTCCTGTTGTTGTCGCCGCGATAGGCCGCGAGCGAGATCGGCTCGCCGTAGATCAGCCGCACGCGGGCAGGGCTGAAGAAGGCTCGCAGCATGCTGCGGCCCGTGGGGGCGGCGTGGATGTAGACGGGGTAGATCGGGGCGTCGGTGTTGAGGGCGAGGAAGGCCACGCCGGGATTCGCCGGTTTGATTCCCGGCGGCCCGGTGTTGAGGCCCCCCTCCGGAAAGATGCCGACGAGCTCTCCCGCCCTCAAGCGATGCACCGCCTGCCGCACGGCGCCGGTGTCCTGAACGGCCCTCGTGACCGGGATCGCGTGCATGGCCTTGAAGAACCAATTCAGCGAGGGCTGCTCGTAATACTCGCGCGCCATCAGAAAGCCGATCGGGCGGATCGTTCGTCGCGAGCTCGCGAGGTGGTGATTCTGCCAGAGCACGATCGGATCGACCGGGCTGCGATGGTTCGCGACGATCAGCGCCCCCGAATCGGTCGGAAAGGGGCAGCGGCCTTCGGAACCGTCGCCCGATCTCGGACGGACTCTCCACAACAGCCCGCACATGATTCGTTCGGCGACGTACAGCCACCAGATCGCCGGGCCGGCCGGACAACGCCACGCCTGCCAGGCGACGACCGCCGCGGCGAGGCCGGCGTAGGCACAAAGTGCGGCGATCGCGAGACCGTCGGAAGACATCATGTTTGCTGCGGAATCGCGGGGGGATGGTCCACTCTACTTCAACGAAGCGGCGCCGCAAACCGAAGCTCTTCGCATCAGGGTTCCAGTTGGAACCACCACGCAAAAACATCGCGAAAGTTTGATGACGCCGTGCCGCGCACGCGGGACCCATTCCAGTTGCGTCACGCGCTCGAACGCCCCTTCGAAGTTCTAGCAATACTCCCCTCTCCCTGGGGAGAGGGGCCGGGGGTGAGGGGCAGAGATGGACGTGCCACGTCGCTTGCGTTCGCTCGCATGGTGGTCGTTGAGGCTCGCGAACATGATGAAGCCGCAAGACATCCCCTCACCCCAGTCCCCTCTCCCCAAAGGAGAGGGGATCGGATTCACGAGCCACATCGGAGAGATGACGGTTTTGTCAGAACCTCGTCGCGCTCTCCCTGGGTGGTTCGCTTCCCACAACACCTCTTCCGTAAAACCGGCATCACCGGCACCTTCCCCGCGGTTTTCGCCGCCTTCGTGTTGCCTTTTGGCGACACGTTGCGAAAAGGGAGCGCAAACTTCGCCGGCGGCGCGAAGCATCGCGTCAGAAGGACGACTCGACAAAGACGCAGGAGACGGCAATGCGGATCACGGTGCGAGACCTGGCGGTGCCCGCGGTCGCGGTGGCCGAGCAAAAGACGTCGATCGCCGCGGCACGCGATCTCATGCTCCGCTGGAACGCCAGCGAGACCTACATCGTCGATCGTCGCGGCAAGCTGCTCGGGGTCGTGCCCGATTACGAGTTCCTGAAGGCCGAACTCGCCGGAGCCTCGTCGAGCGAGCCGATCAGCACGCTCCTCTCGACGAAGGTCGAATCGGTCGAGGCCGACGCCGACATCGCGACGGTCTTCAGCAAGTTCCGCGAAGGCTGGTGCGCCCGCATCGCCGTGACCGACAAGGGCCGGCTCATCGGCCGCCTGACCCGCGCTGAAGTCCTGCGACTCGTCGTGCATCTGCGACAGATCGCGAGCGTGACGGAAGTCACCGCCGACGCCGCCATCGCCGGCCCACACTACAACGCCCGCCGCGAACGCCTCGCCCCGGTCCGCAAGATGCCGAAGGCCGCGCGGTCCACCGGTGGGCGAAAGTTGCGACGACTGAAGGCCGGTTGAGGGTTGAGAGACGGCTAATGACGCTTGAAACGCATCGTCCCCCACTCACCCCCTCTCCCGATCCCCCGCCTCCCCTTTCCTCCCCGCATCGAGATCCACGCCCATATCTCGAAACAGCCACTTCATATCATCCCACACGTCTTTCTTGGCGGGTGGGTTTCGCAGCAGGTAGGACGGGTGGTACGTCACGGCGACCTTGGCCCGGCCGTAGGTGAAGAACCGCTTTCGCAGCTTGCCGATCGCTTCCTTCGTGCCGAGCAGGTTCTCGGCGGCGACGCGGCCCCAGCAGACGATGTAATCGGGATCGACGGTCGCGATTTGAGCACTGAGGTACTCGCGGCAGTTCGCGGCCTCAATCGGGGCTGGGTTGCGATTGCCGGGCGGACGGCATTTAAGGATGTTGCCGATATAAATGTCGTCGCGCGTCAACCGGCAGGCACCGATGATCTTATCGAGCAGTTGACCCGCTCGCCCGACGAAAGGCTCGCCGATGCGATCCTCATCGGCCCCCGGCGCTTCGCCGAGGAAGAAGATCGCCGCTTCGGGATTGCCGACGCCGAACACCGTTTGCGTTCGCGTCGCGGCGAGTTCTCCGCAGCGCACACACCCGGCGACGCGTTCGCTGAGCACCTTCAGCGTCGAGACGCGATCGGCTCGGGATGCCTCGGACCGTTCGGTGTTCGGCGGCGCGATGTTTTCACCAACGGGAACGACCGCCGCCGGCAGGTCGAACAGGCCGGCAGACGACGGTGTCGCCACCGGCTGCGGCGCGATCGCGACGTTGCGGGCCGCGACGCTGACCGCCGCGCCGGCTTCATCACTTTCAAGGCCCTCACCCACGTCGCGCAGAAACGACAGATCGAACGCGCCCTGGGGTTTGGGAAGGTGCGTCAGCCCGAACCGGCGGTCGCTTTCGAGGCGTTGCAGCAGCGTCCGCCGGAGCGTGTCGAGATCCATTCGAGTCCCTGATTCCTTTACGGCGCCGACGGCGCCGGTTCCGCGATGATCGTCGAAGCGGTCGCGGCGTTTCCACCCGACCCGGTGATCGGGATGACGTAGTACGTCATCCCGTTGAACTCGCGTTGCACCGAACCATTGGGCAGAAACGATGCGGGCGGCTGAGGAAGCCGCCAAAGGTTGCCGTCCGGCTGATGGGGCGGTGCGAACGGTTCGGCGGGTGACATGTCGAGCTTGAGCGTCGGCGTTCCGGCCTCAAGGTTCTTCAGCTTCTCTTCGAGAGCCTCGACCCGCTGCCGCAACGACTTGATCTCCGCGAGCAGCTCCTTCTCGCGATCGGTTTTGCCGCCTCCGGCACCCGCGACGCCGATCCCCGAAACCACCAAACCCACCGCCAGCAGCGTCAACACCAAGCGTGACATGACCGGCTCCTTGCAAGTGATTCCTCGACGACACCGCAGGCAGTCCGTCTTCGATGTCGGCACCGTTGAGTCTCGCCGAACGCGGTTCGGAGGTCAACGGCGTGCACGGTTGCAGCACCACAACGGGAAAAGCGGGCGATGTGGTCCTTACGCTCGGCACCGGCGGCGTTTCCATGTTCGCGCTGCAGTTCGCGAAGCTGCACGGGGCGACGGTGATCGCCACGAGTTCAAGCGACGAGAAGCTCGAACGGGCGAAGTCACTCGGAGCCGACCATGTCATCAACTACAAAACGACCCCCGAGTGGCACGAGGCCGCGCGAACGCTGACCGATGGTCGCGGCGTCGATCACGTCGTCGAAGTCGGCGGCCCCGGGACGTTCGAACGCAGCCTCGCGGCGACGGCGGTGAGCGGCCGCGTCAGCCTCATCGGCGTGCTCACC
>JACCRE010000220.1 GCA_013813775.1 Planctomycetaceae bacterium
CGTCGCGTGAGGTGGACGTCCGCCGCCGGGGGATGCCGCTCTCGAGCACAAGCGCTCTTGCCGACAAAGGCCCCGGGTTTGGTCATCTGCTCTCGACGCCATGGACCGGCGCAAGGCCGGGCACCACGTCGAACGAACTTGCTCGGGCACGCATGATCGGCGGTATCTAGAATTCGCCGCTCAAAACCCGAACCAGCATCCAACCTCGCTCAGGTAGAGCGGGGTGGGAAGAGCAAAGTGACTTTTTTTCGCTCCGTTCGATGTTTTGTATGGAAATGCAAGATCGAGAGGTAGGAGAGCGGGGGATCGAGGGACGGAGGAGTGCAAAAAAACTCTGTCTCCCGTCTCCTCACGGATGTCCGTGCTGCTCCGTCGGGAACGTTCCCTCGCGAACCTCCTTCACGTACTCCGCGGCGGCGTTGCGGATCACATCGTGAAGGTTGGCGTAGCGTTTCAGGAATCTCGGCGAGAAGCCGGTGGTCACGCCGAGCATGTCGGGCGTCACCAGCACTTGCCCATCGCAGTGCGGACCCGCGCCGATGCCGATCGTGGGGATCGGCAACGCGGCGGTGATCTCGGCGGCGATGTCCATCGGAATGAGCTCGAGCACGATCGCGAACGCGCCCGCTTCCGTCGCGGCGTGCGCATCTTCAAGCAGCCGCTTCCGATCGCGCTGCACCTTGTTCATGCCGCCGAGCATGTGCACGCTCTGCGGCTTGAGGCCGACATGCGCGACGACGGGAATATCGGCGGTCGTCAGCGCGGCGATCGTGCCGGCCTGCCCCACGCCGCCTTCCAGCTTCACGCACGGGGCGAGCGTTTCCTTCAACACCCGTCCCGCGTTCTCGACGGCCTGCTGCGGACTCACCTGATAGCTCAAGAAAGGCAGATCGACGATGACGAGCGATCGTTTCGCGGCCCGGGCGACCATCTCGCCGTGATAGATCATCTGGTCGAGCGTGACGGGCAGCGTGGTCGACTTGCCCTGCACGACCATGCCGAGCGTGTCGCCGACGAGCAACGCATCGACACCGGCGTCGTCGAGGATGGACGCCGTCGGAAAGTCATACGCCGTCAGGACCGAGAGTTTCCGCCCTGCTCCCTTGGCGGCAACGAATCGGGGAACGGTGATGCGATCGTCGCGGGCAGCGGACATGCGTCTCTCGTGCAGAAAGGTCGGCGAATTGTCACGGTACGGATGCCAGAGGTCCAGCGGCGGGTTCAGGTTCCCGATTTACGCCGCGGCGCAAATTGCAGCGGCGTTTTTGCCACACTGGGGCCGATTGCGACATCGAAATCTACAATGCTCCGGTGGTAGGGGCAGGAGAGTCGGCATACAAAACTAGGTGTTTCTACTCGGTTTTCGAAGATTTCTGATTTTTTTGAGCTGCGGCACGAGGTCTGCAAAACAGTTTTCGCACTGGCGGCAAGCGTTGGCCCGCACTAGCCGCTGGTAATTAGAAAGCGTCCCGGCTCACCGCCGGGACGCTTTCTTTTTTTATGCGACGTCGCCTGAAACCCGTGTGGCACGCCCTCACGAAGGAAGGGCGTGGCGAGACATCTGATGGCCACGCCCTTCCCGTTGGTCTGGGCGTGCCACCCAGCGATTGAGGCGCGTCGAAAGACTTCCAGGATTAAGCCGCCGCGATGCCTACGGTTGCCGGTGCGAAAGGGCGTGGCTATCGTCTCGGATAGTCAATTGCGACCCCGTTTGCGCAGCAGGAAGCCCCCGTGTCGGAGCGTCTCATCATCATCGGTTCCGGGCCGGCCGGCTGGGCCGCGTCGATCTACGCCGCCCGGGCGAATCTTGAACCGCTGTGCATCGAAGGGGCGCAGACGCAGGAAAATTATGTCCAGGGCACTCTGCCGCTCGGCCAGCTCGCTCTGACGACCGAGGTCGAGAACTATCCCGGCTTCCCTGCGGGTGACCTGAAGGGCTTTCTGAAGACCGCGCTCGACGAGAACGACCTCGCGATGATCCCCTCGGTCGAGGGCATGCATACCGTCACCGGGCCGCAACTCATGCATCTCATGCGGCGGCAGGCGACGAACTTCGGCACGCGCGTGATCACCGACGACGTGGTCTCGATCGACCTGTCGCAGCGGCCCTTCAAGATGAAGACGCTCGGCGGCACATCGCATGAAGCCGAGTGCGTAATCGTCGCCACCGGGGCGCGGGCGAACTACCTCGGCATCGATTCCGAGCACGCGTACAAGAACAAAGGCGTGTCGGCCTGTGCCGTGTGCGACGGCGCGTTGCCGCGATTCCGCAACAAGCCGGTCGTCGTGATCGGCGGCGGCGACAGCGCGATGGAGGAGTCGCTGTACCTCACGAAGTTCGCGTCGAAGGTCTACATCATTCACCGCCGCGATGCGTTCCGCGCGAGCAAGATCATGGCGGAGCGTGCCCTTGCCAATTCCAAGATCGAAGTGAAATGGAACACGACGATCGACGAAGTGCTGGGTGCCGACGACGAAGGCGTGAAGGGCGTGCGGTTGCGCAGCACCGTCGATCACGACAAGACCGAAGAGCTGGAAGCGAGCGGCTACTTCGCCGCGATCGGCCACACGCCCAACACCGACTTTTTGAATGGGCAGGTCGAGCTGACCGACAAGCACTACATCCGCTGGGTGAAACCCTTCCGCACGAACACGAGCGTCGAGGGCGTGTTCGCGGCCGGTGACGTCGCCGACGATTACTACCGTCAGGCGATCACCGCCGCCGGCAGCGGCTGCATGGCGGCCCTCGACGCCGAACGCTGGCTCGGGATGCAAGGCGTGCATTGACGTTATCGTTGTTATGAAGCCCGCCGGCTGCGTCCGGCGGGACCGCTCGCAAGCTACCCGCCGGGCACAGCCGGCGGGCTTCGATGGCTTCATTTGAGGAACATCATGCTGACCGAAGCGGGTTGCAAAACACGTCGCGAACGACTGTGGAACGAGTTGCCGAAGCACGTCGAGTGGGTGCTCGTCGCCGATCCGCGGCATGTGCATTACCTGGCGAACTTCTGGGTGCAGCCGATCAGCTTCTCGTTCGGCGAGCGCGGCCTGCTGCTGCTGGAGCGCTCGGGACAGGCGACGTTGCTCGCCGACAACTTCACGGTGCGCAGTTCCGCCACGAAGCCCTATGTCGATCGTGAAGTCGTCGAAGAGTGGTACGACCATAAGCACAGCGTGATCAATCGCGACCACGCGCTGTTCAACGCTCTCACGAAGGTCGCGAACGAACTGAAGGGGCGTCCCGGAGTCGTCGAACCCGAATGGCTCCCCCTCGAAGCCGCCGAGACACTCGGCGGGAAGTTCGCTTCCAACGAGCCGCATCTCGGTTCCATCCTGCGCAACCTTCGTCGCAAGAAGGAAGGCGACGAAATCGATCTGCTGCGGGCCTGCATGCATGCCACCGAAGCGGGTCACCGCCGGGCGCGCGAGGTCATCAAGCCGGGCGTCACCGATCTCGACGTCTATCGCGAGATTCAGTCGACGGCGATCGCCGCAGCCGGACGGCCGGCGATCGTGTACGGAGATTTCCGCGCGAACAACGCGAAGACTCCCAAAGCGGGCGGGTTGCCCGTCGGACAGACGCTCGCCGAAGGCGACCTGTTCATCGTCGATTACACGGTGATGCTCGACGCGTATCGCAGCGACTTCACGAACGTCTACGCCGTCGGTGAACCGTCGGCGAAGCAACGCGAGCTTTACGACGCCTGTGCCGCCGCGCTGAAGCACGGTGAAACGGTGCTGAAGGCCGGACTCGCGGCGTCGGAAGCCTATCGCGAAGTCTCGGGAGTGCTGGAGAAGGCCGGCTTCGGCAAGCTGGGACATCACGCCGGCCATGGCATCGGCCTCGCACACCCGGAACCGCCAATTCTCGTCTCTGAAAGCACCGACACGTTGCAGGCCGGCGACGTGGTGACGCTCGAACCCGGCGCCTACATCGACGGCATCGGCGGCGTGCGGCTCGAACACAACTTCCTGATCACGGCGGACGGCTGCGAACGGCTCAGCCATCACGACGTGACGCTGTGAGAACGGGAGAAGTGAGAATGTCTGGCTTCGACCGCAGCTTTCGTCGCGAGGCACCATTCTAACTTCTACCTCCTCGATTCTTCCGATCTTCGATCCGGCATGAAGACCGTCGTGACGCACCTGCCGTGGCTCGCCGACCGGCTCGCAGCGATCGACGCCGGCGGTCTGCGGCGACCCCGGCGCGAAGTCCGCAGCCTGGGCGACGGGCTGATCGAGATCGAAGGCCGCACGCTCGCCGACTTTTCGTCGAACGATTATCTCGGTCTGTCGTCCCACCCCGCAGTCATCGCAGCCGCGCGGGCAGCTCTTGACGAAGATCGCTTCGGCAGCGGCGCGAGCGCACTCGTCACCGGGCGGACGGCCTATCACGCCGAACTCGAACGCACGCTCGCCGCGTTCGAAGGCGAGGAAGACGCGATTCTCTTTCCGACCGGCTACGCCGCGAACGCAGGCACCATCGCCGCGCTCGTGGGGCACGACGACGTCGTCTTCTGCGACCGCTTGAATCACTCGTGCCTCGTCGATGGCTGCCGCCTTTCCGGGGCGGCGTTTCGGGTGTATCGCTCCGATCGGCTGGAGCAACTCGAACGGCATCTCGCGGCGACGACCGGTCATGTTCGTCGCTGGATCGTGACCGACGGCGTGTTCGGCATGGACGGCACGCTCGCCCCGCTCGCCGATCTGTGCGACCTCGCTGAACGGCATGACGCCTCGCTCATCGTCGATGAAGCGCACGGCACCGGCGTGCTGGGCGAACGCGGCCGCGGCGCCTGTGAAGCCGCTGGTGTGACGTCTCGCGTGGCCGTGCGAACGGGCACGCTCAGCAAGGCGATCGGTGCTCTCGGCGGCTTCGTCGCGGCTCCTCGCGAGCTGACGGAGTATTTGTGGCATCACGCGAAAACGCAGATGTTCTCGACGGCGCTGCCGGCGGTTGTCTGTGCCGCCGCCACGGCGGCGGTTCGCGTGATTGAAGGCGAGCCTGCGCGAAGGGTGTATCTCGCCGCGATGAGCGATCGCTTGCGATCGCGATTGCAGTCCGTGGGGTTGAGCAGCGTTGATTTATTCGCGGCAGTTCCCGAATCCAATCCCCCTCTCCTCTGGGGAGAGGGGAAAGGGGTGAGGGGACGCCCTGCCGCGATAATTTCGTCGTCGAACTCGAATGACGACGCGAATCCAGCCGCAAGCGAGAATCGACGCCAACCTCTTCCCCTCACCCCCGGCCCCTCTCCCCAGGGAGAGGGGGGATCTGCGAAGGTGGCGCGAGACGATCATCCCAATGCCATTCCCATCGTGCCGGTGATTCTCGGCGAGCCGCAGCGTGCCGTGGGGATCGGAGCCGAACTTGAACGACGCGGATTTGCGGTGGGCGTGATTCGTCCGCCGACGGTGCCGCGGGGAACGGCGAGGCTGCGGGTCTCGCTCTCGGCGGCGCACAATCTCGAGACGGTCGATCGGCTCGCCGACGCGTTGATCGAGGTGTGCCAAACGTGACGGCCACTTCCGACGCCAGCGCTTCATTCGCGACCGAGTATCCCTTCGAGTCCCATTTTCTGAATCTCGACGGGCTGCGTTATCACTACCTCGATGAGGGGTCGGGCGAGCCGTTGCTGTTCGTCCACGGCAACCCGTCGTGGAGCTTCGCGTGGCGGAACCTCGTCAAGGAGTTCTCGCGCGACCATCGCTGCATCGCCGTCGATCACATCGGCTGCGGCTTCTCCGATAAGCCGCAGGACTACGCCTATCGGCTCGAGAATCACGTCCGCAATCTCGAAACGCTCATCGAGCGGCTCGACCTGCGGAACATCACGCTCGTCGCCCATGATTGGGGCGGTGCGATCGGCATGGGAGCGGCGACGCGGCATCCCGATCGGTTTTCACGGCTCGTGCTGATGAACACGGCGGCGTTCCGGTCGAAAGCGATCCCGTGGCGAATCGCGGCGTGCCGGATTCCGATGTTCGGACCCCTCGCCGTTCGCGGTCTGAACGGCTTCGCTGGCGCGGCGACATTCATGGCCGTCGAGAAGCCCATGTCGCCGGCTGTGAAGGCCGGCTATCTCAAACCGTACGATTCGTGGAAAAACCGCATCGCGACGCTGCGGTTCGTCGAAGACATTCCGCTCACGCCGTCGCACCCGAGCTATGCGACGCTCACGCAGATCGAAGAGGCGTTGCCGAAGCTCACGTCGAAACCGATGCTGCTGGTGTGGGGCATGAAGGACTGGTGCTTCACGCCGGCGTTTCTTGAAAAGTTCGAGCGGCGCTTTCCGCACGCGGAATCGCTCCGCATCGCCGATGCCGGGCATTACGTGTTCGAAGACGCTCCCGAGCGCATCGTCCCGCGAATGCGGGAGTTCTTCGCGACGAAAGATGTTGCGGATCCTCCCCTCTCCACTGGGGAGAGGGGTCGGGGGTGAGGGGAGTTCTGACGCGCTGTTCGTGCTTGCCGTGTTCGTCCAACGATGAGCAGGCAGGATGATTCGACCGCGGATTGAAGATGTTGCCGCCGCCTCGTCGCCTCACCCCTGCCCCTCTCCCGAGGGAGAGGGATTCTATGCGACGCTCAAATGCAAAAAGCCCACCCCTGATCTGGGATAGGCTTTGCCGTCTATAGTCCGCAAGCGTCCGGCGTCAACCGTAGGCGTAGATCGACGAGCGTTGGCGCGGGGCGTCGTCGTCTTCGGGGCGACGACGTTGTTCGCGCGGTCGGGTGGCCTCGAAATTGGCGACTTCGAGCGTCGGCAACAGCTTGTTGACGCGAATCTCGATCTTCGTGAGTTGGTCGCCCTGCTCACGGGTCACGAAGGTGATCGCGCGGCCCCGGCATTCCGACGACAAGCGGCCCGTGCGTCCGATGCGGTGCACGTAGTCGTCGCAGTACTCGGGCACGTCGTAGTTGATGATGTGCGAGATGCCGCTGATGTCGATGCCGCGGCCGACGACGTCGGTCGCGATCAACATCCGCGTCTTGCCCGAACGGAACGCGGCGAGCACCTTGTCGCGTTTCGGCTGCGGCAGGTCGCCGTGCATAATCGCGATCTTGTCGAGCTTGCCGTCGAATTTCTTGTAGAGCGAATCGGCCCCGCGCTTCGTGCGGCAGAAGACGAGCACCTGCTTGGGGCGCTCCTGCACCAGCACGCGCGTGAGCAGCGAGAACTTGCGGTCGGCATCGACCGTGATCACGAACTGCTCGATCATCTCCGACGCGACGAGCGCGTCGGTGGACATGTCGATCCGTTGGGGGTTCCGCATGAACTTCGCGGAAAGCTGCTCGACCTCGGGCGGCATCGTCGCCGACAGCAGCATCGTCTGCCGATCGGTGGGGCAGCGCTTCAGGATCTTTTCGATGTCGGGCCGGAAGCCTTCGTCGAGCATGCGGTCGGCTTCGTCGAGAATGACGACCTCGACCGTGTCGAACGAGAGCTCGCCGCGTTTCAGCAGGTCGAGGATGCGACCCGGCGTGCCGATGATGATCTGGGCGCCCTTGCGAATCGCCGAGAGCTGAGGGCCCATCGGGCGACCACCAACGATGATCGCCGTGGAGGCTCGCCCGTTCGAGAGACGCTTCGTTTCCTCGGCGACCTGCTCGCTCAATTCCCGGGTCGGTGCGAGAACGAGTCCCAGCACGCCCGGCTTCGTGAGGTCGAGCCGCTCGATCATCGGCAGGGCGAAGGCGGCGGTTTTGCCGGTGCCCGTTCGTGCTTGTCCGCTGCAATCGACGCCGGTGAGAGCCACCGGAATGAAGGCGGACTGAATCTTGCTCGGCCGCTCGAATCCTAATGCCTTGACCGTCTGAATTGATGCCGGCGAGAGCCCGAGTGATTCAAACGTGGGCTCGATCACTGCTGCTGCCTGTGTCCTGCGCATGTGCCTCAATCTGGAGTCATACTGTCGGCACGTCGCATGCCATCATGGCCTGTTCCCGGGCGGCGACGTGCCGGGTTTGCCTAACATTAGGTCGCGAAGCACTTTATTTCAAGGCCGGCTTGGCGCTCGTTCACGTTCTCCGCCGGACGGAAGGTAAAAGACCGGCAAGATCACGAAGAACGCCAAGGAAGCGCGAAAGATGTCTTTCCCGAAGTTTTGACGCGAATATCGAGAGTTCACTTCGTGCTTTTCGCGGTTCGCCTTCTCCGTGATCGCCTATGTTGAGTGGCACGCCCTGACGAAGAAGGGCGTGGCGAGACCTCTCACGCCCATCCCGTTGGTCTTGGCGTGTCACCCACCAGCGATTGTCTACGCGTCCTCGGCACGACTCGGGGCGGCGACGGCGGCGCCGCCCATGGCTTCCGAGGCCACGCGCTCGCCCATGATGGCGATGATCTCCTCTTTGCCGATCGATTCCTGCTCCAGCAGGGCATCGACGATGCGGTCGAGCTCTTCACGCCGCTCGCGAAGCAGCGTCGTCGCCCGGTCGGCGGCTTCGTTGAGAAATCGCTGGATCTCCTGATCGATGCGGAAGGCGGTCTGCTCGCTGAAATCGCGCATCGTATGCATCTCCTTCCCCAGGAAAGGATGCTCTTCGCCCTGACGGAAGGCCACGGGGCCGATCTCGTCGCTCATGCCCCAGTACGCGACCATCCGGCGAGCGAGTTGCGTCGCGCGACGCAGGTCGTCTTCCGCACCGGCGGAATGCTCATCGAACACGAGCTTCTCGGCCGCCCGGCCGCCCATCACCATCGTGAGCTGGTCGTGCAGCTTCCGCTCGCCGACATTGTACCGCTCTTCATCGGGCAAAAGCTGCGTGAGACCCAAAGCGCGGCCTCGCGGGATGATCGTGACCTTGTAGACCGGGTCGAGCGACGGCAACGCCCACGCGAGCAGCGTATGACCAGCCTCGTGGTAGGCGGTCATGCGTTTTTCATGCTCGTTGAGCAGTTCTTCGCGTGCCGGCCCCATCAGCACGCGATCGCGGGCAGCTTCGAAGTCGTCCATCGAAACGACTGTTTTTTCCCGCCGGGTCGCAATCAAGGCGGCTTCGTTGACGAGGTTCCGTAATTCGGCACCCGAGAAGCCGATCGTGCGGGCGGCGAGCTCTTGCAGATCGACATCGTCGGCGAGCGGCACCTTGCGGCAATGGACCTTGAGGATGCCGACTCGCCCCTTCTTCGTCGGGCGGTCGACCTGGATGTGCCGATCGAAGCGCCCCGGCCGCAGCAAGGCAGGGTCGAGCACGTCGGGCCGGTTGGTCGCGGCCATCACGATCACGGCTTCGTTGGGTGCGAAGCCGTCCATCTCGCTAAGGATCTGGTTGAGCGTCTGCTCGCGTTCATCGTGACCGCCGCCGAGACCGGCACCGCGTTCACGACCGACCGCGTCGATTTCGTCGATAAAGATGATGCAGGGACTGGCCTCTTTCGCCGTCTTGAACATGTCGCGGACGCGGCTCGCGCCCACGCCGACGAACATCTGGATGAATTCCGATCCGTTGATGCTGAAGAACGGCACGTCCGCTTCGCCGGCGGTCGCCCGGGCGAGCAGCGTCTTGCCGGTGCCCGGCGAACCCATCAGCAGGACGCCCTTGGGGATCTGGGCGCCGAGCTTCTGAAACTTCTCAGGGCTTTTGAGGAACTCGACGATCTCCTGGAGTTCCTGTTTCGCCTGATCCATGCCGGCGACGTCTTCGAAGGTCGTGCCTTGCTCCGATGCCTTGAACCGCTTCGCGGGACTGCGGACGAAGCTGCCGAGCATGCCGCCGCCGCCCATCGGATCGGCCGTGCGCCGCATCAGGAACCACAACACGCCGAGAAACAGCAACGGAGCCGCGACGAACAGCATGATCTGCGTGCCGATGCCGACGCTCATCGCCTCGCCGGAGACCTCGATCCCCTTATCGCGCAGCATCTGGCTCAACTGGCCGTCGTAGAAGGCGTACGGCGGCACGACGGTGTTGAACTCTTTGCCGAGCTTCTTCGTCTTGCCGTCTTCGAGCTTCGTCGGCGGAGACTTCCAGGTGCCGGAGACGACCTCGTTCGCGAACTCGACCGTGGCGACGTTGTCGGCCTCGACCTGATCGAGAAAGAAGCTGTATTCGACGCGCTCGCCCGAGCCGGATTGCGACTGGCTCCACAGGATCACGATCGCCGTGACCGCGATCAGCAGCCCAAGCAGCCAACCCGACGTCGAGGGCGGCTTCTGCTCGTCCTCGTTCTTGTCCGGCCGGCGACGACCCGCGTTCCGAGGCGGCCGTTTCTTCGCCGGCGGGGCGGGCGGCGGGGGTGACGACATGCAGATCAATTTCTCATTAGGTCGGTAGGGACGATTCGCGCTGCCGAGCGCGAACCGCAAGCGGTGAAGATTAGCGGCCAAGCCACCGCGTGACAATTTCATCGAGGGAAGCGGTGTGCGGGCTCAGCGTCCCTAAGAGACCGCGAGGCGGCCGCAAATCCCATGGACGCTTTGCAATGCTATGTCCGAAAGGACGGATGTCGAGTGAGTCGAACAGCCTCCGATCCTGTTCGGAAGACGCTTGACGCTTCAGATTCACCTCGCGACACGTTTGCGGATTGCCTAAAGTCCCGGCTCGATTTCGAGGCAATTGTGCGGCCGTCGGGGTTCGACCATGACAGCGACGATTCAACAGTGGTGCGCGAGAACGATCGTCTCTCTGACGGTCGCATGCTTGTGTGCCACGCTCGACGCCGCTGACAGCCGCGAGACCTGGCGTGACGACGCCGACCTGCACGCCGTTCACTTCGTGGGCAAGGCCATCGGTTGGACGGTCGGCGATCATGGAGTCGCGCTGCGGACGGCGGATGGCGGTCGGACTTGGGAACCGCACGACCTGCCGGCCGATCTTTCCTTCCGGGCGGTCTACGTTCTGACCGACAACGTCGGTTGGGCCGCGGGAGCGACGACCACGCCCTACACCGGCGTCGAAACCGGTTCGCTGTACCGTACCGACGACGCCGGCCTGACCTGGAAGAAGGTCAATACCGCTCCGCTGCCGCGACTGCATGCGATGCGGTTTTTCAACGAGCGCGACGGCATTGCCGCCGGAGCCGTGACCGCGGGATCGGCGAGCGGAGTCTTGACGACGAGCGACGGCGGGGCGACATGGCAATCGGCTCAATCCATTCTGGGAACTCAACACGCCGCCACGCGGGTCGGCGAACGCGGAGCGGTCACGAACGCCGCCTCGACCGGAGACGGCTTCAATGCCGCGGGCTGGCGTGCGGCTGCGTTTCCGACTCCGGACCGAGGCGCGGTGGTCGGACCGCGCGGCCGACGTGCCGTCATCGGCGACGGACAACTGCTGCCCTCGCGCGAGGCGACGCCTGGACTGCGAGGTCTGAACGCCGTCGCCTTCACCGACGCACGCACCGGTTGGGCGGCGGGAGACGGCGGAACGATCCTGCGAACGCTCGACGGCGGCTTGGTGTGGCAAGACCCGCCCGCGACTTTGCCCGAAGACGCTCGGAAATTGTTCGACCTCCACGCGCTCGACGCCGTGGGAAGTTCCATTTGGGCTGCGGGGCGACCGGGGAGTGTCGTTTGGCGTTCGAGCGATGGCGGGGCGACATGGCAGTCTCTCCCGACGGGTTCGCCGCTGCCGATCCACGCTCTCGATTTCAGCACGCCGACCGACGGCGTGGCCGTCGGTGCGATGGGTCTTGTGCTGCGAACGATCGACGGCGGAACGACGTGGAAAGCGGCTCGGGCCGCCGAACGGCGCGCGGCTCTGATGACTGTGGCGGGACACGGCACGCGCGTTCCGTTTTCATTGGTCGCAACATTGGCTGGCGACGCGGGCTATCGAACCGTGACCGTGCTGCCGCTTCGGCCCGATCGGCAAAGCGACGGTACGGGACTCGATCTGCGAACCCACGATGCCGTGATCGCCGCCGGCGGTAACGCCGCGGTGACCGACTGGCCGCTGCCGATCTCGATTCCGGGCGTCGATCGCGAGCAAGATGCGCTGGTCGCCGAATGGAACCGCGCGACCGAGGGCAAACTTGAAGAGGTGCTTGTCGGGCGGCTCGTCGCGTCCCTCCGCACATGGCGCCCCGATGTCGTCGTCATCGACGAAGCCGCTCCCGGCGATGCGGCGGGGCAACTTCTCGTCGAAGCGACGAAGCTCGCGATCACACAGGCGGGCGACCCGACGCGGTATCTCAGCCAGCGAGCCGCCCTGGCCCCCTGGCGGGTCAAGAAGGCGTACTTGCGACTTCAGAGCGGTGAGCCGGCCGATGACGTGATCGAACGCGACGGCGTGCTGTCGCGGATTGGGCTGTCGGTCGCCGATGTGGCCGGTCCCGCCGCTGCGCGACTTGGCGTGGTCGACGTTTCAGGAACGTCGCGCGAGACCTATCGCTTGATTCCGTTGGAAGGCGATTCCAATCTGGCGAAGCCGTTTTTCGGCGGGCTCGCGATCGCGACCGGCTCCGACGCGCGCCGTGCCGTCGGCGAGCCGCTCGATCGCGCACGCGCCACCACGCTCGCCAATCGCCAGCAGGCGATTCGGAAGTATGCGGCGACGAGCTTCGACGATCCGCGGCAGGCTGCGGGCCTCCTCGCGCGGATCGACGATCTCTCGGTCGGTTTGACGCCCGCCCAGGCGGCTCGCCAGCTTTACGTCATCGCCGAGGCGCATCGCGAACGTTCGCAATGGGATCTCGCCGAGCGGACCTACGTCGCGTTGATCGAACGCTATCCGGGCGAACCACCCAGTCGCGAGGCGATGACGTGGCTGTTGCGATTGTGGACCGGCGCCGAACCGGTCTGGCGCCGCATGCAACGCTTCGGAACGCAGAAGGAACTGAAGACCGGCTCGATCGAGACGCTCGCCGCCCGCATCGATAGAGCCTTTCAGATGGCGGAAGAAGGCACTCCCGCGACGACGCCCGAAGAGATTCAACGCGCGGGCCTCGAAGCCGACCCCGTGACGAGCGACGTCTCGAAAGGCACGCTGCAGGTCGGCGCGGGACTCAGTTGGAACGACGCCCAGGTCCAGCACTGGCGCGAACAGGCCGTGCGGCTCGGCGGCCTGATTCGCAAGACCGACCCCGCCCTGTTTGCGACGGCGGAAGTGCAGCTTCCGCTCGCCGTCGCCGCACGCAGTTCGGGTCGGGCGAACGCCGCGGCGCTACAGGCCTTCGGCCCCGAGGGACTCAATCCCACATCGAACGCCGAAATGATTCTGGCGCGGCCGGAAGGCTCATCGCGCTCGTCGGTGGCGATCTGCCGACGAACCGCGGAGCCGCCGCAGCTCGACGGGGTCTTCTCCGATCTCTGTTGGCGGAATGCGAAGGAGGTGCGACTCGAAACCGACGCCTCGCATCCGCTGCCGGACGGAATTCTGGCGTTGCTCGCGCACGACGACAAGTTTCTGTACCTCGCCGCGAGCCTTCCGCGTGTTCCGGGACGCGACGCTCCGCCGATCGAGCTTGCCGGACGCACGCACGACGCCGATCTCACGGGGCACGATCGACTCGTGCTGTCCCTCGACCTCGACCGCGACTTCGCGACCTACTTTCGCTTCGCGGTGGATCAACGGGGGCTGACGGCCGAAGACTGCTGGGGCGACCTCGCGTGGAATCCCAACTGGTTCGCGTCGGTCACCGGCGACGAACACCGTTGGCGCGTCGAGGCGGCGATCCCGCTGTCGGAACTCTCGCCGCGACTTCCGCAGGCGGGAGAAATGTGGGCGATCTCACTGGCTCGCATCGCACCAGCCGTCGGCGTCCAGGGCTGGCCTCGACCGAACGACGGTGAGGCCCGGTCCGACTCCTTCGGCATGATGCGGTTCGAGTGAGGGTTTCCGATTTTGACGTTTGCACTTTTCACTTTCCATTCACCACTTGGCATTTGGCATTGTCCCGCCACCTACCGAGACGCGCGAGTCTTAGACGCGCGCGGCGCAGGGCTTGGCGAGAAGTGAAAAATGAAAAGTGCGAAATCCAAAAGTGAGGAAGTCGAACTGAGGGGACATACGTGAATCGTGGTGAGGGAGCCGCGGAGGTCGGAACCTCGGAGGTCGGGGAACCTCTTCGATTCTCACTCCTCGATCCTCTCTCCTCGTCCATCCCAAGCGTTTCGAGTACGATCGGCCGCATGGGTGTGCTCATCGGTGTCGACGAAGCCGGCTACGGACCGAATCTCGGTCCGCTCGTGATCGCGGCGACGGCGTGGGAGGTGCCGGGCGATCCCCGCAAAGCCGATTTGTGGACTCTGTTCGCCGATTGCGTGTCGCAGTCGTCCGATCCAACGGAATCGACGATTCACGTCGCCGACTCAAAGGTCGTGCATTCGTCGGCGCAGGGCATCGCCGCGATCGAGCGATCGGCGACGGCGATTCTGAAGCTGGCCGGCCGCCGGTGCGCATCCTTGTTCGAGTTGTGGGACGATCTCACCGACGGTAATCACCGCCGAGATTGCGGCGAACCCTGGTTCTGCGGCGACGACTTGGCACTGCCGATCGCGGAGCGATGGTCGGACACGGTTTCGAGACGCGGGAGCCCCGCCCCCCCGTCCGAATCGTCGCTCGCTCGTTGGACGAAGCGTTGTGAAGACACGCAGTGTCATCTCATCGGTGTGGCGTGCGAAATTGTGCCGGCTCGAACGTTCAACACGGCCGTGAACGATTGCGGCACGAAAGGGCGGGTGCTGTCGGAAGCGACGCTGCGGCTAGTGCGACGACTCTGGAATCCCGCCGATGGGGAACGTGCGCTCGTCCTGTGCGACAAGCACGGCGGCCGCGATCGCTACGCCGATCTGCTCGCCGACGCCTTTCCGGAAGAACTGCCGCTGAGCCTTGAGGAATCGCGGACGCTCAGTCGCTACCGGCTCGGCGACGGCGAAGTTCGGTTTCAGGTTCGGTCGGAAGAGCATCTGCCGGTCGCCGCGGCATCGATCGTGGCGAAATATCTGCGCGAGGCCTGCATGGAAGCCTTCAATGCGTACTGGCTCGCCCGTCAGCCGAACCTGCGCCCCACGCGCGGCTACCCCGTCGATGCGAAACGCTTTCTCGAAGCGATCGAAGTCGAGGCCGCCGATCTGGGACTGGAACGTGACGTGTACTGGCGGTGCCGGTGAGGGAGAAGGGGAGGACGGCAGAACGGAGAAGTGAGAACACGGAAGTCCTTCTGTCTTTTACGTCCTGTCTCCTCCGTACTCTTCGTCGCAACTCTCGCGACCCGTCGTTGGGTCGATGTCCTGATGCTCGGCCCTCCGGCTCGCCGATGTTTTCACGATGCTCGAAGCGTTTTTGACCGGTGTCGTTTCGCGAGCTAGGTTTGATTCGCCGGGCCCCCATCTTTGAGCAGGTACGCCCATGGCCAGCGTTCCCGTCGATTTCGACCAGCCGCGCGAGCGTCCGCTCGTCAGCGGGACGTCGATTCTGATCTTCGCCGCGTTTCTCGCAGGAGCGGTCTTCGGTCAGGCGATCCCGCGAGTCGTCCAATTTCACGCCTTGACGGCGGCGGCGGCCGGCACGTTGGCGTATATTGGCCTGTGGTACACGAATCTCGTGCAGACGCAACAAGCGGCGTCGAAGGCGAGTGAACGGGTCTCGCGGCGGCTCGAACGCAAACTCGGCAAACACCTCACGACCCGTGCCGACCTGATGTCCGGCGTCAACCGCCGGATCGATCCGAATCGCGGGAAATGATCTCGCCCAACCGGCCGCACGGAGGATGCCGGAATGACTCAGCTCGTCACGCTCGTTCTGTCGCTCGCGGCGTTCGCCTCAGCGGAAGCCGGCAACGAGCAAGTGCTCGCCGTCGTCAACGGACGCGAGCTCACGAACCGCGACCTCGACGCCTGGTTCGCGATTCGGGGTCTCCGCGGGCCAGTCTCACCTTCGATCCGCGAACAGGCGGCGAAGGAACTCGTCGATCGAGAGCTTATCCGGCAGTTCCTCGAACGTCGTAAGACCGTCGCCGACGCGGAAAGCCTCGCCGCCGCGATGCGGGTCGCGAAATCGAAGCTCGCGGGCGATGCGGAAGACGTCGAAGCCGCGTTGAAGTCCCTCGGACTCGACGAAAAGCGAGTCGCCGACGACGTCGCCCTTACCCTCGCGTGGAATCACCATGCGAGACGCACCGTCTCCGATGCCCAGATCCGCGAGCACTGGGAACGGCATCGACGGAGGCTCGACGGCACCCGTTTGCGCGTGTCGCAGATCTTCCGCAAGTACGAACCGGGCGAATCGGTGCAGCACGCCCCGAAGACGACCGCGGCATTGACGACGATCCGCAAAGACATTGCCGCCGGCAAAACGAGCTTCGCCGACGCCGCGAAATCGTCGTCGCAAGCCCCCACCGCAGCGGCGGGAGGCGACGTAGGAATCATCGGCCCGCGCGGCGATCTGCCGGTCGCCGTTTCCGAGGCAGCCTACGATCTCGGGTTGAACGAGCTCAGCGACGTCGTGCTCTCGCCGTACGGAGCACACCTCGTCACGGTCACCGAGATCAAGGCCGGCGACCTGAGCCTCGAAGACGCGCGCCCGACGATCTTCAAAGAGTTGGCCGATCGCGTGTGGAACGAGACGGTCGCCGCCGAACGCAAGACGGCTAAGATTGTCGAACCGCGAAACTGACGCAGGCCCAGAACGTAGGACCGGGCGGGTGGCACGCCCAGACCAACGGGATGGGCGTGGGCG
>JACCRE010000231.1 GCA_013813775.1 Planctomycetaceae bacterium
GAATACAGAATACAGAATACAGAATACAGAATACAGAATACAGAATACAGAATACAGAATACAGAATACAGAATACAGAATACAGAATACAGAATACAGAATACAGAATACAGAATACAGGAGACAGAATACAGGAGACAGTAGACAGGAGACAGGAGACAGGCCGCAGGAGACAGGCCGCAGACGGCAGGGAGCATTATGGCCGCTTGATCTGCCATAAGAAGTTCCGTCGTCTGACGCCCGTCGTCCGACTCGTCCGTCAGTCGCCGCGTGGGCCGACCAATTCTCCCGAGAACTGATCCAGGGCGAAGATGTCCACTCGTTCGGGAGACTCGACCGGTTCGCCGCTGTGGCGGACCGTCTGGGCGGTGATTCGCAGCCGATCATGCCGAATCCCCGATTCTTCCATCGCGAGCAGAACCGCCCTTGCTCGCCGGTAGGCGAGCGACCGCGCCGCCGCGTTCGCCGGGGCATCAATCTCGTCGGCAGGCGAAATCGCGTCGGAGAGATCCAGTCCCCGATTCTCGAGTGCGAAGCCGCGAACGTCGATCTTGTTCGGCTTTCCGGCGATCAACGCCGAGATGCGTTCCAGATTCGCGCGGGCAGTATCCGTCAACTCGGCGGAGTTCTCGCCGAACGTCACCATTCCGGCGGGAATGGCGTTTCCCTCGCGGTTGCGGAAGACACGCATGTCTTCGCCGGTCAGAGACTGCCTTCGTACACCACCGCGCCCGTCGCCGTCGTCGAGATGCGATCCCAACGTTTGCAGTTTCTCGATCAGGCTGTTCATGGGGAAGTTCTCGCCCGCCGGGCTGGAGGCGGCCGACGGATACCCCAGGTACTTCGAGAGCGACTCGACGACGGCGCGGTAGCGCTCATTCGCCTTCACCTCGCTCATCGACACGAGCATGATGAAGAACGTCAGCAACAGCGACATCATGTCGCCATAAGTCACCACCCACTCGGGCACCCCTGGCGGAGCGTCGTCATCCATGGCTCAGAAAACACGGGTTCGAGTGATGACGAGCCATCCGGGGGGACGCCGATCGACACGATGTCCAGAACGTCGAGGAAAGAACCGCCAAGACGCCAAGAATCCAAACTTCGTGAATGTTAGACACAATCTTGTTCAGAACTTGGCGATCTTGGCGTCTTAGCAGCCTGTTGAAGTATTGTTTTCGAGCCAGGAATCCACCATTTTCCCAATGTTTCAGAGGCGTGGGGTCGGCGGCAGCGGATTACTTCAACGGGCTGTTAGCGGTTCATTTCGCTACCTAGGGTGGCCAGGAACGGGGGAGAGGAAAGAAGCCGATCCTTGGTCTGGTATTTGACGCCTTGCGGCGCGGCTCCGAACTTGATCGTCACGAACGGACCGATCGCTCCAGACGGATCGGAAACGCCCGCAGAGTCGCCCGAATCGGCGAGGTCGCACGTCCGGCGGCGTGGAAGCTGCCGAAAAGCCATCGGGGCAGCGCCGATATGCATCGGCCGGCCTTGTCAATCGGTTCCGCTTCATGCGACGATCCGATCCATGCGGGCCACAAGACAGACTATTTTCAGGTTCTCTTATGCCGGAGCGGCTGATCGTCGACCAGGCCGAGTTCGATGCCTTCTGCGAGCACGCCCGTGCGAAGCGGATCGTGGCATTCGACTCGGAATTCGTGGCGGAATACACCTACTCGCCGGAACTGTGCCTGCTGCAGTTCGCGACCGACGAACGGCTTGTCGGCGTCGATCCCTATAAGGTGCAGAACCTGTCGGCCTGGTGGGACGTGATGGCCGACCCCGACGTGACCGTCGTCGTCCACGGCGGTCAGGCCGAGATCCGTTTCTGTCTGGAACTCTCGGGCAGAAAGCCCGTCAATCTCGTCGATGTGCAGCTCGCCGAGGGGCTCCGCGGTCGCAGCTATCCCCTCGCCTTCGATTCGCTGGTGGCGCGGGTGCTGGGCCAGCGCATGAAGGGCAAGGAAACGCGAACCGACTGGCGGCAAAGGCCGTTGTCGGCGAAGCAGATCGAGTACGCCCTCGACGACGTCGAGCCGCTGTTGAGACTCTGGGACACGCAACGAAAGGGTCTCGACAAACGCGGCCGGCTCGAATGGGCGATCGCCGAGTTCGCGAGAATGATCGAAGACATCGCCGCCGACATGCAGCGGCCGGCGTGGCATCGCTTGCCGAGCCTGCATCGGCTCAGCCCCCGCGAGTTCGCCGCGGCGATGGAACTCGCGACCTGGCGCGAAAACGAAGCGAAAAGCAAAAACCGCCCTGTGCGCAAGATGCTGCGCGACGATCTGGTCGTCGAACTTGCCCGTCGGCAGCCGAAAACGATCGTCGATCTCGCCGCGACCCGCGACATGAACCGCGGCGACTATCGGCGGTACTTCGAAGACATGCTGGCGTGCCTCGATCGCGTGCGCGAGATCCCCAAGGCCGAGCTTCCGAAGCCGCCCGAGGCTGACCGCCCCGACACGAATCCCGACGAGCACGTGCTCGGTCAGTTGCTCGGCATCGCCCTGTCGAGCCTGTGCGCGGAGAAAGACGTCGCCCGCACCCTCGTCGGCACGAGCGCCGATCTACGACACCTGGTTCGCTGGCACCTCTACGGCGAGAAAGACGGCGACACGCCCAAGCTCGCCCGCGGCTGGCGCGCCGAACTCTGCGGCGACCTTTTGACCGACGTCATGGACGGCAAGATCGCCATGCGCGTCGCCGACCCCAACAGCGATCATCCGCTGGTGTTCGAAAGGTCGGAGCGGGAGGAATGAGAAACCGCTACCTCGGTGCGTCTCGATGAATCGCGCTGCCGAAGTGAGTCCAGCCGAAGAACGCGAACGCCGTCGTCAAGGCCGTCGTGCCCGAGCGGAACGTCAGATCGCGTTCAACGGTCGATGCTTTCTTCTATTGCAATTGATCGCCATCGGCGCGTTCATGGTCGGCAATCCGATGCCTTTTCCGACGAGATCATCGTACGGTGGATTGGCAGCCGTCGCAGTTTTTCTCACGGCGTGGCTCTTCTCCTTGTTCTTCGCCGGACGGTCCGCTTTCGTCGTCGTCACGAATCTCGACTTGCTTGAGGGGGCCTGGTGGGCAATCGGTCTCGCCCCGTGGGTGGCGATGATGCTGCCGACAACCTTGTTGCTTGCGCCGATGCTGTTGTGATGTCTTCGACGAGGCAGATAACTGAAATCGGCAATTCCACCGCAATCGTCGTCGCCCGCCGATGAACTCGCGCGGCAACACGAAACATTGTTTGTTGTCGCACGACGGCTGTTTGTCATCACGAGCCTAGAATGGCGATATGACTTCGGTCTCCGATTCACGATTCGTGTTCGTCAAACGCCATGAGGCGCCGTGGGTCAAGCTCTGTGGCGTGAGAGACGTTGCGACTGCTCGGTCGCTTGCGACATTGAAGCCGGACGCGATCGGATTGAACTTCTACTCGCCGTCGGTACGTTTCGTCGCGACGCCAACTGCCGCGGAAATCTGTCGCTCGCTGCCGACAGGCATTATGCCCGTCGGTGTCTTCGTAAACGCGCCTCTTGACGAGATTGTCGGCGTCGCAGCCGACACCGGCATCGCCGCAGTCCAGCTTCACGGCGACGAACCGCCGTCGTTGATCGCTGAACTGCGTGCGGCTCGCCCGAGCCTGCCCGTCCTAAAAGCTTGGCGCGTCGACGCAGAAGACTTGTCGTCACTCGCAACCTTTCTCCAGGAGTGCGCCCGCCTCGGAGCCGCCCCCGACGCAATTCTCATCGACGCAAAGGTCGCCGGCGCGTACGGCGGCACCGGTAAGACGGCGCCGTGGGAACTGCTACGCAATTACGACGAATCCTGGCCGCCACTGATCCTGGCGGGCGGTTTGGTTCCGGAGAATGTCGCCGACGCGATCTCGATCACCCATCCTTTCGGCGTCGATACGGCCGGAGGCATCGAGTCGTCCGCGGGCGTGAAAGACGTTCAACGAGCCGCCGCGTTCATCGCCGCCGCACGAGCCCTCGCCCCCCGAGCATCGCATTGAGTTTGGGCAGCCTGACGCGTCTTGCCCTTCCCAGGACGCTCCTTCTCTCATTCCGAGCATCACCCCCGCTTGACGATCGCGTCAGCAAACGCCGATAATTGAACGACTCCCACCGCACCGGCCGCCGTGGCCGGCCCCGCCTTTGAAGTCGGCTCCCGACAAATCCTTTTGACCGGCATCGGCCCGATGCAGCGAAGATCGTTCCTGATCTGGTTCAGCCGCACCGTCTACACGGCGTGTGCCGCGACGGTTGCAGCGCCGATGCTGCGATTCCTGTCGGCACCGCTGGTGTCCAATACGGCGTCCGGCGGACCAATCTTGCGGCGTATCGCCACGCTCGACTCTTTGCCGACGGGAACCCCTCAGAAACTCGCCGTTATCGGCACGCGTGCCGACGGCTGGACGAAACATCCCGATCAGGTCGTGGGTCATGTGTGGGTGACGCGAACCAGCCCGCCCTCGGCGCCTGCGGATTCGGCCAAAGTTTCGGTCTTCAATGCGGCGTGCCCGCACAGCGGCTGCCCGATTCAACATGCCGTCGCGAACTACGTCTGTCCCTGTCACGGGGCCAAGTTCAACGACGACGGCACGAAAGTCACCGCCGACGGCTACACGAATCCCAGCCCGCGCGGCATGGACCTGCTCGACCACCGCCTCGTGAAAGACGACGCCACCGGCCAATGGTGGGTCGAGGTGGAATACAAGGAGTATGAAGTCGGCATCGCTGATCGTGTCGAGAAGGCCTAGATCGAAGAGGTTTGAACCGCCAAGAACGCCAAGTCGAGAGGTGGTGCTGACACATAGTTCGAAGGGCATCGAACCACGAAGAGCACCAAGAGCACGAAGCGTGACATCTTTTCGAGAGATGCTCCTTCGCGCGTCCTTGGCGCCTTTGCGGTTCAATCATCCTCCGGAAGATGTCCGTCGCGTCATCTCGTTCTGTTGATTGATCCTCCGGCGAGATTCGTTCGCCGTCGTCCGTCACTCTCCGCCGACCGCCTCGTGCCTTCGTCCGACGCCCTGACTCGCTTCGCCGACTGGTTCGACAGCCGCACCGGCTATCGCGCGGCTCGGGCGACGCTACGCGAGCGGCTGTTGCCGCAAGGGCCGCGGTGGATGTACGCCACTGGCGCCTGCTCGCTGGGCCTGTTCATCGTCGTGGCGGCGACGGGCCTGCTGCTGATGGCAAACTACAGCCCCGCCTCCGATCACGGCTGGTCGAGCGTGTTTCTCATCGAATCGACTCCGGGCGGGGCGTTCGTCCGCGGGCTGCATTACTACGCCAGCCACGCGCTCGTCATCCTCTTCGCGATTCATCTCGCACGGGCGATCCTGACCGCGAGCTATCGCGCCCCGCGCGAGCTCGCCTGGATCGCGGGAGTGTTGTTGCTGCCCTTGCTCGCGGGCGCCGCGGTCACCGGAAACCCGCTTTCGGCGAGCAATAAATCGCTAGGGCAGATCGAGATCGAAAGTCACATCGCCGGCAACATGCCCGTCGTGGGTTCGATCGCGCGAGGCGTGCTCGTCGGCGGGAACGACGTCGGCAATCTCACGATGACGCGGCTCTACACGTTGCACGTCGCAATCCTGCCGATGCTCGCCGGCCTGCTGCTCGTGTTCCACATCTACCAGCAACTACGCTGGGGAACCGTCACATCGCCGACGATCTCCGCTGGCGCAGTTCCGGCGACACAAATGCCCGAGACGAGACTTGTAGCGACATACGGTCGTGAAACGGAGCCACATGTTTACCGGCCCGACCAGAGCGCCCGAAACGCGCTCGTGTTCGGCGTCGTGTTCGGTGCCGTGGCCTTTCTGGCGTGGCGGTATGGCGCTCCTCTCGACGCACCGGCCGATCCGACGCTTGAGGAAATGCCGCGGCCCGAATGGTACTTCCGCTCGCTGTTCGAGCTGAGAAGCTACTTCAGCGGCGATGCCGAGTTCGTGGCGACGGGACTGCTGCCGGTGCTGTTTCTCGTCTTTCTCGCCGCCTTGCCCTGGCTGGATCGTCGCCTGCCGCGGTTTGCGTCGCATGTCTTTCGCTATGCGGTCGTGATCCTCGCGGCTTCTGGCTGGGCGGCGCTCACGGCGATCTCGTTCGCACGCGATCGCGAAGATCCGATGTATCAGAAGTACGTCGTCGAAGCCGCCGAACGAGCCGATCGGGCCAAACTGCTCGCGTCGATGAAAAGCGTGCCGACGGAAGGCCCGGCGGCGCTCCTGCGGAACGACCCGCTGACGCAAGGGCCGATGCTCTTCGCTCGACATTGCGCGAACTGCCACCCCCATCTCGATGCAGACGGCAACGGGATCGCGGCGAAGACTCCCGCCGCGCCGAATCTCTACGGCTTCGCAAGTCGCGACTGGATCGCCGGCCTGCTCGACCCCGAGAGGATCGCCGGCCCCGATTACTACGAGCATACCGCATTCATCAAAGAGGGCACGTCGGGCGGCATGATCGACTACGTGCGAGACGAGTTGTTTGCGGTCGAAGACGACGCGCTCGACGAGCGAAAGGCGGAAGTTCACAAGATCGTGCTGGCATTGTCGGCCGAGGCGATGCTGCCGGGCCAGGCGGCCGCGGACAAGCAGGATGCCGCCGCGATCGCGGAAGGACGCGAGTTGATCGCCCGCGACATGCTGAGCGACGAAGCGATGGGATGCGCCGGCTGTCACAAATTCGGCGAGGCTGGTTCGCTGGGCGCTGGTCCCGATCTCACCGGTTACGGCACTCGCAACTGGCTGGCGGAGTTCGTGTCGAACCCGTCTCACGAGCGATTCTACGGCGAGAACAACGACGGCATGCCGGCCTTCCTGCCGGCCGAGCAAGGCTCGTCGCAGAACATGCTGAGCCACGCCGACCTGTTGTTGATCGTCGATTGGCTGCGAGGCGACTGGCCGCGGCGCTGAAGCTCTGTCAGGGCTGGAACTGGGGGATTGGGTGCCACTGGCTTTGCCAGTGCTTGATGGGGCGACGTCGCCTCAGCACTGGCGGAGCCAGTGGCACTCGAAGCAAGCCCAACCAGGCGCCGGGGATTCGATCAGCCTGCTCGTTTGAGGCGGTTCGTGTTTCCAGCTTGCCGGATCAGGTCAACTGGGCCAGCGGGCCGTCGCCGCAGAAGTCGGGATGGCCGAACGTCGCGATGTGATGGCCGAAGGCGTGGGCCAGCGAGAGCAGCAAGCGGTTGTGGGGCACGCGATCGAAGTTGAGTGAACGGCCCATCTGGAAGCCGAGGCCCTCGCCGATTAACACGAACGGAATGTCGTGCATCGTGTGGCTGTTGCCCTTGCCCAGCTCGTTCGTCCACACCACGGTCGTGTTGTCGAGCAAGCTGCCTTCGCCGCCCGGTTCCGGCGTTTCCGCGAGCCGTTTCGCGAGGTAGGCGATCTGCTCGCAGTACCACGTGTTGATGCGGGTCAGCTTCTCTTGTGCCGCTTCGTTCTTGTCCGGCTCGTGCGACAACTCGTGATGCTTCTCGTCGATGCCCAGCCACGGCATCGTCGCCTGACTCGTGGCGCTCGAGTACTGCAACGTCGCGACCCGTGCGAAATCGGCGGCGAAGCCGGCGACCATCAGGTCGATCTGGGTGCGGCTGAGACGCGGAATGTCGGCCTCGGGAATGCCGAACTCAATGTCCGGCGGTGCCGCGAGGGCGCGTTCGTCGTGGGACGCCGACAGTTCAGATTCCATCTCACGGACGAACGTCGCGTGCTCTTCCAGAAGATGGCGATCCTCGACGCTGACGATGCCGGATAGTTTTCGCAGATCCTCGCGAACTTCGTCGAGCACGCTGGCCAGCTGCTCGCGGTCGCGGGTGTGACCGTAGAGCTTCGCGAACATCTGGTAAGGATCGTTGATCGGCGCCACGGGTTTGTTCGGTCCGGCATACGCGAGTCGCGTCCAGGTATCGGCCCGATCGGGAACCATCACGCCGAATTCGAGCGATCCGAAGCGCGTGCGGGTCGCCGGGTCAGCCAGCAAATGCGATTTGATCTCCTGATCGATCGAGATGCCGCCCGCCCAACCCGCCGGAGGACCGCTTCCGCCCAACTGATTGCCGCGATTGAGCTCAACGCCCGTGAGCAGGCAGCCGATGCCGCGCATGTGGCCGCTGCCGGCCCCACGGACGCGATTCGAGATGCCCTTAAGAAAGAGCGTGCGATCCTTGAACGGTTCGAGCGGCGAGGTGCTTTCCTTGAGCGTGAATGCGTCGCCTTCCTCGTCGGGCCAGAAGTTCGGCTGCACGACGCCGTTCGAACTGAAGACGACGACGAGCCGCTGCTTGCGCTTCTGCGAAGATTCAGCGGCGAGGCTCGGCAGATTGCCGACGAACGGCAGGACCGCCGTCCCGAGACCGAGGTGTCGTAGAAACTCGCGCCGGTTCGTCGGAAAGGTCATTCAATATCCCCTTCAGAGCCGCGACCGTCAGGGAGCGATTTGCGACATCGCCCCGTACAGAATCGCTCCCTGACGGTCGCGGCTCTGATCTCTCCGATTACGTCAATCCCGTCAGCGGGCCGTCCTTGCAGAAGTCGGGGTTGCCGAAGGTCTCGATGTTGTGGCCGAAGCCGTGGGCCAGCGAGACGAGCAGGCGGTTATGCGGCACGCGGTCGTGCTGAATGGAGCGGCCCATCTTGTAATCGAGCCCACCGCCGACGAGCACGAACGGGATGTCGTCATGCGTGTGGCTGTTCCCCTTGCCGAGCTCGTTCGTCCACACGATGACGGTGTTGTCGAGCAGGCTGCCCTCGCCGCCCGGCTCGGGCGTTTCGGCGAGCCGCTTCGCCAGGTAAGCGAGTTGCTCGCAGTACCACTTGTTGATTCGCACGAGCTTGTCGACGGCGGTCTCGTTGCTGTCGGGCTCGTGCGAGAGCTCGTGGTGGCCTTCCTCGATGCCCAGCCACTTCATGCGGGCGCCGCCGACCGAGTTCGTGATCTGGAAGGTCGCCACCCGCGCGAAGTCCGAGACGAAGCTGTTGACCATCAGCTCGATCTGCATCTTGCTGATCCGCGGGATCTCGTCGTTCTCTTCCTTCACGCCGGGTTCGAGTTCCGGCACCGCGTGACCGATCGCTTCGTCGCTCGTCGAGCGCAGTTCCTGTTCCATTTCGCGAACGAACGTCGCTTGTTCTTCGAGCAGCCGGCGGTCTTCGACGCCGACGTTCGCCGTGATCTTCTTGAGGTCTTCCTGTACGTCGTCGAGGATGCTCTTGAGGCTCTCGCGATCCTTCATCTGGCCGTAGAGCTTCGAGAACATCTGGTACGGATCGTCGATCGGCGCGATCGGCTTGTTCGCCGCGGCGTAGGACATGCGGGTCCACGTGTCGGCGCGATCGGGCACCATCACGCCGAATTCAAGCGATCCGAAGCGGGTGCGCGTCGCGGCGTCGGCCTGGAGGAAGTTCTTGATCTCCTGATCGATCGAGAGACCCTTCGCCCAGCCCGCGGGCGTATCGGAACCGCCCTGGATGTTGCCGGGGAACAACTCGATGCCCGTCAGCAGGCAGCCGATGCCGCGCATGTGGCCGTCGCCATCGCCACGGATGCGGTTCGAGATGCCTTTGAGGAACAGCGTGCGATCTTTGAAAGGTTCGAGCGGCGAACTGCTTTCCTTCAGGCCGATCGATTCGCCGTCGGGCCAGAACTGATCGGG
>JACCRE010000260.1 GCA_013813775.1 Planctomycetaceae bacterium
TTCTGTGAGATGCTCGGGCATTGAAGGGGTCAGGGGTCAGGGGTCAGGGGTCAGGGGTCTGGGGTCAGGGGTCTGGAGTCTGGAGTCTGGAGTCTGGAGTCTGGAGTCTGGAGTCTGGAGTCTGGAGTCAGAAAAGAACGAGCCGCGGGCGTAAGCCCGCAGGTCACAATCACGAAGCCGCGTCGTCTTTCGGCTTCGCCTTTTCGGCGGCGAGCTCGGCGCGCATCATCGAGGGGTCGACGTTCTCGCGGCGGGCGATCTCCGAGCGGCTCAGGATGCCGGCTTGCACGAGCCGCACATCGGCATACCGCTCGCGGGGACGGTCGCGGGCGACGAGCGTTGGAAACGCCCAATCGGGTTCCGCCGAGTCGAGAAAGCCGGCGGGCAACTGTCCCAGTCGCACGGCCTCGGCCATCACCCAGCGCCACAACCGCGACAGCTCGACCGCGAAGAACTTCTGCTCGCTTTGAAACAGCTTTACGGCCGGTCCTTCCGCGATCATCGTGCTCGCATAGTTCGCATTCGAGGCGTCACCGGTGAGCATGTACTCGGGCAGTCCGGCTCCCGCAGCCGCCGAGAGCAGCATCATGCGCCCGAGCGGCGCCGAATCGCGGATGTGTGACGGCGGCTGAAGAAACTGCAGATCGGTCGACGCACTCGTCGTGAGGATTGAACCGGCGTGAAATCGCTCGCGGCTCGCCGCCTCAATCGCCAAGTCATCATCGGCGGTGGAACCGAACGACGCCGTGGGTCCGTCGGAGACCTTCCGCCAGAGGACGATCGACGCCTGGAGCTTGCGAGCGACGAGCTCCGTGTCGAGCCAGCGCTCGTACTGCGTGAGCGGAGCGATCAAAGGAGCGAAGAGCGTCGTGCCGCGAGGCTCATTGCTGTCGGCGTTGATCTTGGCGTGCAGGACTTCGCCGGCCGGAATCGCCTCGCGCAACTCGCCCGTCGCCTGATCGATCAACAGGTAGGCAACGACCGTTTCGGCATCGTCGAGGTCGGTGATCACTCCCGATGATTCAGGAGCCTCCGGCGTCGAGCCAATCGTTTCAGGATCGAGGAATCGCACGACAGGCGGCCACTGCGCTCGCGGGAAGTGGCGCACGAAGCACTCGCCGTCGCGCCATGTCCGGCGCGCGAACTCTCGGTAAGAGAAGTGCCGACAATTCGCAGCGAGAAAGCGTCGCCAGAGCCGATCGGCGGTGCTGGCCGCCTCATGATCCGACGCTTCGACCATCGCACTGACGCGGCAGTCGGGGCCGACGACGTAGGCCTCCATCAGCCGCAAGACGTTGCGAGCGTGCGGGTTCTCGATGACAAGCTGGCGTGCCTGCGTTCTCAGGTCGGCCTTCGCGAGCGAATCGAGTGAGCGTGTTCCTCCGCCGATCGCGTCCCAGCGCCCGTCGGCATGCCCCTCGAACTCAGCCCGCGATTCGAGGAGCCGCAGAACGCGTTCGCGGGCGAGTCGGCTGTATCGAGCCTTGAGCGATGCGGCGGCGAAGGCGTCTTTGAGCAGAGCGAGCATGGCGCGGCGGGAAGTCGTCTGAGCGAGGTGCTTCAGAGCCGTCCATCACGGCTCTCACCCTAAGCTCGATAGACCCCCGACCGTCGACGTAAGTCCTTATCGCACCGCCTCCGCTTCGCAGGAATTCGCTGTGCCTGAAGAAATGTTTGGGAATGGGCGAACACTTCAGTTCGCCCTTATCCGGCATCTCCTCGCGGTCACGTTCTTCGCGACGGCGTGCCGCACAGGAGGCTTAAACTTCCGGCCTCTTGAGATTCGCGTCGCCGCCTCTACATGATGCTCTTCAGAAGGAGACCAACGAGGTAGGCGAGGCCGGCTGCGGCTCCGCCGATGGTGAGGGTCTCCAGGCCCGACAGGATCGCGCTGCGATCGACGAAACGAGCTTTCGCTGCGCCGACGCCGAAGAAGGCGACTCCTGTCATTGCGGCACTGAGAGCGAAAACGGCCGTCTCGCCGACGAGGTCGAACTCCCGCGCGACGAACGGCAGCAACGGAATCGCTCCGACGATGAAAAATGCCAGAAACGTCGTGCCGGCGGCCTTCAGCGGATTGGAGCCGCCCAGCGAGAGTCCCAGTTCCTCTTGCAGCATCAGGTCGACCCAGCGTGCTCGGTCGGCGGTCATGACCTCGACGGCTCGTTCGAGCAGCTCCTCCTCGAAGCCCTTCGACGCCAGGATCTGCCGAACTTCCTCGCGCTCACCTTCGGGATAGAGCTCGATTTCGCGCTCTTCGATTCGCCGGGCACGCTCGCGCTGCTGTCGCTCGGCTCGCGTGCCGAGGTAATTGCTGGCCGCCATGCTGAAACCGTCACCAACGAGGTTCGCGGCTCCCAGAATCAGCACGATGCTGCCGGGGAGTTCGGCCCCTGCGACGCCCGAGACGACCGCGAACGTCGTCACCGCGCCATCGATCGCACCGTATACGAAGTCGCGCAGGTAACTGTCGCCCGAAGGGCCAGCGAGCCGCCGAGCGACCGCAGCCTCGGTATGGGCGGCTTTCAGCTTGGGGAGCGATCTACGGAAATCGTTGGACATGGTGGAGACGAAAAGTCGGGCGGACCTGAATCCCTGCGTGGTTTAGCCTGCGAACATGCGGCTGTCCAACGGCGGCGAAATTCACGAGCTGCGGCGGCAGCGACTGACATTGGATGAGTTGCAGCTTCTCGCGTAACACCGCCCGCCCGCCCCGTATGTGTTGGCGAGGGACAAACGGGAGACGCGGAACGGCAGACCGCGAACACCGATCCAATACAACCGCTGCCGAACGAGGAAGTTCGATGTTCCGACGATTCGCTTTGGTTTGCGTTCCGATGGTCGTGGTCGCCGGCGGCACGGTCTCGATGTTGCCGACCTCCAACGCGGCGGACGCCGCCACCGTCCGCCGCGCCGCGGTCACCGACCCGGCCAGCTTGACGATCAAGACGCCGGTTTCCGGCGAATCAAAGGTAGTCGCCTTTCACGGCGGACATGGTAAGGGCCATGGTCACGGCTATGGCCGCGGCTTCGGCTTTGGCTACGGCCGCGGCGGGTTCGGATTCGGTTATGGCGGATTCGGCCACGGCGGCGGGTATGGCCGCGGCCACGGATTCGGGCATGGACATGGCTTTGGCCACGGTCACGGCCACGGTCACGGTCATGGGCATGGGCACAGCCACTGAGCTTGCACTGAAACGCACCGCCTGAGATCGCGATTCACGCGGCTTCAGGCGGTTTTTGTTGTGTCCGCACCACAGAAGCCATAAAAGTCGAGGACGAGTCGATGCGTCAGAAGCTGCTCACGTTCGCTGCCGCCGTACATCTGGCTCTGGTCGTCTGTGGGGCCTGGCAGACGATTCCGCTGCCGCAAGGAACCCTCGGCGGCTCTGCGACGAGCTTCTACATGGCGATGAGCGGGGCTGATGGCTACTACGGCTTTTTTGCTCCCGTGGTCGATCCCGAAGTTCGCATTCGATTTCTCGTCGTCGATCTCGACGGACAAGAGCACGTCGAGGCGCTCGAAGTGGGAGCGACCTCCGAGGCGAATCTGAGACTCGGTGCCGTGGGACGGCTGCTGCCGACGTCCACGCCCGAACGGCGTGAACAGATCCTGCGCTCGCTGGCGGCTGCCGTGCTCGCGAGGCATCCCCATGCAAAGGAGGCGACGGTGCTCGTCGAATCGTTCGGCATCATGCGGCCTGAGGGATATTTCGACGTGCCTTCGATGTCCGATCACCGTGACGGCGGTCGTTCCGTATGGCTGCCGTTGCAGGCGATCACGTTCGGACGGCCAGAAGGTTCATGACGGCGAACGCGTAACGCGCGCCGTCCGTCGCGTAGATGAGGCAGCCACAACGATCCGCCCGACCGGCGACCATGAAGGAGCTCGCGAATGCCCACCCCCAATCTTTGCATTTCGGCAGCTCTTCGTGAGGTCATCGCGAGGGCGGATCGGTTCTTTCATGAACCTGCGTCGGCGGCGCCTCTCGCCGCGTTCCGCATCGGTGTCGCGAGCGTGCTGCTCGTGCAGGCGCTCTGTCTCGCCTCAGACGTCGCGGCGCTCTATGGACCGAAGGCCAATGTCCGCTGGGACGTGATGGATCCGGCCGATGGTCCGACGTCGATCCATCCCTTCGCCCCGCGAGTGCGCATGGTCGCGACTCTGCTGGCCCCGCTGAACATCGCCGCCGAGCTGGCCACACAAGCGACGTTCGCTGGTTATGCGTTCGCGCTGGTCGCCTTGCTGTTTGGTTGGAAAACCAGGCCGGCTGCGATCGTGGCTTGGCTCACACACCTCGCCTTGAACAACGCCGCTGCGGCGACGATCTACGGCGTGGACATGTTCGCGCATATCGCGCTGTTCTACTGCGTCGTGCTTCCCGTCGGAGCCGTCCTGTCGATCGACGCGAGGCGGAAGCCTTCCGAGCCGACGTCCGGCAACCGTCTCGCCCTTCGCGTGCTTCAGCTCCACTTATGCGTTGTTTATCTCAGCTCGGCGATCGAGAAGGGACTGGGGGTGCAATGGTGGAACGGCGAAGCCGTCTGGCGTGCCGTGACTCTGCCGGGACTCTCGCAGGTCGATATGACATGGCTCGCTACGGCGCCTTGGATTGCGGTGCTCGCCGGCTGGGGCACGCTCGCCGTCGAAGCGGGCTACGCGGTTCTGATCTGGCCGACGCGAACGCGGACGGCGATGGCCCTGGCCACGATCGGCATGCACGCGGGCATCGGCGTCGTGATGGGTCTGACTTCGTTCTCAGCACTGATGATCGCTCTGACCGCGACGGCGTTTCTGGTGCCGCGTGAGCCTTGAGCGACTGCGTGTCGCCGTCATGCCGTGGCCTTTAGAAACACTACGGCGAGCGATTCCCCGTTTGCAGCCGTGGTTCGGGCTGGAGGGATGACACCCGCCCTACTTCTGTCCCGCCTTGAGAAAGCCGAACAGGCCTTTGCCCTTCTTGCGGCTGAGGTCGTCGCCTAAAGCCACGGGTAGAAGCGATTCGTCGATCTTGCGGGCCAGACCTTCGATCGCGCGGGTCAGCTTCGCCTTTGGGGCCTGCGTCATCAGCGGCACGCCGTTGTTGCGGCTTTCGACCATCGTCGGGTAATCGTTCGGAATTTCATAGAAGATGTCGCGGCCGATCGTTTCAAGCGCTTTGCTCAGGCTGATCTGCGCATCTTCAAGGCCGAGCCGGTTGACGACCACCTTGACCTTCTCGGAAAGCCCGTCGTGGTGGTCGAACAACTGCATCAGCCTTACAGCGTTGCGCAGGCAGGGCAGATCGAGCTGCGTCACCAGCAGGATCGTGTCCGCGACTTCGAGCGCGGCGAGATCGAGCGGGGCGTAGCTCTTGCTGATGTCGATCACGACGTGCGTAAAGGTGGCCTTGAGCAGCGCAATGACGCGGCGCAATTCGTCGGGCGTGACGGCCGCTCGCGAGTCGATCTGCACAGGCCGCGGCAGCAGGAATGCGCCGCAGGCGTGCTTCGTCAGGCTGCGTTTGAGCAGCGAATAATCGAGCCGGCTGATGTTCTCGGCGACGTCTTGAATCGTGTAATCGGGGATGATGTCGAGCCACACGTCGGCATCGCCGAGCGTGAGGTCGAGATCGAGCAGCGTGACGCCGTTCTTCTCGCCCTGTGCGAGAATGCAGGCGAGGTTGATCGCGAGGCTCGTGCAGCCGACTCCGCCCCCGGCGCCGGCGACCGTGATCACGCTGCTCGACCGGACCTTGCCTTCGCCGTCGCGGCCGGCACCGTGCGACTGGATACGATCGAGGGCGGCGAGAAAGTCGTCGAGACGGGGCGGATACGACAGGAACTCTTTCGCGCCGTTCCGCATCGCCTGCAGGATCAGGCTGCCTTCCTGACTGCTGCTGACGACCAGCACGGTGCAGGTCGGCAGATCCTGGCTGATCCGCGCGACGAGCGACAGCCCCTTCACCGGGTCGGTGTCGAGAGCGATCAGTGCGATGTCGGGCTGAGTCTGACCGATGACGTCGGCGAAGAACTCATACCGGCTGCAATCGGCTTCAAGCCAGACGGCATCGATGCCCAGCAGCAAGTGCTTAAGTGCAGCGCGTGAGGCGTCGTTGGGATCGACGATCGCCAGACGTACGACGCTTTTCATGGCCAGCCCGAAATCTCGCGGGGGGTGGGTGAAGCCCGCGCCGGGTCCGGCGCGGGCTTCGACCTCGAGTGACAGAACTATACCTTACGGCTGAGCCATCGGTCGGCTTGGCTCAATCAAGCCCGGCCTCGACGACTGCCGGCTTGACGGTGACGTGTATCCGACCGGAGTCACTCCGCCGCGAGCCGTGGAAGCCGTCGGACGCATCATCGACCCGCTGCGCGTCGTGGACGGTCCCGGAGCCGGCGGCGGAAAGTTCGGCACCGACGCGGGGGCCGTCGCCGTCGGTTCCCTCGTCGCAGCCGGCGCCGCTGACGGAGACGTCGGAGGCGTCACGATCGGGCGGGGCTGCATCATCGTCGGAGTCGGTGGAACTAGAGCCGGACTGGCCGACGGGTACGAACCGGATGGCGGAAGCGGCGGACCGGCCGGGTACGCCCCCGGAGCCATGATGTGCTCTTCACCGATCGGATGGTACGGGTCATAGGTCGGGACCGGCGGCGGGCACTCCCCTTCGCAATGCGGACCGTAGCTGGGCACTTCCAGTAGGTTGTAGAGGTAGAACTCACGATCGGTGGGCGTGTCGGTGAAGAGTCCGGGGCCACCCGGCGGAACCTGGTCGGGCGTCATCGGCGCGACGAGTTCCGGAGTGACCATGATCACGAGCTCGGTTTCGTTCTCCTGAAAGGTCTTCCGGCTGAAGGCCGCTCCGACGTAAGGAATGTCGCCGAGCACGGGCACCTTGGAGGTACCGCCCGTCTGGTTCTGGCTGATGAGTCCCGCGATCACGAGGGTCTCGCCGAAGTTCAGTTCGACCTGCGTGTTCGCTCGTCGTTGCGTCAACGCCGGCACGCGGAAGCCTTGCAGCTCGACCGAGTTGTTGAGATCGCGGTCCGAAACTTCCGACTGCAGCTCGATGCGAACGCGGCTGTTGCTCAACACGAGCGGGACGGCTTCCAGCCGCACGCCGAACGGCTTATATTCGATGCCGACCGTGCCCAGACCGTTGGGAACCAGGATCGGAAACTCGCCGCCCGCGAGCAGGTTCGCAGGCCGGCCGTTCATCGTCATCAGATTCGGCTCGGCGAGGATCTTCAGCAGATTCTCCTGCTTGAGGGCTTCAATGAAGCCGCCGAACGTCGAAGAGGGATTGAAGATGCCGAACATGGCCGTCGGATTCGACAGCGAGCCGTCCGTCAGCGTCACCGAACTCCCCGCGATCTCATCGACCTTAACGAGACCTCCGGGCGTTGAAGTCACAAATCCGTCATTGCCCGAGAAGATGAAGTTGAATCCCATTTGTCGCAGCTTGCTGCGTTGAACCTCCATCACCTTGACCTTCATCATCACCTGCTGCACGCAACCGACCTGCATCTGGTTCAGAACGCGGGGGTAGAACTGCTCTGCGATCTCGACGATTTCGGTGATCTGGCTGGGCTGCGTGACCCAGCCTCGCAACACGACGCTTTCGCGGACCTCGACGACCTCGATGGCCGCCGTTGGGAACAGACGCGAGAGCAGCTCTTGCAGATGGCGCACATCGCCGACGACGAGGATGTCGATCGAAAACGTCTGATCGTTCTCGTCGAGCAAGGTCATCGTCGTGACGCCGGGAGCCTTGGCATGCACGCGAATGCTGCGGCTGTCGAGCGCGGTGACGTCGATCACGTCCTGGTCGAAGCCGTCGACGCGGGCGATGCGATCGGGCAGCGTCACGACTTTCGTGAATCGCTCGATGAGTTTGACTTGCTGGCTTCGGCTCGTCAGCCGAATGACCGGCTCGCCCGAAGACGGCGCGGCGGCCGCCTCGGATTCGGCGGCGGGCGGAGCGGGCTGTGCGACGGCTGAAGCCGTCACCGCAGCACACGATCCGAAGACGATCGCTAAAGCGGCCTTGCGGGCTAGCGGAGACCGGCCGCCTCGTGCGGCAGATGAACGCTGTCGAGAACCTGTACGCATCCGTGCACCCTCGGTCAGTCGCGACGGGAGGCTGAAGGGAGGCGAATGCCTCCCGGGACCGTTAATCGGGACCGGCAGCTTGGCCCGCCGTCAGGCACATCCTGTCGGTTGCCATGTCCCCCTGACGCGGCCGATGGTGGCCGCTCGCCGAAACGGTCCGATCCGTCGGGTCGTTCGGGGCCGCTTGTGACGGCTGTTCCGAAAGAACCGACGGACCGGATTGAATCGGTTATTCCTTTTTTCGGTTTCCCCGCGTCCGAACTGGAGACTGCCTTAGTTGAGAGTGGGCAGAAAAAGCGCCGGCAGCGTCGGTCCGGCGGCAGCTTGGGCCGCCGGGGCGGGCTCGGCAACCGGCTCCGAGATCGGAGTCAGGGCCGGCGGAGCCGCCGGAGCCGCCGGCGTCGGAGCAGCCGCGGCAGCCGGCTTCGAGACGGCGGGTGACGGAGGTAGAGCGGGTTCTGCATGGTCGTTCCGTGTTCTCGTGCGAGCCCGCTGCCTTTGCCGTTCCAGCGAACTCATACCCTTCGGGAGAGCGGCTTCGTCAAGAACCTCGATGTCCTGGGTCTCGACGCCGCGGTAGATCGTCATCACCCAGGTGGGAGTCTCGGCGGATTGCGACGTTTTGACGGTTGCGGTTTCGCTCATGGCCGTCATCGCCGACGCAAGGAAGTCCTGCAGGCCAGGTCCTTGGGATGCGACGGGTTCGGCGGCGCTCTTCGACTTCGCTGGTTCCGTGCGAGTCCCGATGCTTGTGTCGCGCTGGAAGAACACGTTGTCGCTCAGTTCCGCGACCTGGGTCTTCTCTTTGTCTTCGCGGTTTCGGAGCGACAGGTTGAGTTCTCCCAGACCTTCCGCGGCCTTGAGCAACTGGAACTGCTCGGGATCGACGATCAGCGACACGTTCTTGACCGCTACTTCGACGTCGCCTTCGCGACCGGCTCGCAGGGCATCGACGGCGAACACCTCGATGAACTCGAGGACGGTCTTGACGTGCGTCGATTTCTGCCGGGTCACGGGATTCGGTACGTCATACGTGCACACGACGTCCACGCGGTCGGTGGGACGGATCAAGCCGCTGTGACTCTTCGTCGCATTCACGCTCACCGTCGCGACGCGCATGCCTTTGGGGATCTGATGGCTCGCCGTGATCGAGTCGGCTCCGCCGAGCTTAGCCGTCATGATGATCTCGCCGGGAACGGCGCGAGAGACGAGAGCCTTGCCGGCGTACTCCTCTTGCTTCGTCACCGCACCGCTCGGCACCGTGGACTGCTGGAACTCCTTGAAGCCGACGTTCGTATCGTCGAGCGGCATTCCCGCAGGGATGTCGGCGGTGGCGACGGCCACCTTGACCATCGGCTCATCGCCTTTGCCGTTGAGCACCTGCATCACGCCGAGCATCGCCACGAGGCCGAAGCCGGCGGCGACGAGCAGCAACATCATGGACTTCATTTTCATCGGACGGTCCTTTCCGCGCGAGGGGATGCGCGATCACGAGGGAAGCGGAGGGGTTGCAACCCCTCCGCATCAAGTCAATACATCAGGCCCGCGTACATGAAGTAGCCGATGCTGCCGATGCAGATCGGGATTCCGTAAGGCAGCAGCAACATGGTCGGCTTCCTTGCGGCGGCGATCTGCGACAACGCGCGGGGATCGCGGATCGTCAGCCACTCGCGCAGGATCATGAGTGCGTTCGCGTAGTGCTTCACAGCGGCACGACGATAGACGACCATCGCGACGGCCATCACGGCGCCCACGACGACGGTCGCGACGAAGGAATAGGCGGTAACTTGCCAGCCTAGCCATGCCCCGAGGCCGGCCATCAGCTTCACGTCGCCGGCTCCCATTCCGCCGACCGCATACAGCGGCATCAGGCAGAGCAGGCCGACCACCATGCCGAGTAACGCGAAGCCGAGTCCGCCGAATCCGCCGGCGGCGAAGTTGTACATCAGCCCGGCGAGAACCATCGGGAACGTCAGCCAGTTCGGTACGCGCAGCTCGCGGCCGTCGATCCACGCCGCCCATACGAGCAGCGTTGCGACGAGCCAGACGGGCCAGCGTTCGACGAGTGCGGTCCAATCCATTTCGGGGTGTCCTTGAAAACGTCGAAGAGGGGGAGGGGTGTCTCGATTGCCAAGCCGGCGGCTTGACGCCGGTGCTCGGCGGCAGGCCGCCGCCTTGGAGGCGGCGTTACCAAAATGGAAAGGCTGGCCTTTCAGGCCGGTCGCCCGAGCAGCGTGCTCACGACGACTGCGATACCCGTCAGCACGGCAGCAACCTCGTTCATCGAGATGACCGAGGGATCAATCCAGAACGAAAACATGATTCACCCAGTTGGACCGCGACGGCCCTGACGAAGAGTTGTGACGTGTTGGACGCAAAGGGCGAGGGTGACGCCGAAAAGAAACCGCGCGACGAACCGGCCGGGAACATGCCCCGGCCGTTTCGTCGCAACGGTCGATGTCGTGGACGATGCCAAGACTTCGCGAAACACGATTACGGCGCGGCGGTGCCGCCGAGGGCCGTTCCGGCGCTTTCGAACGTCGCGTTCGCGTTGGTGCCGATGGTGCCGATGGCCGTGAGGCACACGATCACGATCAGGGCCAACATGACGGCGTACTCGACAGCGGTCGGGCCGTCTTCCGAAACCAGGAACTTCTTCACACTCAGAGCAAAAGCGTTCATCGCTGCCCTCTCTAAAGCCCGTCCCCCGGCCCACACCGGAAGGACAACCGGCCGAATCTCGACCCGACGCCACCATGGCGCTCACCGCCGAGATCACGGCACCCAAACGGTCCCACACGGGACCGCCCCACACATTCGAAACCGCCAGCAGGCGGGGCCCGGTACGTCATTCAGCGATCGCGTCGTCGTTGTCGTTCGCGTTGCTGTCGGACACGCAAACCTAGGTCATCGCCCGGGGGTGTCAAACGGGAAGTCTTGAGAAAATCTTCCTCGTTTCCGGCCTGTTCGGAGACTGCCGACTGAACAGATACGGACGTACCGATCGACGCTTGCCCGTCACAGGGCGGCGGAGCCTGCGGGCCATGCCGACGCCGACAGCCGCAACGTCGCTACATTCGGCGGCGAGTTGTGGCCACGCGAGAATCGCGACCGGCAAGGCGTCCGGCGGAGAATGAAAGAAGGGAGCAAAGGAAGACGAGGCACCGCAGCGATCAAACTCGCGATGCTCCCGTTCTTCCGTCCTCTCCACTCACGTCAACGCGCGCCGGCGAACACTTTCACCGATCAGCAGCATGACGAAGAACGCGGCGACGATTGCCGTGAGACCTCCATACCCGACCTTGGCGACGATGGCCCAGCCGCTGGCGAAAAACGCGACGGCGGTGCTGAGTCCAAGAACGACGTTCACCGCCAAACGCTTTCCGCCGCGCGGCCGTGAACCGCCCAGCAAACGTTCGCTGTTCATCATCAACAGGAACGTGAGGTAGGCGATTGGCAGCAGCGTGAGGGCCAAGACCGACATCGGCACCGCGAGCCAGAACGCCGCGGCGCCGGTGAAAACGAACGGACCCAGCACGCCGGTCGCGGCGAACAGGGATCCGAATCGCAAAGGCCAGCCCGTCGGCGGCACGTTGAGCACCTCGCACGTCACAAAACCGGCGACGAGCATCAACAACGTGATCGTCGAAAGGGCCATGCCGAGCACGCCCAGCCCAAACACGACGTGCGCGACCTGTCGGCCCAACAACTTGTCGAGAGATCCCGCGAGCGCCTGGGCGTCACGTGTGACAAGCATCGCCGCAAGTTGCCGTTCGGAGTCAGAAGCAACCGGCGTCGCAGCAGCAGGCCGACTCTTCAGCAGCCCTTCGTACTCCTCCTGTTGCCTGACTGTCGCTGACTCGCCGTCGGTCGCTTCGGCGATGAGTCCAGGTTGGGGAACGGCATGAAAACGGGCTGCCGCCGCCACGACGACGCAGGTCGTCGCCAGAAAGAACGGGATGAACATCCCCGTCGACAGGTCGAAGATCGCGAGCCCGCGATGCTCGCGTCCCCAGCCGCGGCCCAGCATCGAATACGGCAGAAGAAAGGTCATGTTGATGCCGACGGCGGTTGCGAACGCCGTCATCAACACGTCGCGCTGCTTTGCGACGATCAGGTCGTTCCAGTATGTGCGTGCGGCTCCTTCGACCGAATCGAGCAGCGGCCGAAAGGCCGCCGCGGGCGTGTACAGCGTCGAAAGATCAGGCACGTAGCCGCGAAACAGCGCCGCCCAGTCCAACCCCTCGACGGACAATGCGATCTTGATCACGACGCCCAGAAAACAGGCGACGATCGCGGCCACCATGACTTTGAGAATCCGCTCGTACAGTCGCACGCCCCAATGGCCACTGCCGTAGCTCCAAGTGACCGCTGTCGAGAACACGAACAGAAATGCGACGATCAACAGCTTGGCATTGAGGTCGCCGATCGCCGCACCGGCACCAAGCGCGCCCGGAAGCAAGTTCTGCTGGATGACGGCTGTGGCCAGCGAATACTGCGGCAATGCCCAGATCATGTTCGCCGCCATCGACGCGCCGAGCCACAGCCATCCGAGCGCTGGATTGATGTGCCGGTTGATTGCCCGAAACGGCCGCTCGCCTGTCGACAGCGTCACGTAACCGATCGCCGCCAGCGAACAGATCCCGAGGATCATCGCGAACGGCTGCAACCACAAGAGGCCGAATCCGGCGAGCACGCCAAGATACAGGCTGCCCGTGAGCGACCCGCCGCCGAGCGTCAAGGCGCTTTGCAACCAGCCCGGTCCCGAGAGTTTGAGAAAGCCGGCGATTCTCGCGGGCAGCGGCTTACCCGCGAGCTCGCGCAAGGTCGCCTTTTCTTCCCGCAACGCCGCTTCAGGATGCTTCGACGCGACGGCCGTCGGTTCGGGATCGGTGCTGTTCGACGGCAGCGGTTCGGTGCGAGACATCGGCGATGAGCGAGCGGAAGGCGTTGCGGAACAGCCCGGCCAAGAGTTTTCCGAGCCGGTCGCACACTACCCGCTACGCATCAACCGTCGCAAGCGGATGCATGGACGATCGACAGCGCCTCCGAGCGCCCGCGACCTTCAGCCCGCAAGATTCCACCCGTCACCATTCAGGCCCGCGTGCCCGATGGCGAAGACGTCTGCGAATAAACGCTCAAGCCTTCGACCTTCGCCAACGAATAACTCTTGAAGACGCCGTCGGCGTGACGGATGGTGAAGAACGCCCCCTGCGGGCCTTCGCCGATGGTTTCGAGACTGCCGACACGATGTCGGCCGTGGTAGTCGAATTCGACACCGGTTCCGATGGTGAAAAAGGGCCGAAGCTGTCTCCATGCCTCGTGCGACAATCGCATGCTGATCTTCCTCCATTCACCAATATTCGCAGGTGACGGTCTGCGGCCAATGCCTTACGAAGGCGCGGAACGGTCGAGTGAACGACCCCCTTCCCATTCAGTGAATAACTGCATCATGTCCCTCGAGGTCTACAACTTTCTTCACCGCGCCGCGGTCAGCGTGATCGGAATCGCCTTCGGGACGGTGATCTTCGGGCTGTTCGTGCGCTGGTCGATCGTGCTGACGGCCCGCATGCTTCGCACGGCGACTCCACAGCTCGGCACCGCACGCACGCTGTTCATGAGCCTGGCGATCGTGATCGTCGGTTACGGAATTCACGTTGCGTGCAACGCCGGGTTCGGCGGCTCACCGCCGACCGGACTCACGATCGGCCGTTTGACGATTGGCTGGCCGTCGCTCATCGCAAAGCCGTTCGAGTTTTTCCTGCTCGCCGGCCTGATGATCCGCTTCCTGCCGACGACCGTTGCCCGCGGCTGCCTCGTCTCGATGACTTACCAAGCCTTACACCTCATCGTGATCCTTCTGTTCGCGGTCATCGCGACGTACGGGAGGTGAGCAGAGTGCGAGTCTGACCGGGAGCGTTTCAACGCGCCTTCAGCATCCCTCGCACCATCGAACGGCTGCATTCCCGCATTCGGCTGGTTCGACACTGACCACTCCGGAAGGATGCCGGTCGCGACGATTTATGTTTCTCGGCGAAACCGCCTGCAAAGGCGGGGAAAACGCTGTCGGCACGAGTTCTGCTAAGTAAGCTGGTCGTCAAACTCCGGCCGCATGCGGTCGGAAGTCGAACAGGTTTTCTACGTCTGCGGAGAACGCACAATGGAGACGATCGGGACGATTATTGGCTGGATGGTGTTTGGTTTGATCGCCGGTGCGATTGCCCGACTGCTGGTGCCCGGCCGGCAGCCGATCGGCCTGCTCGCCACCATGGCACTGGGGATCATCGGTTCATTCGTCGGCGGGTTCCTCGCCTCATTGATCATGGGCGGCGATCTGTGGAGCCCCGCCAACTGGATTGGCTCGATCATCGGGGCCGTGATCGTGCTTGCGATCTGGGTCATGATCGCCGGTCGTCGGCGACGGACCGTCTGAAGCAGCTTGCGACCGCAGTAGGCCTTTTCTGAGCGTTTGCACGCTCACTGCGATTCAGCACAACCCGTGGTCAGGTCACATCGGCCGGCCACGGTTTTTCATGGAGAACATCGCCGACGCAGCCCTCCCGAGTCGGCGTCCTTAAACCAGTCGGCGGCGCAATGTCGCCACGGCCCACATAACAGCGGCGTGAAGGGCTTGAACGATGAAAAGTTTCAGTATCGGTGCCGCTGCGGCGCTGATTGCCGCCTACACGATCGCCGATGAGCCGGAGACGCACGCATCGGCTCAAGTGGCCGACGACGCGGCCTCGACAAACCTTCATTACGATTATCAGGTGGCTCAAGAGCGTCGGGGATCGAGAGGCCTGCCTCCGTTCTGGGGTCGCTCGGGACTGTCACGGCATTAGGATTCGCGTCAGCCCACTGGATTCATCAACACCTGACCGCGGCGATGCCACAAAGCGTCACCGCGGTTTTTTCGTGCGCCGGCGGCTCAACGCGGATCGTAGTTCCTTCGCATGGCAAGCTTCACGAAACCACTGCGATTTCCAACGCGAAACCGATCTATCCGCGTCTTGGCGGCTGTGGGAGAATCCGCGCCCTTGGCCGGACCCCATACGTCTCCCTGCCGGCCGTTTCGACCCGCATGGAGGCCCCGATGACATTCACGAAGCTCGCGTTGGCCGTGCTTGGCACGATCGGTCTGACGGCCGGCACTGTGCTCGCCGTGGCCGAGCCGGTCCCGCCCCCTCTGCCGATCGCGGTGGCACAGGTCGCGAAGGGCGCATGCCCTGGTTCGGTGTGCTCCAAGTCAAGCCGCAATGCTTCTCAATGCGCGGCGCCGGTCGCGGTGCAGGTGCAAGAAAAATGCACGGCGTGCCCGGCCCCGCCTCGTCAGACGGAACCGATCAGCGCCGATCTCAGCGCAGACGCCGACACCATCGGCGGACCGATCTGCTCCGAAGCTTGCTCGAAGGTTCAAACCTCTGCCTGCCCCACCGCATGCTCCGTGAAGACCACGAAGTGCGAAGAGGAATGCAACGGAACGCTCACAGTCGGGAAGGGCGTCAGCAGCAATTCGAGTGTGGTCGGTCGCATCGTGCTGACGTCGGCGACTGAAAGGAGCCCCCAAGAAGCGTGCAATGCCAAGGCATGCACGGCTGAGAATTGCACCGCGAAGGACTGCACAAGCGAAGCGGGTGCGTCTGAGTCTTGTGATGCAGACGGCAGCGCCGCCAACGTCGCAGCTCGCGAAGACGGCGAATGCCCCGTCGCTGCGAAGAAGCATCCCCGCCGACTCACCTTGGGCATCGGACTCTCGTCGAGCGGACCGATCGTGCATGTCGCAGCTGGTCCGAACGAAGACGAGGCGTGCGAGAATTGCCCGAAGGGCGGCTGTTCCGCGACTTCATTCGCCAGCCAGATCGCGAAGTCGCTGTTCGGTGCCTGTGCCGGTGCGTCCTGCAACGGCAAGGCGTCTTGCGAAGGGTCTGACGCCCTTGCGGCGACGGCCTGCGAAGCGAAGCCGGCTTGCGCAACCTCCATCCGTCACACTTCAGCCTGTGACGTGACTCATTGCGGCGAAGTCAGTCACCGCCGTGAAGCCAGTCAAGTCGCGACGACCTGCTGCTCAGAGTGTAGCGATTGTGAATGCGAGCAGTGCGCGTGCGACGATGACTCATGCGGTGAAGCCCGTTCAAGAATCGGGTTTCACTTCAACGAAACCGGCCGCATGGCCCTGCCGGGCGGAGGCACGCTGCGCTTCCAGTCGTTTGAAAATTGGAGCAAGGATTCCCCCAGCGTGGGCCGCGGGCGTGAGCCGCATCGTAACTACGATTCGTACAATGCCGGATTGCCGCGCGATGCCGACGAAGCTCCTGGCCGCGTTCGCGTCACGCACATCGCCCCCGGCACATTTCATCTGCCGGCGGATGTGAATTGCTTCCCGCCGACGGACTTTCGCCCCAGCCAACGGATTCGCCTGTCCGGCTTCGCGGCCCCGGTCGCCGCTCCGCAGCCGCGATCGTTGTCGCCGCGGCTCGAAGGCACGTGGACGCGAACGATCGGCACTGATGTCAGCTCGTTCTCGCACCGCGACGGCCGCGTGAACGGCAGTTGGCAGGTGACGAACGGTATCGAAGTGCGATTCTCGGGTTCCTGCACGGTCACTAAGGACGACCAGTTCGTCGGCGTGATCGACGAAGTCGAGGCCCGCGGAACCGACGGCGAGAGCTTCCAGGCTCACGTCCTCGTCCAACGCCTCGTCGATCAGCCGTTCGCGGCCCGCTTCGTCGTCGACGGTGACGCCTTGATCATCAAGGACATCCGCTGCGCCGGCATCTCACCTTCGATCAAAGACGAGAAGCAGACATCGGACCTGCTCGACTACGTTCGCACCTTCGCCTGTGGGCGGTTCGAACGCGGTGAGCAGGAATAGAGATTCTTTGCGATCTCGGAACAACGAAAGCCCGCGGCCGACATCTTCGGCAGCGGGATTTTTTTCGCGCTCGCTGGCAGACGGGGAGTTCCCCGTATCGTGAAATTCGCTGGTCGTGGCCCTCCAGCACTATCATGGTTCCGTCTCGTACCCCCGGAACCGAACGACCGCATGATCCCGCTTCGCGACAACATCCCCTCGCGCACGACGCCCTTTGTGAACTACGCCGTGATCGCGGTCTGCACGATCGTGTTCCTCCTCCAGTTCTCGCAATCGAGCGATCCGATGCAGCCGAAGCTCGTCGAGCGATTCGGCATGATCCCGGCGCGGATCTCGAAGCCGAACGAGCCGGTGGAGATACCCGTAGGCTACCGGATCACTCAGTTGCCCTCCGGCGAGCAGCTCACCGAGCCTGTGTCCAAGACCGCCGCGCCGTCGGCGGTGCCACCGATCCTGACGCTGCTGACCTGCACTTTTCTGCACGGCGGATGGCTGCATTTCCTCGGTAACATCTGGTTCCTCTACATCTTCGGCGACAACGTCGAGGACCGCTTGGGGCACTTCGCGTTTCTGGGCTTTTACCTGCTGGGAGGAGTCGCCGCGAGCCTCGCGCATTACGTCACGGCGCCGATGTCGCCCATTCCCACGCTCGGTGCGAGCGGGGCGATCGCGGCGGTGATGGGGGCGTACATGGTGCTCTATCCGCACGCCAAGGTGCTCACGCTGATCCCGATCTTCATCTTCATTCAACTGCTCTGGCTGCCAGCACCCTTCTTTCTGGGCATCTGGTTCCTGATCCAGCTTGTGCAGGGCCTCGGTTCGTTCACGGTGTCGGAAGGCGCGGGCGTCGCCTGGTGGGCCCATATCGGCGGCTTCGCATTGGGGGCCGTCGGCGCCTGGCTGATGCACAAGACTCACCATGACCGCCCGCCCGTCGATCACTACCGCGACGGCAGCGACCGGATGATGGCGTATCGCGGGATGCCGTATCGGCGGCGGGTGTGAGGGGCCGAGAATGGAAGAACGGAGACGTGAAGAGTGAGAAAAGTTGGGTGTGCCTCGGCCCACCGCCGACGTCTCGCGACCTCGTCACGGTCAAAAAACCTTCGCTGGTGGGCCGAGGCCCGTGCTGGACTGAACAAGTTGTGTGGCGGGCAGCGATACGCACTCAAATCTCATTGTGAGAAGCGGACTCCCAAAGGTTGGAATCACCACCTCGGAGGTCACCGACCGCCATGTCAAACGAAAGTCCCCTTCGCCATACCGGGCAGCCTACCGAAGTCCAACATCCGAGATCCGACCTCCGACTTTCCAAACATTTTCCTTCTGACCGACATTTTTCTTCCGCTCCACGAGCATCGCGTAAGGACTTACGTCGATTCCTCGGCCACATGCCGCAGAGGGTAGAGGATGTGTGCGAGACACGCACGGCGAACTCCCGCGGCGGCAACCTAGGCTCTGCCGCCGGACTGGGAACGCCTTGCACTCGTGCGCATCTGAACGGCCGGTGCGACGTTTCCTGCCACGTGCGTCGCCCTGAGCCGTTCCGGA
>JACCRE010000306.1 GCA_013813775.1 Planctomycetaceae bacterium
ATCGGATACGGCGCGATCCACGACGGAGCGTTCCCGTGAGGAGCGTGGAAACGAGAAGCGACTCGAAAGAAAAAAAGGGTGAGTGCCCGCTTGAAGCGCAGCGGGCACTCACCGCAGCCATCCTGAAGTCGTCACGGAGTGTCGGTCTCGGCGGGCGTATCGGTCGCAGCGGGCGTCGTGACCGGAACCGCTTCCGGTTCGTCGGCCTCGCAACCGATCGCGAAGACTCCCAAGCTCAGCAGCAAGGCGTACAACGGCAGCTTCTTCATGGTTCGTTCCTTGGCGCTCGATGCGCAGGTGGCCATCGCCGCGGACATCGCGAGTGACGGCTGACGCATTAGAAGGTCGTTCGCACCGGAAGTCTCGCATCTTCGCCACAAAATCAGGAACTTCCGGAAGATGCCGGCAGTAGTCGTAAAAAAACGCCCCCGCAGGCGAGGCCTGAGGGGGCGCGAATCTAGCTCGCTTGCAGTGCAATTACTGCGGAGCCGGGGCGTTGCCGTCTTCGATCGCGTCGGCGTTCGTTTCGGCAGCTTCTTCCGAAGCTTCAGCGGCTTCTTCCGCTTCATCGCCAGCTTCGTCCGAACCCATCGCGGCAGCGGCGTCGGCCTCGGCGTGTTCGCCAACGGCCTCCGTCTGTGCGTCGACGGCGTCTTCGGTCTCGGTTTCGCAACCGACGGCGAACAGACCCAGGCTCAGGAACATGGCGATCAGTGACAGCTTCTTCATCGTAAAGTCCTTTAGTGACAGGCAGATGCCGTGTACAGAAAGCCCGCGGCGTGCGGGCGGTCAGAATAGAGAGTCGCTTCGAAGGAAATTATTCCCATACGAAGTTTCGCCGCCGAACAAAAATCCGGAATGCCCCTACCCCCTCGCCAGACACCCTCATCGGAACGAAAAACGCCCGCAAGTGCTTGCGGGCGTTCAGGATGGCTTTCGACGGGAACCGCAGCTTATTCGTTCGCGTCGTTGGCGTCTTCAATGGCCTCCTGAGCGTCTTCTCGCTCGTCTTCGACGTCATCGGCGGTCGCGGCGCCAACGGCGTGCTGGGCCGCCGCGGCGTTCGCACCGGCGGCCTCTTCGACGGCATCCCGGTTTTGCTCCGCTTGGCTTTCGCAGCCGACGAACAGACCCATTGCCAGCAGCATCCCAAGTAGACCGAGCTTTTTCATCGGAAGCATTCCAAGGTAAGGGTTCGAGATAACGTCGAGCGGAGGAGTCTGACCTCCGCTTCCCGCGCAAATGTATCAGGAGGTATCTGAACCGACGGAGCCGGTCGGGCCTAGCAGGGAAAATGCACCCATCGGATGGGGGAAAACCCTCGGCCAACTGGTCTCAGTCGTCGCGACCGAGAACAACGACGCAGCGCGGCCCTGGTGCGATCTCGATTTTTTCGCCTGACGGGAAGACCGCAGCCACATTCCGTTCTGCAGTTCTTCGCGACTTCTGCGGATCGTATTCCGCGGAGCCGCTGTCGAGCAGCACTCGCCATGTGCCTCGAAGTGGCAGAGCGAGCTCGTAAGAGGAAAGCGTGTCGCTCGAGAAGTTCGCGACGACGATCACGTCGTCGCCCGGCCCGCCGTCTTTGTAGCGGTGCCACGCGAGCACGCCCGCGTCGTCGTTTTGATGGAAGACGTTGATGTGCGGACCGGTCAGGCCGGCCGTGTTGCCGTTCTTGTTTCGTCGTAGAGCGATGACATCCTGGAAGAACCGCAGCACTCCGCCGAACTTGTCGGCCCACGACAATTCCAGCGGCGGCGGGTTCCAAATGTCGAAATATCTCGTTTCGAGAACTTCCTGCCCCTGAAAAACCTGCGGCACGCCGGGAGCCGTGAACACGATCGCCGCGGCGAGCAGCGAGCGACGGATCGACTCCTCGCTTTCCGGGTCTTGCGGATTCACAGCGTCGGGGATGCGTCCATCCTTGCCGGCGTTGTCGTGAGACTCGCTGAAGATGACCCGCTGCATTGAGTCATCGGAGTACTTGGCTTCCAAGATCTCTCGAAAGGTCTTTACCAGCTCGGGCAAATCCTTCCGATCGGCCGGCATGCGCGCGGCGTGCGTGATTCGATCGCTCCACTGGGCGTGAAATCCGGCGCCGCCTTCCGCGACCGACCGCACCACCACCGGATCTTCGCGCATGTCTTCGGCGATGACGAACTTCTTCGGGAACTTCGCGCGGATGGTCTCGGTCAGCTCTCGCAACAGGCTCCAGCCTCCGGGAAGCGGCGTGTAACTGCCGGTCTCCGTCTTGCTGGCCGACCGCATATGGAACGTGCCGTCGACCCGCAGGCCGTCGAGGCGGTATTCGTCGAGCCACATCAATGCATTGCCGAGGATGTAATCACGCACTTGCGGCCGGCTGTAGTCGGGTCTCGGTCCCCAAGGCGTGTCGCCCCGTTCAGGGTCCTGAAAAAAATAGATGCCGCCGCCTTTGCCCTCATGCCAGCCGTCGAACCGCCAGAGCAGGTTGTCTTCGAAGCCTAGATGGTTGTAGACCATGTCGAGCATCACCGCGATCCCCTCGCGGTGAGCGGCTTTCACAAACTCCTTAAAGGCGGCCGGTCCACCATAGCTCGCTTCGACGGCGTAGAGGTGAGCCATGTCATAACCCCAACCGGTGTCGCCGACGAATTCGGTGATCGGCATCAGCGTCACGCCGTTCACGCCGAGGGAACGCAGATGCGGCAGCCGGTCGATCGCCGATCGCAGCGTACCGTGGCCGTTCTCGGCGTTGAACGTGCCGATGTGCAGTTCGTAGAGCACCAGTTCGTTGAGCGGAGCGGGCGTGAAGTCGTCGTCATCCCAGTCGAAGCGAGTGTCGGTGACGACGGCATTGCCCTTCGAGTCGGTCAGTGCACGGGCATGCGGATCGACCCGAGAGAACGTTTCGCCGTTGAAGTCGATGTCATAGCGATACTCGTCGCCCGCCGATGCCGACGCGACGTGCCCGAACCAGTATCCGCCGTCATCACGTTCAAGCGGATTCGCGTCGCTCCGCCAATCGTTGAACGATCCGACGACCGACACTCGCTCGGCGTTCGGCGCCCAGACCCGGAAATCCACGCCGTGCTTGCGCACAGCGGCACCTAAATGTTCAATTTCCGACAAAGAAGCACTCATCTCATTGCGGATTTCAAGAAGCCTCGATCGCGAACTGTCACGTCGGATAGCGCCGTTTTCGCAGGGAGCACGCACCGCGGCATCCGCAGCACGGGCTGTCACGGCACCGGTGCCCTCCCGACGCCGTCGAGCAAGAAAAGCGACTCACTCTCGGTGTCGCACCGGCCGAGCGGCCCCGGGAACGTACTCGAACCCGATGCCAAGGCACTGCAGGGCGAGCGGCACGAAATCGACTGTGCGTGGAAACTGTGGCAACGCTATCCCTTCGGGAAGGCCAGCGGCAATGAGCGGCGAAGTCGAATCGAGCCGGTGCAGGGAACCGTGCGAGCCTCCCGCGTGGGTTTCGGTTCCCGGCAGCACGAACTCGCGACCCAGCTTCGCCGTCGTCAGCACATGCCCGGCTTCGTCGAAGAAGCCGCCTGCGATGCGTTCAAAAGCGTTCGGATAGTCGCCGAAGCGAAGGCGTCCGTCCGACACCTCGCCGTCCACCGCCGAGAGGTCGCCGTCCCAACTCCAGATCGTTCCGTAGTCGTCGCGAGCGGTTTGAGAGGCGCCGTCGCCGCTGTGGAACACGAGCGTGCCGCGATCGGCCGTCGCGACGTGGTACGTCTCCGGCCTCTCGGACGACGGTTCCGCCCACAGCGCCTGATCGATCCGCGGCTCGGCGAGCAGTTCGGCGACGACCCTGTCTCGCAGGCCGGTTCCATCTCGCAGGTAGACCTGAGCCGTGCGCATGTTGGGGCAGGCCATCACCTGGTCGCCTTCGCCCCATTCCTGACCCGCCGAGACGACATTGAGGTCCGCCAGCACGTCGTCGAGATTGATTCTGCGCTCGTCGTCGTCTTCGAGCGTGTCGCACTGCGAGTGATCGCCGGTGATCAGGATCGCGTTCTCTCGCAAAAAGGCGTCGAAGCCGCCCCGCGCGTCGAAGAGCTTGCCGAGCGTCTCGTCGACGAATTGCAGCGCGGGAATCGCCTTCAACGGTCCCACGCGATGGCTTTCGAAATCGTTGTTGGGGAAATAGGCGACGGTCAGGCCGGGCAACGGTCCGCGGCTCGCCAGATCGAGCAGATAACCCGCCGTGGTCTCGTCGTGAAAGCCGTACCTCCGCGCGACGCCCCCGGGAGCCTTGAGTTTGCGTCCGGAACCGTCGGGGTCGGACGTCACGAAGTCCGCCAGGCACAAGATGTCGGGACCGTTGAGCGTTTTCGCCGTCTTCACGCCCGGCAGCAGCTTGAAGAGCAGCGGCAGATTCACCTCGTGGGGCACGTCGGCGCGAAACCACATCGAGTTGACGCACGCCGCCTTGAAGCCGGCCTTCCGCGCCAGCTCGTACACGGTCGGCACGCGCAAATGATCGTAATTCAGCGTGACTTGAAACTCGTGCAGGAACCGGCCGTGTCCGTGAGCCAGAATCGGCCAGATGTCGTCGCCGAAGTAGGCCACGCGATCCTGCTTGGAGTCGTACCAGTAGGCGCCGGCGACGCCGTGCCGTTGTGGATACAGGCCCGTATGCAGCGTGCAGGTCGCGGCCGGCGTGATCGACGGAAACATTGACCAGCAGGTCGGCGAATACTGCCCGTGCCGCACGAGCCGTGCGAAATTCGGCAACCGACCGTCGTTCATCGCCGGCTCGGCGACTCGCGTCGCGAGGGCGTCGATGATGATCATCAGGATGGGCTTGGGTCGTTGCGACATTGGAACGCGGTGGGCACATGAGCCTGGAACTTCGTCCAAGGCTCGGAATCTGTTGAGGATTCCAAGCTACGCCCTCTCGTGCGATCGATACAACGCTGACCGCACCGGGATGACCCCGGTTGCGGACTAGCGAACGACAGGCGAGTTTACATTCGTCGAAGTCTGGATGACCTGCTGGGAGGGCACTCGATTCATTCTGCCCGACGAGCCGGTTGAGCAGCGTCCCTTGTATTGGAACGACCACACCATGTATGGCCCGGCGCAGCGACCTTCGAGACCAGTGCATGCGGGTGTGTTCGACAACGTCGAACCCGCAGACAAAGCCGTAGCGCGGTTGCTGGAGTTCGGCTTCCTTCCAAAGCAGATCAGCGTGATCTGCTCGGATGACGCGAAGCGGCATCACTTCGCGGGGCTTCAAGAAGAAGAACCCAGCGGCGGGCACACCGCCGAAGCCGCCGCCGCTGGAGGTGCGATCGGACTCTCTCTTGGAGGACTTGCCGCGCTCACGGGCATCGTGGCGACAGGCGGCGTCGGACTCGCTGCGGCAGGGGCGATGCTCGGAGCCGGCGTCACCGGCTCGTTCATCGGCGCGATGCTGACCCGTGGTGTCGAAAAAGAAGCCGCGGATTTCTACGACCAGCAATTACGGCGGGGACAGATTCTCATCGTTGTTGAACAGCACGGAGATCGCCCGGCTCTCGACGACGCCGATCGGGCGATGCGAGACGCTGGGGCAATCCCGTTCTCACTGCGCGATGGATAAAAGCGACGTGATTCCGGTTCTTTCGTCCCGATGAAGGACCATGGGAACGAGTCGGCCCTACTTCTTCTCTTCGCTGGGCAAGAGTCGCAGCAGTTCCAGCACGGCTGCCGTGTGCCGTTGGATGTCGTCCGTGAGCCGCGACGTCTCTCCCCCGTAGCCGAGCCGGCGGGCGAGGTATTCGAACTCTTCGCTTTCGGTCGGGGGAACCGTCAGATCCTTGGCATGGCCGCGGACCATGCGCAAGGCGTCGATCAACTGCCGCTGAAAGATGTACGCCGCGCGAAGCCGTTCGTGTTCGCCGTCGAGCAGACCGGCCCGATCGAGGGCAGCCATGGCGGCAAAGGTATTCGTTTCGCGGAGCGAAGGTTCGGCGGCTCCGTAGGTGATCTGAAGGCCCTGCACGAGGTATTCGGTATCGACGAGTCCGCCGGGGCTGAGCTTGGCGTTGAAGGTGCCGGGCAACACAAGTTGCCGCACCTGTTTCTCGCGCATGGCCCGCATCGCCACGGCGTCGAACGGTTCGCCGTTGTAGATCAACCGATCGCGGAGTTCGACGAGCGATCGCCCGAATTTCGAGTCGCCTCCGATCGGTCGGAGCTTCACCAGCGCCTGCCGTTCGTAGGGCCACGCGGCTCCTTGAGGCCCAAAATAAGTTTCGAACGCTTCGACAGCGACCGCGAGGCTGCCCGCGCGACCATAAGGGCGCAGCCGTAAATCGACTTGGAAGATGCCTTCTTGCCGGGCCGCGATCGTGTTGGTGAGAAGCTCGATGAGTCGCGTGAAATACTCGCTCGTCCGCACGACCTCAGGGCCTGCGGTGCGTCCCTCGCCGGCGTAGACGAACATCAACTCGATGTCGCTCGCGTAACCGAGTTCGCGACCGCCGCACTTGCCGAGCGCGTTGATCGACAACGGCATCGGCCCGCCATCCTCCGTTTCAGGCTCGCCATATCGCGGACGCAGCTCTCGCCGGCAGATCTCGACGGCGGCGTTGACGACGGTCTCGGCGACGTCGGTGAGTTCCTCGCTGAACTCGCCGAACTCGGAGACGTAACCGAGGATGTGCCGCATATCGACGCGGAACATCTCTCGGTCTTTGAAGGCGTTCAGTCGTTCGCGTCTGGAGTCGTAGTCCGATGCCGATTCCAGTTCCGCTGACAGCGAGACTTCGAGCGTCGTTCGCGGCGTGCGCTCCGCCAGCGCTTCGATGTCGGTGACGACGGGGAAGAGGTTCTCGTATTGCAAGCGCAGAAAGTCTTCCCACAGGAAGTCGGAAACTCCCAGCAGCTTCGCGAGGGCATCGAGCACGTCGCTCCGTTCGAGCGACGCCACCTGCTCGACCCAGTTTTCCTGCCGGAAGAGCTGGGTGAGAAAATCGCGGAAGTGCAGCAGCGCGGCTTCCGGGTTCGGAGACTTCGGCAGCAGGTGCGTGAAGTGCTTGATGAGCACGACGGCGGTGCGCAGCTCCTTCTGGGCGTCCGGATTCGTGACCTTCGCACCGTTCGAATCGGTGACGTAGAGCGTGTCGAAGACTCGATTGCCGGTCGTGCTGATGACGACCCGGTTGATGTCGAACCCCGTCAAAGAAAGGGCGTTCGTCAGCTCGTAGAGAAACCCGATCGTGTCTTCGGCGCGAATATTCAGGACCGTGAACAACTCGCTGCGATCGTTGTCGACTTCGACCTCGACCGGCAGAAGCGTGGTGTCGAGTGCCGACAGTCGAGCGTCAAGCAATGGGCGAGCTTCTGTTTTCTGAACCCTCGCCTCCGGCCTCTCGACCCTCATCGCGGCCGCGACGCGCTTCGCCAGACGACCGTGGGCTTCACGGTGCTTGCCGTCGGCGACGAGCTTGATGAGTTCTTCCAATTCGCGTTCGTAGCGCGGCCAGTCCTCGTCGCGAGCCTTGCCGGTCGCTCTCACGGTGAACACGTTGACGAACTCCGTCCCGCGGCCCGACCTGCCCTTCCGCCCGCCCGGCAGTTCCGTAAAGACGTTGCCTTCGACGATGTCGAATCCGTACACGAACAACAGCCCGCAGATCATCGAGAGATCGCCGACGTGGTCGCGTCCGGCGATCGTCAATTGCCAGCGAAGACTCGCATCGGCCGATTTGGCGCCGTTCTTCGCGGTCGGCAGACGGACGGCCTCGACTTCGACCTCGTTGTCAGGTGAAAGCCGGCGCAACATCGTCGCGTGGTTTGCGATGTCTTCCGCCGAGTACGTCTCCTGGTAAGAAGGTTCCATCCTCGCAAGGTGCTCGGGCAGACCAGTCTCCGCAACCTCTTCGGAAGGCCGCATGTCGGCATCTTCGCCGACGTACTTGTTGTAGATCGCGCGAACGGTCTGCACCGTCCGCTCGTATTGGGCGACGAATTGAACGCCATCCGGGTAGTCGAGCCTCCGGGCGAGATAGGCGAGTTCCCGCCTGTCGGTCGGGAGAGAGTGCACCTGCTTGTGGTGCATCAACTGCAAAGAATGCTCGATGGTCCGCAGGAAGTTGTAACCGTTGGAAAGGTGACGGAATTCATCCGCATGAATGAAGCCGAAATCGGCAAGCCGGACCAAACCATCGAGCGTGCCGACACTGCGCACGGCCTTGTGCTGGCCACCGTACACGAGTTGCAGGTACTGGGTCACGAACTCGATGTCGCGGATGCTGCCGGGGCCGCCTTTCACTTCGCCCCACGTCCGCCCTTTGCGACCAAGTTCAGCTTCGATCTTCTTTTTGGTCGATCGAACGCTGGCACGCACTTCGTCCGCCGGCATGCCGAAGATCAGTGGCTCAGCACGCTTCAGAAAGTCGCGTCCGACGGCGGCGTCGCCAGCGATCGGCCGCGCCTTAAGCAGCGCCTGCTTCTCCCACGCCATGCCATGCTTCTTGAGATAGCCGATGTGCGAATCGACCGTGTTGACGAGCGCACCGCTTTTGCCCCAGGGCCGCAGCCGCATGTCCACGCGGTACAAGAAGCCCTCGGTCGTCGCGTCGATCAGTGTCTTGATGAGCTTCTGGCCGAGTTCCCAATAGCGGGTCGCGTCACCGTCGGCCAGAAAGACGAGATCGATGTCGCTGGAGTAGTTCAGTTCTTCGCCGCCGAGCTTGCCAAAGGCGAGCACGCAGAAGCCATCGGCTTTGAGCTTCAACTTCTCGCAGAGGATCGCGAGGCAGGCCTGGACGAGGCTGTCGGCGAGCAGCGAGAGTTGCACGGTGACGTTCTTCAGGTCGAGCAGACCGAAGCTGTCGCATGCCCCGATGCGCAGCAACTCCCACTTTTGATAGCGGCGCAGCGCGTCGAACTGCGCCGGCAGGTCGCCGGCACCGGCGGCCGCCCCGCAAGCTTCGAAGAAAAACTGCTCGCGATACTTGAACTCCGCCAGCCGTTTGTGGAGCGTGAGCCGCTCGAGGTAATCGGGGTTGCGAAGCAGGATCTCCGTGAGGAACTGGCTGCCGACGAACAGCTTGACGAGGATCTCGACCGCCCGCGGATGCGAGGCGAGATACTCGAATAAGGCCGCGCGATCGTCGACGCTTTGGACGTAGCGCTCGAAGTTCACGAGCGATCCGTCGGGCGTGGCCGTTTCGCTCAGCGCGGCCAGCAACATCGGCAGGCAGCTGTTCAGCGCCCGCTGGCAGGATTCGTCGTCGCACAGCGACTCGATCCGCTGTCGCGCCCGTTGGCGGTCCGCGAAGCCGACGGCGGCGAGCATGGCTCCCGCCTCCTCTTCGGTCAATTCGCCCGGCCGGAGCAACTTCGGCGCGTGCTGAAACATTCAGAGCATGTCCGTGGGAATTGGTCCCGCTCACGCACGCCCTCATGGCGTCTTCGGAACGGCATCAGCGGCAGAGAGGCATTGTAGCGTCGCCCGCCCGGCTGAGAAACGGGCGACATGATTGGAACGGAACGAGACCGAGGGTCGATCCGTCAGCCGCACCAGGATCGCGGCTGGTATTCGTCGTACTCCGCCGGAACGCGGCGAGCGGGAGCGGCGGCGGACAACGCGACGCCTGTCGGCATCACCTGCGCCGGAGGACAATCTGCCATTTGCGTCAGTAGTTCCAACCACGTCTCCCGGTGGACGCGCAGCACTTTCGCCGCGTCGCGAACCCTTTCGGCGGAGCCGTGAATCTCGGCTTCGACGAGGCGCCGATAAACGAAGGTGAACAACGACGCGACGTTCGAGGTCAGATCGTCAGGCTCATCCGACTTCAGCCCGGCGAGCAACTCGCCGACGAACGCACGGGCATCGTTGAGAGCTGCGTGGGCCGCTTGCCGATCGCCCGCAGCCAGGAACTCTCCGGCGCGCGTCATGTGCCGCAAAGCGCCGTCAACGACCAGCAAGTGCAGTGACTTAGGCGAAGCCGTCAAGACTCGGGCGGCAAGATACTCCTGGGCGGCGGCGTTCACTCATGGCCTCTAGTGGTTCGGCGCGTTTTCCGGCCGCTCGGCTCCATGCCGAGCGCCAAGCCCGAAAGGGGAATCACTTGCGATTGCTGACCGCAAGGTTCGCCAACTGTACGAGTGCGGTCTGTTGCGACTGCAGGCCGTTGAGCACTTCTTCCATCTTGGCGAACTGACGGATGAGCCTGTCTCGCCGCGAGAGCAGGATCGCATCGAGTTGATCGACCCGCTGTTCGATCCGCGTAATCGAGTCGGTCAGGGCGTCGTCTTGAAGCTTGAAGGAACCTGTGAACGGATCGGTGAGTGAATCGAGCACCGCCTTCGATTTGACTCCAAAGCCTTTCGTCCGGTCGGAGAAGAAGCCTTTGGCGGCATCGGGCTTCTCGTTCAGAACCTGCGCAAGTTTCTCCTCGTCGAGCACAAGCTTGCCGGTCGGTCCGAACGTGACACCGAGATCGGCGAGCGAACTTAAGGAGCTGTCGGTTCCATACCGGCCCGAGAGCAGGCCGTCCAGCCGCGTACGAACGCGAGAGACCGTGCCGTCGCCTTGCAGAATGCCGCGCTGGTTCGTCGCGGGATCGAACTTCGTCAATTCTCCGGCGGTATCGTAGTATTGGTTGTAAGTCGTCACGAACTGCTTGACGGCGTTCTTTACGGCGGCCAAGTCCCGTCCCACCGTGACCTCGATCGGGCCTGTTCCAGCCTGCAACAGGTCGATGTCGAGGCCGCCTGGGACGTTTTTGAAGCTGTTCGTCTCCGATGCCAGCAAAACACCTGTCGCCGGATCGTTACCGACGCGCAATAAGGCATCCTGAGCCGCGACCACGGTTGAAAGGCCGAGGCCGATGCCGCCGTCGTCGATGCGAAGGCGATTCACAGTCCCGGACTTGGTTCCGCTGAGCAGCAATCGGTTCGGATTCGCCGGCGAACCGTCGTTGAAAATCGTCGCCGTCAGACCGGCGTTCGCCGAACGCAGCTTCACTTCGAGATCCGACAGCGTGTCGTCGGCATCGAGCGTGATCTGCACGGACTGTCGTCCGTCGATGCGAAGCTTGCCGTCACCGCCGACGATGCCCGTCCCCGCGATCTTGAGAGCGGTCGCCGTCTTCGCCGTGCCGAGATTCGTGACCGTAAGGCTCCCGGTTCCGCCGGCTTCATCGATCAGCACGAGTCCGTCGCCGGTGTCGTTCAGTCGCGCCGTGACCTGCACGCCTGCGGCGTTGATCTTGTCGATCACGTCGCCCAATGTTCTCGTATCACTGCCGACGCTGATCGAGGAGACCGTTCCCGAAGAGTCGGTGATCTGAAACGTGCCGAGACTGACCGCCTTGCCGTCGGCCGCGTACTTCGCAAGCGATGTCGATTCGCTCACATAGAGTCGACCGAGGTGTCCGGACCGTACGCTGGACGTGGCGGAATCGGCCGCGATCTTGAGATCGACGGCCACGGTGCCGCCTCCGACGTCGCTGACGATCACATTCGACGCCGTCGCGCCCGAAGTGTCGCGCAACTCGATCCCCAGCCCCGCCGAATCCACGGACGCAGTGATGGCCAGTTTCTGGCCGCCCGATGTTTGCGCGGCGTTGATCGCCGCGAGGACGTCGTCGAGTGACTCGGCTGTCGAGAGATCGACGGTCGCCGTCGCGCCCGTTCGATCGGTGAGCGTGACTTGGCCGAGCTGCGCGATTCCGTTGCCTCCGTTCAGGTTGCGAAGCAGGACCGAGTTCAGACCGCCCGTGAGGGCCTTTCCGGTGAGCGTCGTTGCAGCGGCAGTTACATCAAGTCCAAGCGCGCGAAGGACGCTGCTGCCGGTCGTATCTGCGACGGCGAGCGTCCCAGCCCCTCCGGATGCATCTTCCAGCACGATTCGGCCATTCACGAGCGACGCAGCGATCTTACCACCGTTGCCGGCATGACCGTTGATCGCCTCAAGGACGCCGCCGAGCGTGGTGACGTTCGACAGCTCGATGTCGAGTTGAGTGCCGTCACCGGCCGTGATCCTCAGATCGACGCCGGTCGCCGAGAACCGCGGTGCGTTGCCGTCGTTGATCTGTGAAAGCGAGAACGATTCGCTGACCGAGTAGATGGCCGAGCCCGTGATCGTGTTTGTCGCAACGCTCGACGCGATGCCCAGATCGGCCGCGGTATGCCCGTTGCCGATGTCTCGCACCGAGAGATTGCCGCTGCCCCCGGAGCTGTCGGTCAGCACCAGATGGTCGCCGCGTGCAGCGGCCGTCACGGCCGCGCCGCTCGCGTTGACGGCGTTCACGACGTCGGCAACGGTGCGTGCCGACGACAGATCGACATCGGTCGTGGCGCCGATGCGATCAGTGAGGCGGATCGCGCCGAGCCGCACCCCGTTCCCGTCGTTCAGCAGCGACAGAGACGTCCCGGTATCGACTTCTCCACCGCGGGCGATCGTGATCGTTCCGGCGCCGACAACCTGATCGACGCTCGAATACCCGCGCGACTTCAGTGTATGAGCCGATGCTTTTTGCAACGGTTGAAAAGTCGTCGTGCCAAGCGTTGCGTTGCTACGTGTCGTCGCCATCAACGCCGATGCGTCGGACACGGTGACGGCGAAGTTGGTGAAGGTGGACGCTTTGCCGAGAGTGTCGGCCGAGGTTTTCACCGACAAGAGCGTCGCTTCGAGCGCCTTGAGTCCGAGTTGAGAACTCTCGTAGTTTCTCTGACGGCTTTCGAGGCGCGCGACGCTGGCCCGCTGCGCATTGATGAGCGCTTCGATGATCTCGCCGGTGTTGAGTCCGCTGACCAACCCGACGGACGTGGTGACGGCCGACATGAACGGTGCGCCGAATTGTTCCCAGACACAGGACTCAATTCACGCGCATCGGATGCCGACGTCGCCGACGCGCAGACGAAACCGACGTTGAGCAACGATTCGAACCGATCGCGCGGGCTCATGCGGCAGAGCCGCTACATCCGATACAGACTCTCGTCACCATCGGACAGCGCTCGTCCGAAAGGGTGTCCGAATCGCCGACGCCGGCTTCGACTGGCGAAGGGCGATGCTTCCGGGGGCGAGGTGGTTCCGCGTTCCCCGTGGCCGGCCGGGGGGACGCCGCAAGGCACCGGCTGCGGGACGCGGAACCCGGTTTCCAAGATGGACGTAAAGAAACCCACGGATCGTGCTCCGTGGGTTTCTTTATGCGCGAAGACTTCCAATGCGTTAGTGCGGACATCTCGTAAGTGTAGCATCGTCTCCAAGACACTTTTCATCACCTGTGGTATCCGATGATTCCCGGCACCGCTACATACAGATCGACCTGCCGCT
>JACCRE010000258.1 GCA_013813775.1 Planctomycetaceae bacterium
TTATATATCCAGGTGTATCGTTCTGTGCGCATCGTCTAGTTTTGTTGAAACTCCTGCATTTCTGATCGTCCGACGATCGACGTAACTCCTTTGTTCGCCGTTCCTTTATGTTTTGAAACCACCTCTACAACGCGCGCTGCCGCCCCGCCGTCCCATAGTTCCGGCACGCGTCCCGCTGGTCGCGGCCCCCGCAACGAGTCCATCGCAGCGTCGAAAATCCGGTCAGGGTCGCGGCCTACGAGAACATTCGTGCCTTCGGAGACAGTGGCGGGACGCTCGGTATTGTCCCGCAGCGTCAGGCACGGGACGCCAAGCACCGTCGTCTCCTCTTGGATGCCGCCCGAGTCCGTGAGCACTAATGCGGCATCGGAGACAAGCTTCATAAAGTCGAGGTACCCAAGCGGGTCGATCAATCGCAGACCGGGCAGCTTCGCATCTTCCCGCTCTGCAAGCTTCGCTCGGGTCCGCGGATGCACCGGGAATATGACCGGCACCTCTTCCTGGATCCGGCGAAGCGCGACGAGCAGTCTGCCGAGAGCCTCCGCGTCATCGACGTTTGAAGGTCGGTGCAGCGTGAGAACAGCGTACTTTTTCGGAGCCACCGCGAGTTCGGCAAGGATCGTCGAGCGATCACTTTGGTCGCGGCAAGACAGCAACGTATCAATCATCGTATTGCCGACGAAATGCACGCGGTGATCGGGAATGCCTTCGCGGCGAAGATTCTCGAGGCCACTACGCTCGGAGACGAAGAGCCACTCGCTGATCGCGTCGGTGACGATCCGGTTGATCTCCTCGGGCATCGACCGGTCACCGCTGCGAAGGCCGGCCTCGACATGCGCGACGGGAATGCCCAGTTTCACCGACGTGAGAGCACAAGCGACGGTCGAATTAACGTCTCCTACGACCAAGGTCGCATCGGGCCGCTCTTCGATAAGAATTGGCTCGATTTTCTTCATGACGTCCGCCGTCTGGGCGGCGTGCGATCCCGAGCCTACACCGAGATTGACGTCGGGTGCTGGGATGCGCAGCTCTTCGAAGAACAACTCGGACATTTTGCGGTCGTAGTGCTGCCCGGTGTGAACGAGCACGGCCGACATGTCGGCGCGCTTCTGAATCGCCCACATGATCGGAGCGATCTTCATGAAATTCGGACGCGCACCGCAGACGACGACGAGCTTCATTAAACTCTCTCTTTCGTGGCGACGACGGATGTTGCGAACAGATGCCGCTCAATCTCTTGCAGGCGCGCTGCCCAACTCTCCTGTCGCACGGCCTCGCTTCTGGCAGCCGTCGGGCCGGCATCCGCGAGGGTCTGCCGAATCTCGCGTTCGAACTCATCGGCGGTCGAGGCGATTCGGCATAGGCCCAGGGCTTCAACCTCAGGAATCGCCGTCGAGACCACGGGCAATCCGGCGGCGAGATACTCGCGAACCTTCAAGGGATTCGCGTTGAGCGTGAGTTCGTTGAGCCGGAAGGGCATGAGTGCTACGTCCCAGCCCGCACAAAACCCCGGCAAAGTCTCGTAAGGCTTGCGTCCCAAGAAATGCACGTTCGAAAGAGCCTCCAATTTGGAAACATCCGTCGTGACCTTGCCGACGATGACGAGCGAACCTTCCGGAAAGCGACGGGCCATTTCCGCCATCAGATCCACGTCCACCCAATCCGCGACGAGTCCGAAGAACCCCAGGATCGGCCTCGGCAATGAGGCTTGCTCGGCAGCAGGCGCGACTTCGCCCGTGCAGGCCTTTCGAAAATGCTCGAAATCGACGCCGTGTTGGACCAGCACCGTGCGCGGGTTCGAGCGGGATTTCGACTGGTAGAGGCGCTCGGCCGACACGATGACGAGATCCGCCTGCCGTAGCAGTTGTAACTCCATTTCTGCCAAAGCTGAGGATGCAACGCCGGAAAAGGCCGTGTATTCATCGACGCAATGGTAAATCAGTTGCTCTTCACCAAGCTGGCCGGCGATCACCGCTGCAGCGGGGTTGAAGACCCAGTTGATCACACGGTTGAACTTCAACCCACGCATGGCGCGCTTGACCTGCCACCGCAGCCAACGGCGGTTCAAGGCTCTCACCGAGGGTCGCCCATAGGCCGGAATGGCGAGCGGGTTCAGCACGAAGATGTTTGGCTCGACCTCTGTCACCGGCTTGGTGGCGGCCGCGAGTTTCTGAAACGCTCGCCCTAAATCCGCCCCCGAAGCCGTCGGCATGCGATAACCGATCGAGTTCACCCACAGCACTCGGTTCTCCTTCGCGAGCAGCCGCATCAAATGGGTCTTTGAGAGCGGATCGCCAGTCCAATCGTGACTGAAGCAAAGAATATCCCGCCCGCGCAGTCGCTGGTCCGGTCGGTCGGAGCCCGGACCAGTGGTTGACGGTGATTCGGCGTTTTGCGTGGAAGGCATGAAGGCAGCGTGCTCTAATCCTGAACCGCGATGCGCAGCCCTTGAGAAGACTGGGAACCAAGCGTCGAGTTTCGACGACGTCAGCTGACCGCTGCCGGCTCGAGTCGTCTGCGAGCCGACGCGGGCGTTGTTCCCGTATCAGCAAGAGCTTCAGTCAGAACCCGCCCGCGCATGTGAGCCGGAATCGGCAGCCCAAGCAGATACAGGATTGTCGGCGCTATGTCCAAGTTGGTGCAGGCTTCGATCTGTGCGCCGTGACGAACGCCCGCGCCGCGCACGATCAATACGCCTTCAGGATCATGCACCCCCTCTTTGGGCGTCGAATCGGCGGTCGCAGCGAGTTCCCGAAGTTTGAACGTTTTGCCGCCGGCTTCCGGGAAGCCGCAGGTCGCTTCGAGGTCCAGCGGGTTCATATTCTTCTGGAAGAAGTTGAAGTTGATCGTGTCGCCGACGAGCTCGTACGCGAAAAGGCGAGTCTCCGGCGTCCGATACCACGCCGACTTCAGCACGCGCTCGGCCTGAGCGCGTTTCTTGGCGTCTTTGATCTCCAAGTTCCATTGCGGGGCCATCATCATGATGGGCGTGCAATGACCCGAGACGCCGCAGAGGTCGACGATCTGGTTCACGTCGCGGACGCGGACGATCGTGCGCCCCTCTTTGAAGTCCTCAGTGACGTAAGGCTTCTGTCCGAGGCCCGACGCGAGAATGACGACGGTGTTTTCGTCGGCCAGGCTCCACATCTTTCGCAGCACTTCATCGGCGATGCGATATCCATACTCGATCGCCCCGCCGAATCGACGTCGCTCATCGTCTGAAGGCGCCGCGAGAAATGGCTTGGGGTCCATCGAGCGCCAATATCGGTGTTGATAGTGGGCGACATGATTCGTGTGGAACGTCGCCAGGTCAGGCTTGTGCTGCCGATAGAGACGCTCGAAGAAATCGAGGTTCAGAATCGGCTGCAGGCTGACTTTCTCCCAAGCCCGCTCCGGCCGCAGTTTCGTTTTGGCGAGAAACGCCGCCGTCCGTGCCAAAGTGGAAGGCTTCAAGCCGAGCTTCATCAGGCGGGCAGCCAGTTTCGGAAGGCTCTGCCGGGCCTTCTTCCCCACGGGGTTATGCGCGCGAGTCGCACTGAGGTTGAGTTCCTGAATGGGCTGTAGGTTTTCGGGGAACGTATCTGGCGTTGGCGAGAAGGTGCTCGGCACCCAAAAGCCGCGCACGTCTTTTCTCGGCGGCCAGCTCATGATGGATCCGTAGACACCGATGGTCTTGCCCGCATCGGCGGCGATATCCCACACCCGCGGCCCCGTCACTGTTTCCGGCGGCTGTTCGAGGAATTTGACGCCGTGCTCGTCGTTCGGCCGGCCGGTGTAAACCGAGGTCCAGGAAATCCAGGGGTCGAGATAGGGCGAAACCTCTGTCGCCAGCGGAGTGGCTACAGAGCCCTCACGCATGAATTCTGCGAAAGTTGGGAGCTTGCCTGCTTCGACGAGGGGCCTGACAAGAGACCAGGTGATCTCGTTGAACTCCGCCAGCAGAACTTTTCGGACTGGGGTCGAATTCGCGTTTACCATTTTGAAACCCTTGATTGGTGTTATTCGAAGGCAACGGAGGCTGTTCTAGATGCTTACCACAGGAACGGGCCGTTCCTCTCGCTGTCGGACAGCCGCCAAGAGAACCTGTTCAAGATCAGCTGCCGATTTCTCCCAACTCAGAGCAGAGTCAGAAACCAGCTCAGTTGGAGTATTACCATCTTCGAGGAGATGCCTAATCGCATCGGTGAATACCTTGACATCTCCCGGTGCGACAAGCCGTGATCGTGGATCAGCAGCGATCTCGGCGATACCGCCGACGTTGCTCGCCACGAACGGCGTACCGCACGCAGTCGCTTCGAGGAGCACGTTTGGGATACCTTCCGATCGGCTGGGCAGCACGACGACGTTTGCCGCTCGATACCAATCGGCGAGCTGGTGCTGCGGACGCTGACCGTGGAGCGTAACACATGCCGGCAGCGCGAGTCGCCCGATCGAGGCGGCAAGCGCTTCGCGGAGCGGTCCGTCTCCCACGAGATGGCAGTGGAATCGCGTATCTGCCGATTTGAGAGCGGCGCATGCCGCGATGAGCGTCTCGACCTGCTTGACGGGAACGAGATTCCCAACGAACAGGATGGCAGGAACATCATTCGGCAGGCCAAGCCGGGCCCGCGCTTCCGTTCGAGATCCCGGAGAAAATACCTTGGTGTCGAGGCCGTTATACACGACCTCGACATTCGCCTCAGGCACGCCGAGCGTCACCACCTCAGAAGCGAGATCTTGGCTGACGGCGACCACCTTGTCAGCATGCTGTAGGGCATCCACGGTTCGACGTAGACGCCCTGGAAACTGCGCAAGTGTCGTGATGTCGGAGCCGTGGACCTTGACCACGACAGGAATGGCGGCACGCAATGAGAGTCGCACCGCGGCCCACCCGTCCGGATACGCCCACGAAGAATAAATCACATCTGGTCGAAATGCGTGAACTGACCGTCGAAACGCGCGCCCGACCGACCACAGATAGCAATTCCCATAAGTGCCGCGCAGCACTTTAGGCGGATAAAGGTAACGCGGATGCTCGACCGGGATGCCGTCACAACTCGAACGCCGGCCGGCAGCCATGCGCCTCGCCGTGCGGCGTCGAGCCGACAACTCTTCCGTCCACAGGATCGGCGAAATGACTTGAATCTCATTTCTTGCTGAGAGTGCGCGTAGCTGTGCCCGGTTCCACGGCGCAAGATGCGGCTGGAGAGGATTCGGATACAGATTTGTCAGTACGAGCACTTTCACAACGTTCCTCACGCCCCTCTAAGGATTCTCGTCACAGTCGGCCTGATGCTTTCCGATGAGGATCACCGGCGCTCGCGTTCCGCCAAAGTCCCGCGGTACTGAGACTCATAGTTCCGCGACATCGCTGTCAAGCTATACCTCTCGTCGGATTGTGTTTTCGCGTGCCTCCGAAGGTGATCTGCTCGATCCGGCTCTTGCAGCAAGCTGCAAAACACGCTGGACCAGACCTCTGGGTCGTCACCCTTCACGAGGATCCCGGTGCAGCCGTCATCGATGAGTTCGGGCAAGCCGCCGACATGCGCCGCGACCACCGGAACGCCGGCGGCCCATGCCTCGAGCACCGAGAGCGGCATGCCTTCCGACCGGCTCGTGAGCGTGAAAATGTCCATCGCATGCAACAGCCGGTCGCGATCCTCGCGATAGCCTGCGAAGTGGATCGCTTGACTGACGCCGAGATCAGCCGTCAATCGTTCTAACTCATTTCTTCTCGGACCATCGCCGACCAGTAGCAAGTGAGCCGTCGGCGTTTTCACAAGCAACCGGGCGAATGCCTGAATCAGCAGGTCTTGCCGTTTGATCTCCGCCAGGCGGCCCACGGTTCCGATCACCGGGGCATCGTGAGGAATATCGAACTCTCTCCGCACAGCGGCGGCGTCGCAATCTTTGCCGAACTTCGCCGTGTCGATCCCGTTCGGCATGACCGACACTTTTTGACGAGAGGTGATCCGCAAGCGGATGACTTCCTCGGCGATGTCGCCCGAAACGCAGAAAAATCGGTCCGCGTGCCGCGCCGCGAATCTGCCCAGCCACCTCGCCTTCGCCCCGCCTCCAAAATGTTTCCCGTGTTCCGTGTGCACGACCGTGGGCACGCCCACGGCCCGCGCGGCCGAGCCGGCGTACAATAACGCCCCGATTTGATGTGAGTGAACGACGTCGGGTCGTATCTCCCTGAGCAGCGGCCTCAGCAGGCGGCGCATCAACGAGAATCCCAGCCCGGCGGGCTTGTCGAGACATCGTACCGAGATGCCCGACTTTTCCAGTCTGCCAGCGAGAACACCTTTCCGTTCCAGGCAGATCACCGAGACCTGCTGACCGGCGTCGCGCCCGGTCTGAGCCAGGTCCACGACGACGTGTTCCAGCCCGCCGCACTCGAGCGACAGCACGACGTGAACGACACGAAGCCCTCGCGGCTTCGCGGCATTCACCTTCTCTCGGCTGGCGGTGGCGGTGCTCATGGCATTCTGTCGACAGACGACGCAACACGTCGCATTTCGGCAACAACGGGTAGGTGGTCGGAACCCACGTCGTCACCGACCCAGCAGCAATCTAGGTCAAAGTCGGCGTCGGCGAGCACATAGTCGATGCGAACCCCGTGCCAGTCAGTATGCTTAGTATACCCGAAACCCAAGCCTGCGGCCGAAAAGGCATCGGTGTAATCAGACCAGTGCGTCCTGAAGATGGCGCTCTCTTCCGTCATATTGAAGTCCCCCGCGATGACGACCGGCTCCGATCCCGACCGAATAAGCTGAGCGACCGCTTCGGATTCGCGCCATCGACGATCGATCGAGGCTTGCAGGGCAGGAGCGCCCGCGAGCTTTCGGGCCATCACGGCTTCCAAACCCGGACGGACCGTCGTGAAATGCACGTTCGCGAAATCCACTGGCCCGTCCGGCGTCGTCACCCGGCAGACCAAGGCGACGGCCCCCCAGCCACCGAACGGCCGGCGGTCGATCGACATGTGCTGAACGATCGGAAATCGACTCGCAACGCAAAGTTGCCCCTCTCGTTCAACGAACCACGCCGCGTCGAAGACCTCGGCGGACACCGATGTCGGACACTCCTGCAACGCCACCACGTCTGGCGCTATTGAGGCAATCAGGTCGGTCAGGAGACGGACTTCAGCCTTTCCGCTACCAACATTGCACGACAACACCCGTAAACCGCGACTCTTGCTTGGACATCCCGAAACCACGCCTGAGACTTTCAGCCCCAACACCGGCCCGAGCAACACAAGGACGGCGAGGCCCTGCACCAAAAGTAAAGGCCACGACCGCCTCGCTAACGCAATTGGTATGAGAGCGACGAGCGGCAGACCCAACGGCCATCGCGGTGCAAATGCGAGCACCGTCCCCCACCAAGTGACATCTGCTTGGTGGAGGGCGAAAGCGAATGCCAGGACTAAAAGCAAGTAGGCGACGTAGGCGGCTGCCACGACATTCGTGTCACGCCATGTTTGAAATTTTCGAAAGGTCGCAGGTCTAGAATTCACCATTTTCAAACTGATAAAGGCCGTCGCTTCGCCACGAGCGACGCGGGTTTTTCCTTTTAAGCAGCAGCGTCTCTGCAAGCTACGTACTACAGAACAATTTATATGACTTTTTTGACAGCTTCAGCCTCTTTCCGAAGCTCAGCCTTTCGGATTTTTCCTGAGGCTGTTTTCGGGAGCGACATTCTAAATTCGACGGCACGTGGAACCATATAATCTTCGAGTTGAGCTGCGCAATGTTGTTGGACTTGACGCACCGTCAATTCGCTCTCCTCAACGGGCACGATGAAGGCTTTCACGATGCTTCCAAAGACCGGATCGGGACTGCCAATGACTGCGGCTTCGGCGATCTGGGGCATTTGGTAGAGGATATCTTCGACTTCTTTCGGGCTGACCTTTTCGCCGCGAGTCTTTATGAGGTCATCTTTTCGAGCAACGTGATAGAGACGCCCCTCAGGATCACGTCTGAAAAGGTCGCCTGTCCACAGCACCCGCTCCCAAGAATGTCGTCCCCGCCTTACGACGGCCTCGGTAGCCACAGGATCTTCCCAATACCCCGCCATCACATTCGCGCCGCGGATAACGAGTTCGCCGACCTCTCCGGGCGCCACCGGTTCACCATTCTCGCTGACGATCCAAGCCTCGGTATTCGGGATCGCCTGACCGACCGAAAGCGGATGTTGGTCGTATTCGGCCGGATTGAGGTAAGTGCCGCGTACGCATTCAGTCATTCCATACATCGCAAACAGGTCCGCCTTTGGAAAAAGTTCACGAAGCCGTTTGCCGTGTGCCGGCGACAGCGCTGCAGCGGCATTTGTGATGTAGCGAAGTTGCGGGGCCGAGACGTCCGCGAGGTTCTTAAGGCCGAGGATCAACGACACCATGGTCGGCACAACCGGAAAGCCAGTGACGCAGTCGGAGCTGAGGCGCTGGAGAAACTTCTGCGGGTACGCGAAGTCACGCTCGAGAATCACGGTGCCGCCGCACATCACGCTGCAAAGCACCTGATAGAGGCCATAGCTGAATGACAGCGGCAAGGCGCTCAGCACGACATCATCCTCGCTCGACCGGAGATAGGTGTTGATCGAGGAGACCGCCGCGTTTGCGTTCTGGTGGGTCATCATGACCCCTTTGGGTTCGCCGGTCGAACCGGAGGTAAAGCTCACGTACGCCAAATCGAGATCAATGCCTCCTCGATCGCATTTAGCTTCGCCCTGCTGTGCGACGGCGTCGCTCAATCTCGGTGCGGATGCATTTGGATTCGGACCCGCAACGTACATCGCCACGAGTCCCGGCACGTCCTGCAACTCGTTCGCGGCTGGCAGCAGCCGCTGATGGATCACGAGGACTTTAGCGCGAAGTCTTTCGGCAATTCGCGCGAGCTTTCCCGCTTTTGTGGCCGGGTTGACAAGACAAAACGCTGCCCCTGCCTTCAGAACGCCGTACAGCGCCGATACGGCTTCTAGGGAGTTGTCGACGCAGAGAACCACTCGATCGCCCGAGATCACGCCACACGCCGCAAACAGTGCGGCGTGTCGTGCGGCGGCATCGTCAAGTTCGCGGTACGTCAGCCGACCTTCGTCGGCGATCAATGCGGCGCGATTAGGCGACCGACTCGCCATCGTCTCCAAATGTTCTTCGAGACGCATACCGATCCTTGTCTTGCTGTCCCTTTGAGGGGACACCGCTGATTCAACGATTGAGCTCAACTAACTTCCAAAGCCGGGTGGCTGGTCGCGAGCCAGGCCCGATCTCCCCGATTCAGCGAGAGTCACCGCAGACGGTTTCTCAGGACGCAGCAGCGGTTTTCCGCATTACATAATCTGTAATGCGATCCACCGTATCGAGGTTCTCCGGCAGGACTTCTTCATCCTTGACCTGGATGTCGTAGGTCTCTTCCAAAAACGTGACTAAGGACATCACGCCGAAGGAGTCGACGATTCCAGCATCTTTGAGCGATTCAGCGTCATCAAGGACGTCCACGGATTCGTTGAACCCGAAGGACTCGGAGAAGAACTTCCGGAGGTCGCTTTTGATCTTGGATCGTTGCCGGTCGGCATTCATATTTCGACTCGCTCTTCCTAGTTTATGGAGCCGGCCTGATCACGATGTAAAACCTGCGCGCGGTCTTTCGCCGACACGTCGACTGCCAATACCGTATCTGCTGAATCGGTGGACACGCTATCCGCCAGCTTCAGCGTCCCAATCCGGCGAGCCGGATTGCCAGCGACTACCGTAAAAGGGAGTACATTGCTGACGACGACCGAACCTGCCGAAACGATACTGCCTTCGCCGATCGTAACGCCGGGGAACACCGTCACCCGTCGCCCGAGCCAGACGTTGTCCTCGATGGTTACCGGCCGGACCTCGTCATCGGACGATGGACGGCCCGCCTTCCGAGCCTCAGGTTCAGAGGCATGGCCGCTAGCGTCGAAAATGAACACGTCCGAAGCGATCCGACAATGAGAGCCAATCGTGATCCTCTTGCCAACGGTGAACCTTGAGTTGTGGCTAACGTTTGTGTGACTTCCAATCAGAAGCGTCGGCGTATCAACGTATCGGGCGGCAAAGTTAATCGAACACTTTCCGTCCAGCTTCGTGTTGTCTCCAATGACAATTCGCCCACGTCCCTGTATCCAGTGAATGTAGGGCCCCGTACGAACGCCAGTACCGTATTCGTCGCAATAGGCCTTGAAGAGCGGTTCGCATATAAAGACACGCATGAAAAAGTGATGCATTTCGCGTGCTAAGATAAAAAGCCACAACGCCGGCCTCACGAGAACACGAGGCGCCGGCAGGCTGAAACACCGCACTTTACGATAGAGCGAGCGAGCCATCTTCGCGAACGGATCGTCCGAAAGTGCTAGTCGCCTTGTCAGCTTTGACATCAAACCGCCCTTGGAGCGAAACAGGCATCGCTTCTATTAAATGGCTTGGCTTGGCTCGCCGTGCCAGTGACTCTCCGCAGTACTGCCGCCAACTGCTGTGCACTTTCGGCACGTGTGAATCTACCGTTGAAACAGGCTTCTCTTGGCCCAGTATCTAGAGTCTCGCCGGAGGTTAGATTCACGAGCAGATCGATTAGAGCGCGTTGGACCCCAGGCACACTCGCCGGATTGGCGATGCAATGTCGCATGCCGCTCTCACGGAGGACCCAGGCAGAATCACTTTCTTGTTCCACGAGTGCTAAAACGGGTCGCTGACAGCCGATGTATTCGTAAAGCTTCGCAGGCACTCCTGCCTGTCGGCCAGCGCTGTCGAGCAATAGTAAAATCCCGGCGTCTACCATTCGTTGTTTCGCGTCTGCGTAGGGCAGGTGCTCCACGACGTCGACGATGTCGTCGCAGCCGCGGTTCTTGATTTCCCCAAGCAAATCGAGCCCGCTCCATTTGTGGCGACCGAGAAAAGCGACTCTAAACTCAGGCAAGCCCAAATCCGACGCGTCCTTTATGGACGCGATCGCGTCGAGCAGCGGCCTTGGATCGCGACCCGCGTAAAGCTCGCCCGCATGAAGAATGGTGATCGGCGAATGAGGCGATACTTGAATCGTCGGAGGCGGGATCGCTTCAGGATCATACCCATTGGTGATCGTGACGAGCTTGTCTGCTATGTCCGGATAGGCTTCGGCAAGAACCTGCTGCGCCAAAGGCGCGTTGGCCACGACCGCATCCGCGCCTCGCAAGACTTTCGCTTCGAGGCGGGCCGCGAAACGTTTCATTCCGCGCGCCGCGCCGTCGCCGACCCAGGGGTCGCGAAAGTCCGCAACCCACGGCAATCCCACCTTCCGCTTGAGCGCAAGTCCAAGCAGATGCACGCTGTGAGGTGGGCTCGAAGTCACGATGGCGTCGATTTGCCGTTCCGCAATGATCCTGCGACACGACTCGTACGCCGATCTCTGCCAAGACCAGGATTTATCGAGAATGCCGGCGGCTCGGAGCCCTCTGTCGATCAATGCCGGGACGCGTCCTCCGGGAGGCGCGATGTACGTCACATTGCATTCGGATGGGATTAGTGCGGCGAGCGAAGGATCTTGAGGCTCCGCTCGCACGGGCGTCCGAGCGACAACCGACGCCTCCCAACCGAACTTTGGCAAATGACGTGAAAATCCCAGCAGTCGAAACGAGCCGCTCGCGGCTGTCGGGGGGAAGTGAGGACAGATGAGGAGGACGCGGGGCATTTTCTATTCTGCAGTAATTCGTGATGCAACAATAAAAGGCTCGTTGGCAGCATTACTGCCATCTCTTGCGCTCCGATGTCGCGAGGAGGCACAGAGGATCACGCTTGAGAGCCTCAAGCATGTGATCCCGGAAATGCCTGGCGTCAATCAAGAGTAATCTCGCTTCGCAGCAGTACTCCGCAACGGCAATGCCGCTGCTGAGAAGTGACTCGGTCACCTCCGTGAAACATCGTGCGACATGGGGCCGATGCAAAGGAATCGAAATCGAATGGCTCGTCATGGAATCATCAATCAGCGTGAATGTCTCAGTCGCATCTCCCATGAGGTAAGGCACGCTCGCAAACGCCTCGACGGTATGAAAGCAGGTATTCGATGCGCCACCCACACCCAAAAGAAGGATTTGCCCCGGCCCATCTAATAATTTCGCATAAGGACTCCCCTCGCCGCAGGGCGTCATACACCGCTCGTGTTCAGATCTGAAGAACTCGCTTCCAGGCCCCAGCGCCGCGATCGAATGAGTGGGATGAAGGCTTCGGTTCACTCCGGAGGATTTTCTGAAGGCCTCTGCGATTGCGCCCACACAACTTGGCGTCGTGCGAACGTCGAACGTTCTTTCGCCTGCACTGACGGCCTCCCAGCTATGGGCCGGCATCAGTAGCGTCCCCTCGACACCAAGAGTTTCAGTCAGAGCGTTGATGACCGAGGGGGAGCCGGCTGGAACATAGCCAAGGCGAGAAAGTGAACTGTGCACCAAGAGGGTTCCACCCTCTTTCACGCCGAGTTGACGAAGGCTTGCGACGATACGATGACGCGTCGCCCACTTGTTTCGAAGAGGCAACAGGGAACGCTTGACGCGCCGCCTGCCGGATCGGATCAAATGCGTAACGTTCATAAGAGGTGACTGCGATCTAGGCCGGAACTGGCGACAACTGTGGCTTGCCCACGGCCAGCTTGGCGGACTGCTGTGACTCTCGAGCCGCTTCGGAGATTTTCTTCACCGCGAGCGCAATCCCCTCGACATGTCGCTGCTCAACTCGGTCGCTCCAGAAGATCAGGACGGAGCGTTCGAGAAACTCTTGCATCCCCGGGTAATCGGCGACAAGTGGCGGACGCAGGTCTGAGTTGAGATATGCCGGGTATCCGGTGTTTTCCCCCGAACGCGCCAAGGTGAACATGTCTTCGCTGAAGAGAGGTCGCTTCAGATAGCCGTGCTTCGCCTGCACCCCCTCGCTTCTCAGCAGTTCGACAACCTGGCTTGTGGATATGCCAAGCAACTGTTCGTCGACGTTGAAGTGGAACATCCACCATGCCGGTCGCGACTCGAAGTCGTCGGTAGGCAGGATGATGCCGGGAAGCTTCGCCAGCCGTTCGGCTAGGGCGTGGGCTTGGGTCCGCCTGGCACGGATCAAATCGGAGAGGCGAGCGATCTGCGCTCGGGCAACGGCACCTTGAAGTTCCGTCATCCGGTAATTCATTCCAAAGAACAGGTGGGCTCGTCCACCTCCAGCGCGATCCCAGCCTTTGTCGATGAAGAACGCAGCACGCTTGTGATGATCCGGCTGGTTGACGAGCGTGACTCCTCCGTCCCCGCAAGTCACTTGCTTCGATTGCTGAAAGCTGAAACAACCGAAATCACCGAACGTGCCAACTCGCTTACCTTTGTACTCTGCAAGATGAGCCTGAGCACAATCCTCGATCAATGCGATGTTTCGACTTCGCAGGAGTTCGCAGATCGGGTCAAGATCGGCTGGACGCCCGAAAAGATGCACCAAAATGACGGCTTTGGTACGAGGCGTTATTGCCGCTGCAATAGACTCTCGCGTCAGGTTTCCGCTGACCGGATCAATGTCTGCAAAGACCGGGGTGCAGTTACAGGCGAGAATCGGGATGACTGTTCCCATGTCTGACACCGGTGTCGTGATCACTTCGTCGCCGGCGCGGAGATTCAAGGCTCCAAGAGCCACATGCACAGCGGATGTCCCTGAAGTCGACGCTACGGCGTGCGGAGCACCGTAATCACGTGCAAACCTGCGTTCGAAATCTCGAACCACGCGCCCCTCCGTGGAACTTAACTGCTTCGAACGGAGGACGTCAGCCACACCGCGCGCTTCGGCAAGGCCGATATGGGGCGCGGTTGAAAACCAGCGGCCCAGCGCCCGCTTACCGCCGTTGATGGCGAGATCGCGGCTAGTGGGCCAAGTGGCGGAAGTTGGACTTGTTGCGGTGTCTGATGATTGTTCGAGACCGAAAAGCGTCGCCATGACATCGCTCTTGTTTGGCGACGGCATCTTGATGGGCCCGCCGACAGCAGCCGATTCATAGAGACCAACGATGACTCGGGCGGATTCCGCCGCAGTCACTCCATCGGCGTCGTAGTTCGGCCGTCGTCCGCGCACCCATTCGATGAATTCCCCGAACTGTCTATTACGGTAAAGCGCCTGATCAGCCTTTCCGATCATGGGATCTGCATGAGGAAGCTTCAGCACCTCCGGTCCGACGGTGATCGTCTCCTTCAGTCCCTCAACCTCGATTTCGAAGAAGCTTGGCGCGAGAGCGCCAGTGACGAACGTGACACGAACGCCTCCTTGAAACTCAACGTAGCCGGACGCGCTTTGCTCGACGGGCAAACCACGATCCATGACATAATTGCGCCGATCGCAGTCACAGAAGATCTCGGTGACGGGACGATCACTCAACAAAAAACGGACGGTATCGAAAAGGTGCGGACCATTATTCGCGAGGCTGCTACGAATATGCGCACGTACGTGGGTGACTTCGCCGATGGCGCCGGATCGAATTGCGGCTCGAGCACGTACGAAGTTTGGGTGGAATCGGTATTGGTGACCACACGCGAGCTTAATGCCAAATTCAGAGCAAATGGCGAGCATCGAATCCAGATGCTCGCCCTGAAGCGCCAACGGCTTCTCGCACATGACGCCCTTAACACCCATGCGGGCGGCGTCAAGCAACACGTCCCGATGCGACTGCGGCCATGTGCAAATGCTCACGATGTCGGGCTTGGCGTCAATGAGCATCCTCGTATGCTCAACGTAAGTCCGTAGCCACTGACGACGGGCGGCGGCCCGCCCCAGGCGTTCAGGACTTAGGTCACTTACCGCGACAAGATGTGTCGACGCGAGATCCCCGAATGCGTCAGCATGATCTGGGCCGATGCCGCCAAAGCCGATGATTCCCACGCGTAACGGTCGACGCGCCCAGATTGACTTCCTCAGCATCTCTCGACGAATACGGTTTTTCACGCGACGTGTCAGCGAGCCCATGTTTTATCTCTTGTCGTTTCGACTTGAAGAGGCCGTGTCCACAGTACCAAACGATGAAGGTCGATAGATCAAAGTGTCTCGCTACAACTGTTTCAGGAACGGCTGTCGGTTTTGAGCACGTCGAAACGTCAGAAAAGCCAAGGTTTATAGAAGTAGTTTCAAAACTTGAAGGGATGGCTGAGCAAGGAGTTGCGCACCGAGCGTGTTTTCGAAAAACGCAGGAAACCCTGCGAATCAAACCGGTCAAAACCATTCTGAGCGATCGAACATAAGTGTTCTGAAACTTCCTCTAGCCTACATGCTCGTCAAACATTCCGAAAACAGCTGTAGATCGGACCCGACGATGAAAGCGATGTTGGTGGTGGTGACTCGATCGCGGATGACTCGCGCCGTCCAATCGGTCTTGCTGGAATACCCGCTACCACCGTAAACGGCTCTGTGTCCTTGGTCACTACGGCTCCCGCGGCAACGACCGTTCCGCGCCGAATCGAAACGCCAGGAAGGATGATAGCACCGGCGCCGATCCAAGAGTCTGCCTCTATAATAACCGGCGAGTATGTGTAACCTTGGGATGCAATCGTCTTGCACGACGAACGATAAGTATGGTTTTGCGACCAGAGGAAACATCCCGGGCCGATCAAAACATTGTCTTCGATGGTCACGCCACCGCCCGCGTTTATCTGTGTGCCGGATGTGATTCCAACATTTGTTCCGATCAGAAGCCGCTCGGGATGGTAGACGATCACATTCTCAAGTACCCGCGTAGACGGACCGGCGTGAAATCCGTAGAAACTGCGCCGCATCCAGCAGCCAATTTCGCCCGGCACAAACTGTAGTACGCAGCGACGCCAAGCCGTAAACTCCCGCTCGGTGCGAGTCAATAAATGCTGTATGATTGTGGATAGCTTATGCACAGAGGACGGATGCGGGGCAAAGGGTTCGAAGGCGGCAATGTTTGAACGACTGCTGTAAAAAGAATTGCTTTGTCGAGCCATAACTCAAAACAGTGATTGCTGGCCACGCTGCCCGGAAGTGCCACTAAGATGGACGACCTATTGCCCAGGCTCAGGCATTTGCCAGCCGGCGCCGTGCGGTGCGACAAAATGAACGTATCTGGGAAATCACCGCTAATCTCTCTGAGTGTTCGCAGCCGAACATCAGTACGATCGACATTGCAGCGGCTGTCGACAACATCCCCGCCACCATGAGGTCAGGCCAGTCGTCGATTTCGAAGACATTCGTGTAAGTCTGAAACAACGCCAACAATAGAGCCGCGATAACCAACATCCGCAGAAGCACCAATCGTGCATATTCCGCCATGCGTACCCCAATTTGCTTGTGGAGCACGAGCGGCAGGATGACAAACTGGAAAGTCACGGCCGGCACGAGAGTGCCGAACGCAACGCCGAGAAGCCCGATGCTTCTTATGAGAATCAGACTCAGGCCGAGATTGAATACGGCTTCGCATAGCAGCAACGCGGCCAGTTGCCTGACTCGTCCCGTGGCAATGAATGCCTGATAGCCGATCCTCTGCACCGACGAAGCGACAGCGGCGACGAGCAACAAACGAAAGATTAGTGGAATCGAGTGAAACTCAGAGTTCTCCACGAAACGAGGACCGATCCACAGCCTGAAAAACTCAGGTGCGAACACCCCTGCGATGACGGCAACGGCGCAGGCGACGACGGCCACGAGTCGCGTGCCGGTCAAGTACGCGCGCTTCAATTCCGCCTGATCTTTCTTCGCGTCCAGTGACGCGATCAGCGGATAAAAGACCTGACCGATCGGAATGAAGATGCTGGAAAACTGATGCACCAGATTCGCTGCAATCGCAAACCATGCGACCGCCGCGATGGGCATGAACGCAGTGATGACCAAGGCGTCGGTGTAGGAAATCAGGCGAGCACTCGCCGCGATCAGCACGTTCCACAGGCCGAAACTCAGCAAGGCGCGACAAACCGACCAGCCGACGAGGTGCGGTTTGACGCGCAGGGCGGGGAGCACCTGGAACGCCGAGACGCACCGAGCGGCGTAATCGAGGATATTCCCCGTTGCCGTGACGATGCTGAGGCCGACGAGGCCGCCGCCGCGAGCAAGAACGACCAGTGTCGCGATCGCCGTCAGCAAGCGGATGCCGATGCCGATCAGGTTTGCGATGTCGAACCGCTGCGTCGCCGTCAGAACCGCTGAGAACGGGAAAAAGAAGAACTGCACGGCGACGCTGGCGCCGACGATCAGGATGCACCAGAAGACCTCATGCGTGATCTCCGGCGACATGTTGATGAAGCTCGGCGACCAGAACGCGAGGCCGAGCGAAGCGCAGAGCAGCATGCCCGCACAACAAGCCAGCGCAGCGAACCCGCTCGATACGGTCTTGTTCACCTGCAGTTGATCGCCGACCGCGAGCGCGCGTGTGATGTATTGCGTCAACCCCGCCCGGAAACCCAGGTCCAGCAACCCGTAGTAGCCGGTGAGGCTGACCGTGAGCGCCCACACGCCGTAGCGTGCGTCGCCGAGCTTGTGAATGACGAATGGCGTCAGAAAGAACGCGACCGCGATCTGGACGGCGAAACCCGTCCAGTTGTAGGCCACGTTCCTCGCGACACGCCGTAGAGAACTCACCGCGGATACCCTTGCGATTCTAACTTAGGCAGCGCTTCGTCACGCGGACACATCTTCCTGCGGTCGGAACACTCTACCCCCAGCGAACGGAAAAGCGGACATAGACTTGAATCGCGACGAGAAACGCCGCGCTGGCGACCCCCAACTGCCAGATGAAAGGTAGGCTGAAACGGGGCAGTTCGTATGGTCGCGACAACGGTACGACCGCCGCGAACGCCGTCGCCAGGCCGATCGCAAGATACGGCGTGTTCGTGTAGGCACGGGAAAGCGAAAACTGAGCGACCACGGCGCCGAGTAAGATGGCGGCGACGGCCGATAGCAATCGCTTTTGTTCTGGAGACTCCGTCATGGCAGGATCCCGACGGATGCTGTACAGCGTCCAGGCCGCAGCTGCATTCGCGCCGAAAAACAGTGTGCCTCCGACGAAACCGAGCTCGGTGTAACTGTGGACGAAGGAGTTATGGGCGACGTGCCGAATTTCTTCCACAAAGTTGCCGTGCCCGATCCCAAATACTGGGTGGTCGCGCATCAGAAGCAGTCCCTCCGACCAGAATTGGACCCGCTGCTGCCCGGTGCCGCTGCCCATAGCCTCTCCTCGGCCGGAGAGGCCGAGTGCGAGGATGGGGGAAAAGACGGCGGCCGCAAGCAACGCCCTACGCCAGCCCCAACGAGTATGCGCGAGTACGGTCACGGCCGCAAATAGCGCCAGCATCCCGCCGCGGGATCGCGTCAGCCAAAACGCGTAGCCACAGAGGGCGATCGGAAGGAGCCAGACGATCCGTGCGACGCCCCAAGATCGCTCGCCAAGAAAGTACAACGAGGCCACGATCCCAATGGTGAGGATCATCGCGAAGTCATTAGGGTCGTTGAAGATGCCGGTGCTGCGTAGACGCGGATAAGAGATGACGTTGCCATCCGCATCGACTTGTTTCTGTTCGATGGACTCGAGGGCCGGTAGGTGGATGGCTCCGCGCTCGTGGAGTAGCGACAGAGACGCAGAGACGGCTACCGTGACGGCGAGAAAGCATAGAAATTGTTTCAAACGCCGCTCGGTATTCACGACGGCGAGCAGCAGCAGGAAGTAAAGCACGACCTTGAGAAAATCCATGGCTGCCGTCCGTAAGCCCCAGCCAATTAAGTCGAGTGGAAAAGAGACGACGATCGCCGGCAACAAGAGCAGCACGCACACCACCGGCGGCTGCGCGGCCAACGACGAGGGAGTGAGGAGATTGACGAGCGCCGGCAGGGCGGCGATGAGAGCGGCGACAATCACGATGTTGTAGACCGGCACCGTCGCAAGCTCAGGAACGAGCTCGGCCGGCCGGATGAACAGCACGAGATTGACAAGCAGGAAGAGAAAGAAAGCCATCGCGGTGGCGGAGGACGGTCCGTCGCGCCACGGGCGACGGATAGGAGCCGCCGAGCGTACCGGACCGGCCTTGGAGGGTGAAAAACAGGCTCACGGTCATCTAGCGTATGCTACGATTTGACGGATTCCGTGAAAAACCGTCTTCAACTAACGCGAAAAAGCCAATCTAAGGATGAAGCCGTTCAGCCTGTCGCCCGAGTGAGGGGACGGCGAGGCAGATGGCTTCCCTTCCATCGCACGCACCGCGTCGGCGGTCAGTGACTCGAGACGCTGCTGACAGCCTGAAGTGACTGTCGAGTCACCTCGAATCCAATCACAGTTTCTCCCTGGGGCAACTGGAGGAATCGAAGAGCGATGCCGGCCAGGCTGCAGGTCAGATCCCAGGCCGTATGGACAAGGATCTTGAGGTCGAGCAGCAGTGACATGTGACGCACGTAGTAGAGGTCGTGCTTCAGCTTGATTCGGACGCTCTCGGTATCTGAATCCGGCGGCAACAGCATTTGCGCCAAACCGGTGATGCCGGGGCGAACGTTCAGCCTTTGGCTGTAGTGCTCCATCTGCCATTCGAGTTGAGCGACGAACTCAGGTCGTTCCGGCCGCGGGCCGATGAGGCTCATCTCGCCTCGCAGAACGTTCAGGAGCTGCGGAAACTCGTCGATGTGCGACGCCCGCAGAAAGCGGCCGAGGCGGGTAATCCGCGGATCACCTGAGAGTGACCAGACGGGGCCCGTCAGTGCCTCGGCATCGACGACCATCGTCCTGATCTTCACGACTTGAAACTCGCGTCCATTCAGGCCGACGCGCGTCTGCCGGAAGAAACACGGTCCCGACGACGTGATTTTCGTCGCCAACGCTGCAATCAACACGATCGGAATCGCGAACAGCGAAATCACGACCGCGAGCGGGTACTCGATCAGCGGCTTCACCCAAACGTACCGCTTATGAAGCGGTTGTACGATGACCGAATCGCCTGTCACAGCGAAGTCGACGGCATGGTGAGGGGTGTGCCGCTTCGGCGGCGCGGTGCGAACAGCGACATCGAATGAAATCTGTTGACTATTCATGTCCCCGGCCCGATCTGTTCGTTTCGAACTCGATACGGTTAGAAAAAAGGTTCGATGACGACCGCTTATGCTGAAAAAAGATGCGAGTTCACCGTCGGAAGAAAATCTTGCAGAAAACCTTCGATGACTTTGGGTTCCGTCTGCTCAGAATCGACCTGACGCGTCACATAAAGCTTGTGTAAAACCTGGGAGCCCGCGAACTCGTAGCGTGGATAGTCAGGCGACCTCCACTGCCCGTCGCTCGACCAACCCCAATAGGTTCGAATTCGATCAGGGATGCCGCCGTCCTGCCGCCACTCGAAATCTGCCACCCAGAAGCTACCGAACTTGCGGCCATCCGGGCTGGAAACCTCGACGCGGCGCTGCTTTGTCACTTGAACGTAACCTGCGGCTGTAAAGCAGATCGTCGGCGGGTGCACTGCGATTGGCCCTGAAGGACCACACAGCATCATCACATTAAGGACCGCGCCGTTTTCAGCTTTGGTGTAGGTACGAGAGATCGCCCCGGAAGCCTGGGCGACTTTAAGTTGCCTGGCATCGAACTCGAGTTCCTTTCCCTTCCATCCGTCAATCTCGAGCGGCAGCTTCTCAACCCGCGAAGCTGAGGCGGCGAGCAGTTGCTCGCGCCCCCATGCCCCCGTCTGAACCGCATGCAAAACCCCAGACGCTGCAATCAGCACTGCGGCGGCAATGGGAATCGCGGCCCGGTTCGTAATGTTTGTCTTGTCCAACGCTATGAACCTGAATCTAGAAAAGGCCTCAATCAGCAAACTCAACATTCAGCTAAAGCGCGGCTGTATCCATAGCGGTTCTGATACCTTCGCATCTCGCTGTATCCCGCTGGGTCGTCATGCAGCCCGATGGCGACGGCTCCTAACACCGGCTTACCGACCGAGCGAAAACGGTCCAGTGCGGCGGCGACGAGACTCCGGCGGCTGACATCACGACGAATCGCGAAAATCACACCGTCCACATGAGTGGCAAAAAGGAGTCCGTCGCAGATCGGGAGGACTGGCGACGAGTCGATGATGACGAAGTCCCACTGTTCGCGAAGTTCCGTCAGCGCGGGTCCGAAGCCATTCAAAGCGACTCGCTCAAGAACCTCTTCATCAAATTCGCCGGCTGGCAGGATGGACAGGCCCTCGATGTTTCCTGAAACGATCACCTCGTCGATTGTCGATTCACCGCGGATGACTTCGCAGACCCCTGGACCTTCCGCACCGTAGACCTGGCTGAGGCTCGGCCGCCGTAAGTCGGCGTCAACCAATATCACCCGGCGTCCAGATCTGGCCAGACTCGTTGCGAGATGCAGCGAGAGCGTCGTCTTGCCTTCCGAAGGCATCGCGCTGGAAATCATGATGGTCTTCATGCCGTCTCGCTCGGCTAACGACAAAAGCATCGTTCTTGCCGCGTCGATCGACTCCTTAAGCGCACTCGTCCAAAAGATGGTTTTCTGACGACTCCGGCGACTGCCGGAAGCCGGGCTCATCGCGGAATTGGGAAGAGCGGGAATCGTGGCGATGATTGGAAGTGACAGCGTGTCCGAAATCTCCTGACGAGTGCTGATGCGACCGCCTCGCATGTCGAGCGCGGTGAAACCGCCGATCACCAGGGCCAGCGCGATTCCGGCGGCTCCCCCGACCCCGGCGAGTTTCTTCTTGAAACTCCGGGTGGTCGGCGCGATCGCGTCCTCGATGATTCTCGCCGGCAGTCGCGCGTTCTTGAGCTCGAACTCCCGACGTTCAAGCTCGGTTGTGAGGGTTTCGTTCAAGGCCTCAAGGCGGCCGAGTTCCTTGGTCGCGTCTGCAATCTGCAGACTGTAGAGCCCCGTCTCCTGTTCAGTCACCTTCCACTGCTCAAGTTCGCGATCGAGTTCGGCCCGGGCTTTCTCAAGAGACTCGATTTCATTCGGAAGATCCTGTTCCGACACAACGTTCGAGGATTTCTGCTCGATTTCGATCTGCTTCAACACAACCGGCTTCAATTCAAGGGCCGTTTGCTGCAATTCCGCCTCAGCGAGTTCAAGCCTCTTCCTCGCGTCGGCGATGCTACGATGTCCCGCCGCGACACGGTTTTCTGTCGCGGTAACGAACCGTTTCATCTGATCAACTCGCGACTTGGCATCCGCATAGGCCGGCTCACGAGCCAAGAGGTTCTGAAGCACGTCTTCCGGGACAAGTTCGTCTTTCGCATCGTCTTTCGGCGCGTCACCCAGGACCCGCTCGCGAATGCGCATTTGCAACAACGCCATCTCGACCTGAGTAATCTGCTTTCGAATTTCGATTTGCATTTCGAGCACGAAGTTTTGCTTCTGACTCGATTGCTCGGAACTCGCGCTGCTGGTCATCTCCGTGAGCCGACGCAACTCCTCCTGCTTCATCTTCAGGTCTTCCTCGACTCCATCGATCACCTTTTGAAGCTCCGCCAGTCGCTCGCGTCGCTTGACGACGTCCGCTTCGACAACTTCGCTCATATAAGAACCGGCTACGGCGTTCACGATGTCGGCGATTTCCTTAGCTTCCTCGCCTGAAAGCGAGATCGTGAAGAACTCATCACCTGCCCTGCGAACACTGACGTTTTCAGCCAGCCATTCGACGGGATTCTGGATTCCGACGAACGTCTTCATCGCCGACACATCGAGTTTTCGCAACGCCGCCGTCAGCACGTCGCGGCTGGTCACCAGTCGCTGGTGCGTCTCTTTCCGAACGCGAAAATCCGCTTGCGGTTCGTTCGTATCGAACACGAGGTTGTCGTCGTAAGACTTGAAATACACCTCAGCGATGGCAACGTAGGGGGCCGGGAGGAAGAAAAACGCGGCTAGTCCGCAGACGACCGCCAGGGGAACACCCAGGAACACGCAGGGAGCCCACCGCCGCCGCAACGACCGCAATACAGTTGTGACATCCAGTCCGCCGTTCGGCGTCCGGGCGGCGTGGGCGGGAGTCGCAGAGTGCGGAGCTGACAACATGAGACGCGGATTTCAGGACGTGATAGATGTAAAAACGCGGCGTCGACGAAAATGGAAGAAAGATCAGAAGCAGCTAAACGCCTGAGCCCACCACTTTAGTTCTTCCGGTCGAGTGTCGGGTATCCGGAAATACCCGCCAAGGACGCCAGTGGCGACCGGACCGGATCGACCTCCTCCTCGACGATAAGCCGCGACAGGAAGCTACATTCCAGCCAAAGCAAACCAAGTGCCAGAGGCATCATGTATAGGGCCGCCCAATTGTGAATCGCGTCCACCAGACCGGCATCATAACCCAGAAACGTCAAACTACCGATCAACGTGATGCGAAAGACGTTCGCGATGATGGCGATCGGCAACGCGCTCACCACGACCGTGAGCCGCTCCAGAAGCGAACGGCGACTGACCATGGCGACGGCCGTCGACAGAGCGAAGAAAATTGTCAACATCGACAGGCCACTGCAGGCTTCGGCGACGTTGATCCGCCGTCCGTTCACGTCGATGACGTTGCCAGTCGCGATGGCCGGCAACCCGACCGTCTGCATCACGAACGTGCTGGCAACCGTACCGATGCGTTGCAGCGGACCCTGCAAGGCGACCTCCAACCGGTAAGGGAGAGGCAGCATGAACAACAGGAACGCGAGCGACGGCCACGACCACCTCAATGCTTCTGCGCCCCCGATCGCAACGACGATGCCAGGCAAGCAGGCGACCAGCGAGAACTGCTCGATCCAGCCGATATGAACGTAGCCGCCCACATGCCTCAGCAGCAGGCCCGCTGCGATCAGCGGAAGCCCCCACAGGCTCGGCCGGAGTCGTTCCACGCGCAACGAATCACGCCGCAGCCACAATAGCCCGACGGCAAAAACCGGCACGAGGTAGCCATGCGAATACTGTGGATTGCTTTCCCAGATCCCGAAGAGATCCCACAGCACGGGGCCGAACGCGATCGCAAGCAGGCCGATCAATGCAATGACCGGTAGGAGCTTCCGAATCTCGAATTGGGGCGTTGCAGCCGGCATAGATGCGGCGAACTTCAAGGTAGGGCCGCCGAAGGCGTGGCCACGCCGTCGGCATCGGAGGGTGGCCACTCTCTGAAAGTGCGTTCAGAGAGGAATCGTCAGCCTTCCTTCATGGAAGGCTGCTCGGAGAGGGGCGAGATCACTTCACCGTTGATCCATAGAATACCGGGGCGCGGAACACCTTCAATTAGAAAACCCACCTAGGGACGGGAAAACCCTTAAAGTTTTCACGAAAATCTTGCTTCCGAAGCATCCTGAGCGTCTAAAGCAGAGCGCCAGGGCGATCGTACGACATTCGCAAACGGTTGTCGCCGTTGGAGTTGCGGAATCAGAGGCCTTGAGTTCACGATTACCGCAGGTTGTTTTACATCAAGGCTTTACGTCAGAATGGCCGAACTTCGTGCGATTGCCCTGAGCAGAGCGCTGCTCCAACGTATGGAGTTTTCCACTTCGATGGTCATGGCGCGTTTCAAAGTATCCAGAATGCCGAATCCGTCGGTTCCGCGGTGATTGCCTCGCGGTACGTCAATGCCTGTTGAAGCGATCAAGACGGACACGCCGATAGTGGGAGACGTGACGGTGCCACTGGAGTCCGGGTTCGTTGACGCAGCGGAGATTGCCGATGCTTTCGCCTTCGAAGCAGTTCTTGATGCTCGCGCTGAGTTGCGCGGTCGCAGGTGCGGCAGGATGCGCAAGCACGGCCGCCACGAGCAGCGTTGCCCGGCTCAACGTGACACCCGTACCGCGAGAACTCGAAAAGGTCTCGCTGCCAGTTTATCGCGTCGAGCCACCCGATATCCTGCTGATCGAGAGCGTCAATAACATCCGCCCCGAAGGCGCCCCATTGAGGGCCGGCGACACTCTTGAAGTAATGCTGGGAAATCCTGAACCGCTTACACCGGTCGATCCACAGGCGAACCCGATTGAGTCGCAGTATCAGACGGATCTCGAGGTCCGATTCAAGCACGTCAGCGGTCCTTATTTGATCCAGCCGGACGGAACTCTCAATTTGGGGCCGATCTACGGCGCCGTGCAAGTTGCAGGTCTCACGCCGGAACAGGCGGAGCAGGCGATCGCGGAACACCTGAAACGCTACACAGCAGACGAGGCCGGCAATCCCGTGGGCCTGAAGGATCCGCTGGTGTCAGTCACTCTTCCGGACATCTCCGGACTCCAGCAAGTCGCCGGCGAGCATCTCGTCCGGTTGGACGGCACGATCTCCCTCGGCGTCTACGGCTCCGTCTATGTCGCGGGCATGACGCTCGAGGAGGTGAAATATCACGTCGAGTCACATTTGTCGGCGCACCTCCAATCGCCGGAGGTCAGCGTCGACGTCCTCTCGTACAACAGCAAGAAGGTGTACGTCGTGACCGACGGCGGCGGTTACGGCGAGCGCGTCGTTACGCTTCCCGTCACCGGCAACGAAACCGTCCTCGACGCGATCTCGCAAATCCAGGGTCTTTCCGAGGTCTCCTCCAAGAAGATTTGGGTCGCTCGCCCCGCCCCGTCGGGCGCGGAATGCGCCCAGGTGCTCGACGTCCATTGGGAAGAGATCACCCGCGAAGGCATCACGACGACGAACTACCAGTTGCTACCGGGGGATCGCATCTTCATTGAGGCCGATCACCTGATGGCGACGAACAACTTCCTCGCGAAGCTCATCGCGCCCGTCGAACGCGTTTTCGGCGTGGGGCTGCTCGGACTCGGCCTGTCGCAAAGAATCGAGTTCTACGAACAGCAGGGTGCCCGAGGCGGTGTCGGTGGCGGCGGCGGATTCTGAGGATAGCCGAAGCTGTCACACACTACGACTTCCCCAGGCGGTAGAATCTCAGATGAAGATGGTCGCGAATCGGCGACATGATGCGGCCCGGTCGTCTAGCGAACATAGGAGCAGTCGGACATGCGCCCGTCAAAAATATTGCTCGGCCTGACGATCGGCGCGGCCACGTTGCCGGCAGCTGCTCAGCCACCGGGATTTGGTCGACCACGGAATCCGCCGCTGAGCCCCTATTTGAACCTCTTGAACGACAACAATTCCACCGGTTTCAATTACTATCAGCTCTACCGGCCACAGACGGAGTTCCGAAGCGCCTACCAAGGCCTCAATCAGAACCTGTATCAAGCCGAGAGCCAGATCGCTCGCCAAGGCGAATCGATCGAACAAATCGGCTCGCGCGTCCGACCCGGCTCGTCGCTGCGGACGACCGGGCACACGACGTCGTTCATGAATTACGGGCGATACTTCGGAACCGGCAACGCCGCGTCGCCGGTTCGCTGAGCAATGAGAGAAGTCGGTGGGGCTGTTCCCACCATCCCGAGCCAGAGAATATTCACGGCATTGCACCGTTCCATCGGTGGGCATCGCCGCTGATGGAACTCCAAGGATGAAGGAGCGCGCCATGGCCATGGGGGGCCGAGCAATCACTGTAATGATGTTGGCCGCCGCCGTCTGCGGTCTCGCAAGCCGGGTCGAAGCGGCGGAGCCGGCGGTGCGGCATGTGTCGCACGCGACGGCGGGGCATGTCGTCATGCCGCATCCGAATGCCTGCGTCGGCTGCGACGACGAGAAGGGGTGGTGCGCCGAGCTTTGGGAGAAGTTCCGCCCCGGCCATCGCGACCGCTACGTCACCCGCCAGAACACGCGGCACCTCAATCACCCAGAGTGTCCGCCTTGGTGCATGGAGAACTTCGGGCACTACCAAACCTGCTGGCGCCGCTTCCCCGAGCACACCTTGGGTTGCCGTTACTGCGACGTCGGCTCACCCCCGCCGCCAGCCGCACCGATTCCCGCGATGCCGTTGCCGGTGATGGCTCCGCCCGCCCCGCCGAGCCTGCCGCCCGCGGAACTCCAGCCGATTCCGCCGATGAATGACGATTTCCCGCCGCTAGAGCCTGAAACGGTGAAATCCCACCCGGTGATCACGCCGACGAGTGGCGTCGCTCGTTGGAAGGATCCCGAGTGGAAAGCAGGGCTGCGATCCCGCTGAAAGTTCTTTGTGGCAGGCAAACTCTGAAAGGCGAGCGAGGCACTGTCAGCCCTCTTGCTCGCCCGAATGCAAACAAAACAAAAGCCGCCGCAGCCCTTTGGCTGCGACGGCTTTCTCATTGATTCACATAACGCTCGATCAAATCAGGCACGGGCCTTGATTTTGCGGCGAGCGTAACCACCGAACCCGACGAGACCCATGCAGGCCAACGCCAAGCTTGCTGGTTCAGGCAAGGGATTCGGAGCACCATTTGGTCTCGCAACCGCTAAGGTCGTGCCGACAGTAGAAACCGTCGAGTTGGCACCGAAGAGACGAATCACGGTTCTGCTGCTCAAGGCGAATTGACTTGTTCCCGACGTGCGAAAGACGCTCGTCAACGGATCCGAATCCGAATCCGAGGATAGCCCGGTAATGGACTGCAACGGCCCGGGAGTCAGCGTAAAGCCGGGCGAACTAGCCCCGGCACCGGCGATCAAACTATTGTTATTGTGGAAAAAACTTTGGAAATCTACCGAACTCGGCCCGGCCGAACTTCCAGTGAAGCGCGCCGTACCGGTACTCGCCAAAGATAATGGTCCCACAGGCTGGGTGAAGCCGTTGGCGGACAACTCGATCGTGAGCGTTCCGCTGGTGGCACCATTGATGAAAGAGACGTTGACCTCATCGATATTCAATAATCCCCCAACGAGGCTAAATCCGGTAGCCATACGGATACGAAAATTACCGATATCTCCATCGAAAGTCACAGTCCCCGGTGGAGAACTTGCGGTAATAAATCCGGTCCCGACGGGGTCCGTATCCGACGTAATCCTCAACTGGATCATGCCGGCGTCGGCACTCGTCGAAGTCGCGAAAACAAGCGCGGCTGCAACGGCAGCGGCCGAAACGACACGACCACAGGTTCTAGAAAAAACTCGCCTTAACATTTCAATTGCCTTAACTTGAGTCTGAAGAGAAAAGTTGAAAAACCAAAGGCACAACGAGCGATGCGATGGCGGGTTTCAACCTTCAGACTCGAGGCGGGCGCAAGATGTCGAGCAGAAAGCCCTGAGAGGTGCAGACTCGCTCGCGGGCGGGTTGCAGGCGAGAGGATACCGCGTACGGTTCGACCGCCGCGACAGCCAGCGGGCAGAGGAGCTGCGCCCCTCCGCTTAAAGTGATCAACGGCGCACCGGTTCCCGCCATGCTGGCAGTTGCCAACGCGGCCACCTCGAGCCGTTCGGGAGGAGGCGTCTCGCGTCGCTGGTCGCTTGAACGCTCGGGACTACTGGTGACCGTCTCTAACTCCGGCGGCAGAAACGCAGCCCGCGCGTCGGCCAGCGAGCCGACGATGGCAACGAAGCACAAGCAGAAGTGGCGGAGCCACACGTGCATCTACTCGACCCTGAAGGAGAAGTCAGGAGTTCAGTCTAGGGGCAGCCCCCGACCGGAGTCAATGAAAAACCCTTTATATGGGCGAAGGTTTTCCGGAATGGCCGAAAACGAACGGCGGATCGCCGTGCTTGCCGTCGCTCGCCTCAGCCAGAAGCTCAAGCAGAAGCAGGTTTTACGCACGCGACGCCGGCATGCCCAGCTTGTCGAGCAGCTGTCGGTAGGTCCCCAACTCCGCGGGGTGAAGTTCTTGCACCGAGAGGCCGCTGTCCGCTGCCTTTTTCAAACTCTCGCGGGCTGCCTCGCGGTTTCCGGCTTGGTCATAGGCCAATGCCAAGTGGTAAGCGATGTAGGGCGTGGGCGTATCGGCGTAGGCGGCTTGCAAATCGGCGATCGCCTTGTCAACTCGCTTTCGAGACAATTCCACGGTGCCACGCGTGTCGAGGAGAGCCGCCACCGGACCCGAAAGGCGAATTGCATCCTCGATTAAACGCGACGCCTCCTCGGGAGCATGCCCCGTCAACGCCAGCAGCCAGGCGAGATTGTTGAGCACCGCGACGTTCTCTGGCTGCGCCGCCAGAACGCGGCGATAGATCGATTCGGCCTCTTCGTGCTGGCCTTGGATGCTTCGCAGTCCGCCCAACGAGATCAGAATCCGGTTCGACTCTGGTTCGGCCGCCTGCGCGGCGAGAACCACTTTCTCGGCGCGGGCGATCTGCTCGGCCGGAACCGGGCCCGTTGAAATCACATTGACCGCCGTCACCGCGGTCGCGTCGGGCAACGCCTTTGCTACATACCGCTCGCAGACGTCCAATCCTTCGGAATAGCGACCGCGCCGACCCAAGTACGTCGCAAGCACGAGCGCGTCTTCAGGACGTTCGGCGTGCTCTGCGACCGCAGCGAACAACAAATCGGCAGCGGTAAAGAGCTTCAAATCCTCGGCGGCATCCGCCGCCATCCGAACCTCGACCCGTTCCTGTGCGGTAACCGTCTCTCCGTCTGCCGAATCTGCGGCAGTCATGCGCTCAGCATGATCGGTGAGGATCTTCGCGGCAGCGTCCGATCGACCAAACGCATTCTCGAAGCGAGCCGCCGTGATCGCCGTCCGAATCGTCTGCGGTTCAAGCGTCCGTAACTGATCAAGACGTGGCTGGACCGACGCAGCGAGCTTCGCATCGGCCTTCTCATGCTTCAATGCGCCCGCGATATATTCACTGAGCACCACCGAATTGCCCGAGTTCTTCTCAAGCAACCCTTGGTAAACCTCACGCGCCCTCGCCCAAGCGTCCGTTTGCGAATAAAGGCTCGCCAGGTGGAGCTTCTCGGCGTCGCTGAGTGAATCGCGAGATTGAATCTGTTCGAGAAGAGCGATGCGGTCACGCCGATCCGGGAGAGTCGACTGGCTTGAAAGCACCGCCAGTTGGGCGCGCAGATCTTTGGTGGCCTCTTCCTGAGACTGTGACTGTCCGCGCAGCATGCTCAAGGCCTGGCGTACATCCTCGTAACGACCGCCTGCCGCCGTCGTCAATGCGCGGCCGCGTCGCGCCCAAGTGACGTCGAACTCGGGGACTTTGTTCTTGGGATCCAGCAAATACTCGAGTTGAGCGTTCGCTTCTGCGAGCTGACCCGTGCGGAAGAAAAAATCCGCCGCAACGCGACGAAGTCGCGGATCGGACGGGTTGGCTTCGACGGCGAGTCGGTAATGCTTCGCCGCCTCCGCCGGCATCTGCACGACTTCGTAGTACTGTGCGAGGCTGGCAAGCCGTTCCGCCGCCGGCTCGGCCGGGAGCTTGGTTTTGGCTTCTTCGATCGCGGCCAACGCCGTCTCTTTATCGCCGAGCCTCCAGAAATGGACGATGTACGCGAACCAGGTTTCCGGCTTATCAGGTGCTTTTTCGATGGCCCCGCGATAGAGCGTTCGGGCCTCATCGAGCAGTTTCTTGCCTTCTTCCCTCTGCTGGGCGTCTTCAGAAAGCAATCGATACTTCAGGAACAGCAGGTGGGCATGGGCCAAGCTGTCGTGCAGTCCCTCGTCGCCGGCCGAAGCGCGCTTGGTCCAGTCGATCGCGGCGTCCATCCGCTTTTGTGCGAACGCCACTTGAGCGGCAACGCGTGCGAGATCGGATGAGATGCCGCCCGGCGTTTCGCGCTCGACCTGTTGAATCACCGCGTCGGCGGCCTCATAGGCCTGCTTCGCATAGTGATAGTCAATGAGTCCGCGAACAGTCTGCACGGAGCGGTCGCCAAGCTGAAAGGCGCGTTGGTAGTGAGCGAACGCTTGATCGCCGTTGCCTGCCATGGTTTCGAGCATGGCGAGCAGTCGCGGAAGGGCCGCCCAGTAGGGGCGTTGATCCGCCGCGCGTTTCAGCGATTCTCGTTGTACCGACAATTCTTTCGCGAGCTCTGTCGGTTTCTTTCGCAATGCTTCATCGGAGGCGATTTCCCGCAGGCGCCACAAAGCTGCCACGTAGTCCCCGTTGGGGCCGGACGGTCCTTCGATGCGACGGATTTCCTTGATCGCCGCTTGAGAACCGGTCTCGTCGCCGGCCTCGATCCTTAAATTCGCCAGTGCGAGCCACGCCGGGATCGAATCTGGTCGAATGGCGACGATAGCGGTCCAAAGCTCTTCGATGCGCTTTGGCTCGTTCGTCAACGCGGCGTACCGCACAAGATTCTCGAAGAGTTCGACCCGTTGATTCGGCTTCAGTTCGGTTGCGGATCCCGCCTGCTTTGCCAACTCCGCACGCAAGGCTTCCATCCCGCGCAGCCGAGCGACTTCGACCTTCGCCAAGCGAACCTCGACCCGGTCTTCAAATCGCACTTCCGCTGCACGAATAAGATCTTCGGCTTTTGCGATCCGCTGATCAGCTTCGAGATCGGCGCGTTGAGTTTCGAGCGCCACCGAAGCCTGCCAGAGCGAGATCTCGTCAGGAAACTCCTCGGACGCTTTCGCCAGCGAGGCGGAAGCTTCCTCAACGTCGCCGGCGGCCATCGAACGTTGGGCACGCACAAGCGAGGCCGCCGGCGCAAGGGACTCGGAGCCGGCAGTCGACGCGAGAAGCTGATCCACCGCCGACAGATCGCGCTGTCCCTCCGGCTTCTGCCATTCACGAAGCAATGTGAGTCGGGCGGCCTCCAAAGCCGCCTCCGGCACCTGCGAAACAAGCTTGTACTGCTGAATGGCCTCATCGGTACGGCCTGCGTCTGCCAGTGCTTTCGCGAGCAGGACCCCCCCTTGCTCCCACACACGGTCATCAGCGAGGGCGCGGCGGAACGTTTCTACGCGACGGTCGGGATTGTTGACGACGCGGTAGGTTTCACCCAAAAGCATGTCGACTCGCTTGCGGAGATCCGGAAACGCGACCAAGGCGACCCGAGTCCTCTCCAAATGACGAATCGCTTCTGCCCATTGGTGATCATGCAGCAGCAAGCGGCCCCCGAGCAGATCGATCAGCTCCGGACGGCAACCGCTTTCGCGAAGTGCCGCCAACTCGGTGTCGGCGACCCGCCGCAGCGCCTCTACGGAGTCCTTCTTTTCGGTGAGTGCCAACCGGTCGATGAGAAAATCGGTCAGCGACCAGCGTAGTTGGACTTCTGTCTCGACGAGGCGTTCCGCCTTCTCAAAATCGCCGGGTTGCAATGCCTGCCGCGATTTCGCGACCTGCTCCAGCCCGTCGCGAAGATGTTTTTCGGCATCGGCGAGCAATTGCGCACGGTCGGCTCCTGGTTGGCTTTCCAGGGAAATCTCGGCGAGGAGTAAATGCAGCTTCGGATCCGGGGAGTCGGCCTTCAGTCCCCGTTCCGCAAAATCACGAGCCGATTCCCGGTGCTGGACGGCCTCACTTGTCTTTCCGGCGGCTGTTGAAGCACGAGCCTGGGCCAGCTCGACTGCGGCGGCGACGCCGTAGACTTCTGACGCAGCGGTGCCTTCGGCTTCCATCGCCTGTTTTAGGTCAACCGACGCTCCCGCGAGGTCACCATGTGCGCTGCGGTAGCTTGCGCGTGCAAGATAAGCCTGTCCTGTAGGCTTACCCTGTCGAATCATCTCGTTGAGAAGGTCTGAAGACACTTCAACCGCGGTTTTCTCACCCTTTTTTTGCGGGAAGAACTCAGGCAACGCCGAGTTCTTCCATGTGTGATTCGGCGACTGCACGTCGGCTCGCGACGGCAGGTCTGCCGGTTTCGCTGCAACGAGTTCCGCCAGTTCTGCATACGCGGGCACCGTCGCCGGGGCCTGATCGATGGCTGCAAGATACCGCTGAACTGCCTTGTTTCTGTCGCCAAGTCCGACCGATGTGCGAGCCGCAGCGAGCATCAGCTCGGGACTTTGTCGCATCTCCGGCTGTCGCTCCGCCAGGATATTGAGGTGCGTCTCGGCATCGCTGAAACGCCTCAATTTCAAGGCGGTCTCGATAGCGGTGCGGCGAGCCTCGTGGCGATCCGGCTCCCGTCGCAACACTTGTTCGAGCGAGGAAAGAATTCCCGCCCAGCCCTGACGAGAGTTCGCCGAGCGACGAAGCAGGCCCGCCAGCTTCTCCATCGCATCGACATCGTTCGGTCGCAGCCGCAAATAGCGAGAGACATGCTCCGCTGCTTCGCCGAAGTTGCCCTTCTCTTCCTCAACCTTGGCCTGGTCGAGCAGGACGCCGGCGTTGCGACCGACCATGATCACGTGAAGTCCGTAGACTGCTCCGCCGAGAACCGCGAAAACCACGAGTGCGATCAGCAGCACGCGCCCGTCAAGCCGCCGGATGACCCTCCGTGGGCGGCTCGTCGTCTCACGCCGGCCCTGTGGAGGCTCAGTGGCGGTAGGGTGCTCAAAGCCAGGAGCGAGCGTCTTCTTCGATGCCATGGAAAGAAAGCTGGGGGAGGAGTGAAGTGGCGACGTGTGCGGAACTCGCGGACCGCCCGACCCATCGGAAGTGCCGTGCGACACGGATCACATAGAGGCTACATTTGTCCAGACGGGGTCAAGCCACAACGGCCGCCGGAACGCGCTCCGCCCAATGCGTCGAAGCCTTCGGAGGGAAACGCTGCAGACGTGTTTCTGATTATGAAGCCGTCCGCACGCTCGGCAACCTGCTTGATGTCGAACGGTGAAAACCCGATCCAAATCTGATGGGATCAGGAAAACTCTTCATGAGTTGAAAAATCTGACTTGCACCTCGGGGATATCCTCCTATGATGCTCCGGAAGTTGCCGAAATCAATGTCATTCGTACACTTTTCGGCTGATATTTGGAGGTCGCCTGGGCCGGCGACGTGCGGTGTTCATGCCGCAGCGGTCACCTAGCCGCATTTGATCGGCAGTGATTTTGTCGACGAATCGTCGATGTCGCTGCTCCTCTCTCTCCGCCCGTCCCAACCTTCACTTCTACGTCAGTAGTCGATGGTGGCAACGCCCTTGAGCGTTTGTGCCCAATCGTTCACTGCAGGGAAGCAGCATGCTGCGCGCCTTCGTAGGTCGACAAAATGTCCGCAACTCTTCTGCGGCTCGTTCACGTGTCCCGGTAGCCGCCATTGAGGCATTGGAACCGCGGCAGTTGCTAAGTGCTGTCGATTTCGTTGCCTCGTCCGATGCGACAGAGGGGCAAACCGAAGTCGACTTCGACTTCGCCGCTGCGAGCCGACAAGTTGTCGTCTCGACGCGGGCGGAGTTCGTAGATGCCCTCAAAGCGGCTCAGCCGGGTGATGAGATCCTTGTAGCGCCGGGGAATTACGCGGGCAAGATCTGGGTTTCGAACATCCACGGACAGGCTGGGGCGTCCATCGTGATCCGAGCGCTAGACCCGTTACGGAGGCCGGTGTTCGACAATGGCAACACAAGCGGCCAGATCCTGCAGATCTCACGTGCGAGCTATCTCGAGGTTCGCGACCTGATCTTCCAAAACACCGTAGGCAACGGACTGAACATTGATGACGGTGATCCCTCAGATCCGCCGTCGCACGACATTTTGATCGACAACCTGCTCGTCCGGAACCTCGGGACGGGCAACCACGACGGCATCAAGCTTTCAGGCGTCGACAAGTTCCGCGTTACGAATTGCGTCTTCGAGGCATGGGGTACGGGTGGTGCGGGAATCGATATGGTCGGTTGCCATGACGGAGTCGTCGAAGGTAGCATTTTCAGAAATGGTGTGACAAAGGGAATCCAAGCAAAGGGGGGCAGTCGCGATGTCCTCATTCTTGGAAACCGGTTCGAAAATGCTGGACTGCGTGCAGTTCAGATTGGCGGAACGACTGATCTGTATTGGTTCCGGCCTGCCGCTTCGACGATCAATTATGAGGCGAAGGACATTACCGTCGAACACAATGTGTTCATCGGCGGCCAATCGGCCGTGGCGTTCGTGAACAGTGAAGGTGGCCTTGTTCGGAACAATACGATCTACCGTCCCACGAAATGGATATTCCGAATCCTCCATGAGCAGGCGGATGCTGGCTTCATCGACAGCCGTAACGGCGTAATTCAACGGAACATCATCGTTTGGGATTCGAGTCTCTCGACGGCTGTCAATATCGGGTCCGGTACGGAGCCGGCGACATTCAGGTTCGTGGAGAACTGGTGGTATAACGTTTCGAGCCCGGCGGCTAGCGTGCCAGTCCTTCCCTCTCCCGAGACGGGAGGCGTTTATGGCATCGACCCGAGGTTTCAGAACGCTTCTACATATGATCTCCGCCTCCGGCACGACAGCCCCGCGATTGGATACGGTGCTGACAGATCCACTGCCGACACGACGGCCCCCGTGGTGCAGCTGACGTCGCCGAACGGCGGCCAGAACCTGACCACGGGCGGGAGCACGACCATCACCTGGACGGCCACGGACAATATGGCCGTGGCGTCGGTGGACCTCTACTACTCGGCCGACGGCGGCAGCACGTATACGCTGATCGTCGCGGGTCTGTCCAACAGCGGCTCCTACGCCTGGACGCTGCCGGCCACGGCGACCACTCAGGGCCGCGTTCGTGTGGTGGCCCGCGACGCCGCCGGCAACAGTGCCGCGGACGCTTCGGACGCGAACTTCACGGTGGCCGACGCCTCTCCGACGTCCGTGGCTGCGGACGGTTTCGAGACGGGGACGCTCACCGGCGGCAGCGGCTGGTCGGATCCTGCCTGGTCCAGTTCGGGGCATGTCTACATCGTCACAGACACCGCCCCGGCCGAGGGCACGCGCCACGCGCGGTTGC